>CAZLLB010000264.1:0-3766 GCA_964560165.1 uncultured Parvibaculum sp. | reverse complement strand
CGTGCGGCTCATCAAAAGCAAAGACCTGTCCGTCCTTGTCCCGATGGCATTGGGCAGCGGCTGATAAAAGCTCGGCCAACCGGTGCCGCTTTCAAATTTCGTTTCCGAGGCGAAGAGCGGCAACTCGCAACCGGCGCAGACGAAAGTCCCCTTTCGGTGCTCATTGTTCAGCGGGCTTGAGAAGGATCGCTCCGTCCCCTCGTTGCGCATCACCTCATAAGATTCCGGGCTCAGAATTTTCTGCCATTCGGCATCCGTCTTCGTCACCTCAAAGGCTTCGGCCGCATCGGCTTCTGTCGGGTCGCCGCGAATATGCCATCCGGCCAGCGTGAAGATTGTCGCGCCTGCCGTGCCGCCGAGAAACAAACGTCGCGAGATCATATTGCTCCCTTTCATTTGCCTGCCGCATCGCCCCAGATTTTCCTGAGCGCCGGGTCGCGGCCGCAGCCCAGACGATAGCTCATGTAGTGCACAGGGTTCTTTTTGTAGAACTCCTGATGATATTCCTCCGCCGGATAGAAAGGCCCCGCCGCAACGATTTCGGTGACGATGGGGTCGCTCCCCAGCACGCCGGATTTTTCAATCGCTGCCTTCGATGCCAGCGCTGCCTTCATCTGCGCCTCGTCATGCGTATAGATCGCCGTGCGATAGGAGTGTCCGAAGTCGCAGAACTGGCCGTCCTTCACCGTCGGGTCGATGTAATGCCAATAGGAGTTTAAGAGTTTTTCATAATCGGTTTTCGCCGGATCGTAAGTCACCTCGATCGCCTCGGCATGGCCGGTCTTTTGACGTGCCACTTGCTCATAAGCTGGATTGATCTCCGGCCCGCCCGTATAGCCCGCTCGTGTCGAGACGACGCCCGCCACATCGTCGAAGTGGCGCTGCATCGACCAGAAGCAGCCGCCCGCGAATGTGGCAACCGGAAAAGGCGTCGCCGCAACTGCGGGTCCGGCGATCACCAGGGCGAGACATCCGATAAAGGCGGCAATGCGGATCAAGGTGTCCTCCTCCCGAAGATGGCGCGCGCCGCGGAGGCGCAATGCGTTGCCCTCGATATAGGCATGGCCCCCCACGACATGGGCCTCACATCGCTTCACATATTCGCGACTTCACTATGGTTAACGCCTCCCGGTGGCGGATCGCAAAGCGGCGCGATATGGGCGCAATGCTGACAAGAACGACATTAATTACTGTGCCAATCCCGACCGCCATGCTACGAATTTGGCTTCAACGAGCGCGCCTTCCGCGCTCATTTGCGTGGGGACGCCCTTCGTGTTTCTGGATCGATCCGCAGCCAGCGGTCGCTCTCCGGTCCAGGCTTCGGTCCTGGCCCGCATGGGAGCGATTCTGCTTGGCGCCGGTCCCGGCCTTCTCGCTCTGGCTCTCCTCTCGATGCTGCATTTCGGCTCGCAAGCCGTCAGTGCCCATGCCCTTGCCGCCAGCCCTCATCCGGGTTTTGCGCTGGCTGTCGGCACGCATCTGGCAGCGGCGGGGGACGAGGCTACAAGCCATCCATATGTCGAGACAATCCGTCGCATGTCCCGGTCCACGCTCATGCGGACTACGGATACGCACTTGGCGATTGCTGTGGCCGACCCCAGCATCTCCGCCGGAATTTTTGCCGATATTTCCTGTGCGGCTCCGCTTGCGCGCATCAGAGAAACAAGGGGATGCAGCCTGCCGGCGCGGGGGCCACCTCAGACAACATACATTTTGTAAGAAGACCAAGCGTCAATCTAAGAGACGATCTTGTGGCATCCCTCGTCAGACAGGTATAGAGGGGCCTGCTAAAAGGCCGTTGAGCCAAAAATCGAAAAAAGAGAGCCCAAGGCTCCATCAGTTTCCGAGATTGCAGTGTCCAGGATCGTCGGTGTAGCCGCGGCGTGAAGACTGTACGTCCCCAGGGGAGGTTTTATTTTGCAGCGTATCGAAAATATCGTGTTCGGCCTTCGTGCACCCATCCTGGTGCTGCTGGCCATCTTCACGGTGGTCATGGGCTATTTTGCCAGCGGCCTACACATGACCGCCGGCTTCCAGAAAATGCTTCCCATTGGAAACTCGTTCATCGAGACCTATGCCCAATATGCCGAGGGTTTCGGCGGCGGCAATCGCATCATCGTGGTGCTTGAGAACAAGAAGGGCGACATCTTCCAGCCCGACTTCCTCAAGACGCTCAACGATGCGACGCAGGATGTGTTCTACATTCCCGGCGTCGCCCGCCACCGCGTCACCTCGCTCTGGACGCCAAACACACGTTACATCGCGGTCACCGAAGAAGGTCTTGAAGCGGGCGACGTCATTCCGGCGAATTTCCGCCCGACGCCCGAAGGCATCAAGGTCGTGATGCAGAACACGCTGCGCGCCAATCTCGTTGGTCGCCTCGTCTCGACCGACTTCAAGTCCGCGATGATCGCCACTGAGCTTCTCGACATCGATCCCGAGACGCGCAAGCCGCTCGACTACTTCAAGGTGGCTAACCTTCTCGAAAAGAACATTCGCGACAAATATGTGAGCGATAAGGTCGATGTGAAGATCGTCGGCTTCGCCAAGCTCGTTGGCGACATTGCCGCCGGTGCCAGCTCGGTTATCGTCTTCTTCGCGCTCGCCTTCATCTTCACGTGCCTGATGCTCTGGCTCTATTGCCGCTCCTGGCTCCTCACCATCGTCACGGTGAGCTGCTCGCTCTGTTCGCTTATCTGGCAATTCGGCGTCTTGCATCTCATCGGCTACGGGCTTGATCCTCTAGCGGTGCTGGTGCCTTTCCTCGTCTTCGCCATCGGCGTCAGCCATGGTGTGCAGCAGATCAACATGGCGGGTGCCGAAATCGCGGCGGGCCTCAACAAGATGCAGGCCGCGCGCGCGACCTTCACCTTCCTGCTTCGTCCCGGCTCTGTGGCGCTGCTGACCTGCCTCGCGGGTTTCGGAACGCTCTACATCATTCCTATCGGCATGATCCGCGAGCTTTCGGTCACCGCTTCGATCGGTATCGGGTTCAAGATCATCTCGAACCTCATCATGCTTCCACTCATCGTGTCCTACGTCGCACCCGGCGAGGAATATGGCGAGAAGGTCCGTCATCTGATGGAGACACGCGCCAAGTTCTGGCCGTATCTCGCGCGCTTTGCCAAACCCGGCTTTGCTCTCGGCTTCATCATCTTCTGCATCTGCCTCGGTGCGGTCGCTCTTTATGAAAGCCGTAATCGCCAGATCGGCGACGTCCATGCGGGCGCTGGCGAATTGTGGCCGAATGCGCGTTACAACACCGACAGCGAGTACATCGCGGAGCATTTCAAGCTCGGCCTCAACGTGATGAACGTCATTGTCGAATCGAAGGACGTGGCTTGCGTCGATTACAGCAAGCTGCATTTCATCGACACCTTTAGCTGGGACATGCGCAACGTTCCCGGCGTGCAGTCGGTGGTGTCGCTGCCCTTCGTCGCCAAGATCATCAACAGCATGTGGCAGGAGGGCAATCCGAAATGGGCCGCTCTGCCGCGTGACCCCACGGCTCTCGCACAGGCAACCTCCAGCGTCTCAAGCTCGACGCTGCTCGTTGACCAGCGCTGCCTCACGCTCGGCGTCCAGATCTACGTCGCCGACACCAAGGCTGAGACGATCAAGACCGTCACCCATGCGGTGGAATCCTGGATCAACGATCCGGCTCACCAGCGCCCCGATCTCAAACTGCGCATCGGCACGGGTAACGTGACCATCGTGTCGGCGACCAACAACGTCGTCGAACATGCCGAGCTTCCGATGCTGCTCT
>CAZLLB010000263.1:0-3802 GCA_964560165.1 uncultured Parvibaculum sp. | reverse complement strand
CGTCTATGACGAGGTGGATTACCCCTTCATCGGACAGACACGCGCACTGATGCGGCGCTTCCACGACGAACAAAAACCGATCATGGGCGTTTGCCTCGGCGCGCAGATGCTGGCCAGCGCCTTTGGCGCGCGCGTTTACAAAATGGATTACGACGAGTGGGGCTTCCTGCCGCAGACATGGACGCGCGAAGCCGCGAGCGACCCCCTGCTCGGCGATGCAGAGCCAGGGCTCGCCATCATGCAATGGCATGGCGATACGTTTGACCTGCCGGATGGCGCTGTGCGGCTAGCGACGCGAGAGGGTTGCGTCAATCAGGCGTTCTGCATCGGAGACAAGACCTATGGCTTCCAGTTTCATCTCGAGGTGACGCGGGAAACGGTCGATCTCTGGACGCAGCTCCGCGCGCAGGCGAAGCAGCAACCGCTCGAAGATGTTAAGGCCAAGCTCAATGCCGACGCGCTGGACCGGCAAATCACCTTTGCCCGGCGCGTAATGGGACGCTGGCTTGGCCTCAACGAGCGCGCACGACCCAGCTAGAAATTCACACGATTTGAAATTGCGCCATCGACCAGCATGTTGATGCCGGTGGTGAAGGATGAGGCGGGGCTCAGCAGGAACGTCGTGGCATTGGCGATGTCTTGCGGAGTTGCCATGCGGCCCATGGGGTTGCGGGCCATCATCTGCTTGAAGAGATCAGCCATGTTGGTTTCGACCATGTGCCAGACGCCGCCCTTAAAATAAACGGTGCCCGGAGAGACGGTGTTGACGCGGATGTGTTTGCCCGCGTGCTGCTTGGCAAGCCCCTTGGCCAGATGGATCTGCGCGGCCTTCATCGCGCCATAGGCGTTGCCGTCAGTCGTCTCTGCTGCGGAGACAGAAGAAATAAAGACGACAGCGGCGTCGCCGGAGGCTTTCGCGGATTTTTCGAGGAAGGGAAACGCCGCGTCGAAAGCGCGTTGTGCGCCCATGACGTCGATATCGAAACAACCTTTCCATGCTTCTTCGGTGTTGCCGATGGTGAGCGCACTGGCATTCGTCACCAGGAGGTCAATGCCGCCGAGCGCATTGCCGGCTTCTGCAATCCATTTCTTCAGGCCCGGACCGTCGGCAATATCGACCGCGCCGCCGATGACATTGACCCCGACCTTCTTCAGCGCCGCGACGGCCTCATCGACCTGATCCTTGTTGCGGGCGCAGATGGCAAGATCGACGCCTTCAGCGGCAAGCGTTTCGGCAATAGCGCGGCCGATGCCGCGCGTTGCGCCGGTGACAATTGCCTTCTTGCCTTTAAGTCCGAGATCCATCTGTCTTCTCCCTCGCGTGAAATGTTGCCGGACTGTATCTCTAATTTCTCGGATCGGCGAGGAAGAGCTCGCGGATCGAGTGCACGGCCTCACCGACGCGCAGGCGGATCAAGGTCGTCAAACGCTGCGGCGGCGGGGGATCGAGGTCGAGGCCGATTTTCTTCGGCGATTCATCCTCGTCAGTTGCAAGCGCGATCAGATCGACGGTGCCTGCACGGACACGCGCGCCCTTGGCGATCGCGCGGCCGAGGCGCGCATGCATGACGGCGCCGAGCGTCAGGTCGCGCTCATGCGGCGTGACGAGGAAGCCATAGGCATCGGCGACCTCGCCCGCATTGACCTCGGCGCTCAGCGTGAAATCGATGGAGCCCACATCCATCGCCTTCAATCGCACCTTGCGGGCAGCAAACAGGCGGTCGAGCAGCGGCAGGTCGCCGGGATTGGTGATGAGCATGACAACGTCGCCATCCTTAAGGCCGTCGATCGGCGTCGAGTTTCTCACCAGCCCTTCGCGCATCACTGAGATGATCTCTGTGCCTGCCGCCGACAACGGCATGCGGCTCATGCGACGCCGCGCGATAATGCTCATGGGATCGACGGTATAAGCCACGACCGTGCGATCTATGCCTGCGGGCAAGCCGATTTCGACGCGGGCGCGGGTCTGTGGGCGCGGCGGCAATTCCACATCGACGATTTTCGCCGCCGCCGATATCGTCCAGCCCTGCACAATCAGCGAAGTCAGCACGACGATGAAGGCGACGCCGAATATGGTCTGCGCGTGGGGGATATGCTCAAGCACAGGGATCGTAGCGAGGAAGATCGGCACGGCACCGCGCAAACCCACCCAAGAAATGAACCCGATCTCGCCTCGTTTGAATTTCATCGGCGCGATGGAGAGGATAACGGCGATGGGGCGCGCGACGAAGATCAGCACGGCGGCGATGATGAGCGAGGGTACGAGGATCGGCAGCAGTTTGGACGGCGTGACGAGAAGGCCCATCATCAAGAACATGCCGATCTGGGCAAGCCATGACATGCCGTCGGAGAAACGGCTGATCTCCGCTGTGGCGCGATGCGGATTATTGCCGAGCGTCGTGCCGACGAGATAGACGGCAAGAAAACCAGACGCTTCCGCCGCCTGCGCCGTAGCGAAAACAACGAGCGCCAGCGCACCGGCAAAAATCGGATAAATACCGGGCGAGAATTTCAGCCGGTTGATGGCGCGCAGGACAATCTGTCCGCCCGCAAGGCCGAAAAGCAATCCGCCGCCCATTTCCCAAATAAAATTGCCAGCAAGATGCAAGGCAAGGGTAAGCGAAACCTCGCCGAAGCTGCCTTTGGGTATTCCCTCATCCAGAAGAGCGACCAATGCCAGCGTCAGGAAGATCGACATCGGATCGTTGATGCCGGATTCGACTTCGAGCGTGTTGCCGACGCGCGGCCGCAGACGAAGTCCACGCAGATGCAGCAGCAGGAAAACAGCGGCAGCATCGGTTGGGCCGACGATTGCCCCGAGAAGGAAGCTCTCAAGCCAGTTGTATCCAAGAACAAAATGCGCAGCGAGGCCGGTGATGCCTGCCGTGACGAAGACGCCGAAGGTCGCCAGCACCAGCGCCGGGGCAAGGGCGAGCGAAAAAGCCTCACGCGTGGTCCGCAAGCCACCATCGAAGAGGATCAACGCCAACGCCACCGAGCCAGCGAGATAGGCAACCCGGAAATCATGAAACTTGATACCGCCGATGCCGTCCTCACCCGCGAGCATGCCGAAGGCGAGGAAGACAAGCAGCAGCGGTGCGCCAACCCGCGAGGACAGCACGCCGGCAAAGATCGAAAAAGTGATCAAGGCCGCCGTGATGAGGATGATGTGGTTGGCTAATTCCATATAGGTGGGAACTCTGGGCGGATCGGGCTTGGGCGGCGTTATGGCAGGCGTAAATGGCAGAAAAACGAGGGCAAGAGGCCCACTCGCCATCCCTGAACGCAGGGTCGGCGAGAATGAACATGACGGATCGATTTTGGCTCTGGACTATCGGAGTTATAGTGTAGGGCAAAGCGCCGGTCGGACGACAAAAAAACATGAACCGGGCCAACGGGAGGACAGATAAAATGGATCTCAGCATGCGGCCCGAGGATGTCGCCTTTCGCGACGAAGTACGCGCCTTCCTCGATGAAAACCTGACCGACGATCTGAAAGCCCATGCGCGGCTGACGCCGGGTATTCTCTCCGATCATGATCTGCGGCTGGAATGGCTGAAACGGCTGCATAAGCGCGGCTGGTCGGCGCCGAGCTGGCCCAAGCAATATGGCGGCGCGGGCTTCAACGTGATGCAGCGCTTCATCTATGCGTCGGAATGTGCCGCTGCGGGCGCTCCGGCAGGCTCCAACATGGGCCTCAGCATGGTCGGGCCAACGCTGATGGGCCATGGCCGCGACGATCAGAAAGCGCATTACCTGCCGCGCATCCTGTCGGGTGAGGACTGGTGGTGCCAGGGCTATT
>CAZLLB010000262.1:0-3846 GCA_964560165.1 uncultured Parvibaculum sp. | reverse complement strand
GGGCGTTTCGAGCAGGCCGAAAGCGGCACGCTCTTTCTCGACGAAATCGGCGACATGCCGATGGAAGCACAAACGCGTCTCCTGCGGGTGTTGCAGCAAGGCGAATACACAACCGTTGGCGGACGCACGCCGATCAAGACCGATGTACGCATCGTCGCCGCAACCAACCGCGACCTGCGCCAACTTATCAATCTGGGCCTCTTCCGCGAAGACCTGTTCTTCCGCCTCAACGTCGTGCCAATCCGCCTGCCGCCCTTGCGCGAACGTACGGAGGATATTCCCGATCTCGTGCGGCATTTTCTTTCGCAGGCGGAAGCCGAAGGTTTGCCGCCCAAGACCATCGACGCCGAGGGCATGGAGTTCATCAAGCGCTATCGCTGGCCGGGCAATGTCCGTGAACTCGAAAACCTCGTCCGCCGCCTCGCCGCGCTCTATACGGAAGAGACCATCGGCGCATCGGTTCTCGAAACCGAACTGGCCGAACCCGATTTCGGACGGCCTTCGGAACAAGCCCCGGCCGACGAACCACTAACCTCTTCGGTGGAGCGCGCGCTCAACCGCTTGTTCGCCAGCGCTGGCGACGCGCTACCGCCGCCCGGCCTCTATGACCGCATTCTCCGCGAAGTCGAAAAGCCCCTGTTCGGCATGACGCTCGCCGCTACGCGCGGCAACCAGATCAAAGCCGCGCATCTCCTCGGCATCAATCGAAACACACTGCGCAAGAAGCTGCGCGATCTTGAGGTGCAAGTGGTGCGAGGATTGAAGTAACGGCCCATATCCTCAATGCGAGCACAGCTTCGGCTTTCAGCCTCGCAATGACGGCGTTAAATGACGCGCCCCATTCTTCGCCGCTTTCTTCCTCTTCGCAAAATCACAAAACACTTCCGCAGGCGCCCGCATCCCCTCCGCCGCGCCCAGCAGTACCAGCGCCGTCGTCAGATCAAGACCCTTCAGCGGCAACCGCACCATGTCTGCAGGGCTCGTATTGTGTTCGGCAAACCATCCAAGTGTCACGGCAGGAATTCGGAACTGGCGGCCATAGCGTTCGACGCCGATGCCGTTGCCTTCCGGTGGAACGATAAGCTCCGCGCCGGCACCTTGCAGAAGATCGGTAATCGGATCGTAAATCTGCGCACCATGCGCGGGGGCGAGCATGGCAATTTTCAATCCCTTGATGTCGGCAGGTTTGACGACGCGCTGTTTCGCCAGCGGCCATTCGGATGGCACAAGCAGCCCGACAGGTTCACGCCTGAGCACAATCTGTTTAAGGTCGTCGGGGTAAAGCACTTCGCTATTGTCGCGCTTTACCGGCACTGCGGCATCGTAATCATCGCGTGGGATCGGTACACCGATGATAAGCGCGAGATCGAGCCTGCCGCGTGTCACATCCTCCACCAATTCACGCTGCCAGCGATTGTCGATGTCGAGTGAGATTTCGGGATGTGCGCCCATGAAGCGTTCGATGAGGTCGATACGCTCGGGAATGTCGATCGTGTAGAAGGCCGCGCCAAGACTCAGACGTCGTGCGCTTTCCAGCCGCAGGTTCTTGACCGCGCCTTTGATGCGTTCGCTTTCCTCGATCATGCGCCGTGCATCACCGAGAAAGGCATTGCCTTCGCGCGTCAGCTCAATGCGCCGCGTCGTACGAATAAAGAGCGCAAAGCCCAGATGCTTTTCAAGTTCGCGTATCTGCATCGACAGCGTCGGCTGCGTCACATGCAGCCGCTCGGCAGCCTTGGTGAAGGAATGTTCTTCGGCCACGGCGACGAAGCAGCGCAAGGGCTTGCTCTCGAGGTCCATCGGTCGTCTCCCTCCCATAGAAAACTCTGCGTTCCCTCTCGAATTATAGGCGATCCTTATAAATCCCGGAAATCTTCCAATTGGACCCGAAGGGCCATGCACCGCAGGATCGGCTGACTGATTTGCGTAGGGAGGGCGTGCCCATGGCGTGCTGCGCATTCGCTGTTTTTCTGCTCGGCCAGATCGCGCTCGCTTTCGACGGCGTACGGACATTTCTGTTCGGAGCATCGGACGACGCAGAAGTGAGGCCCAACGCGGCCGTCGACTGGCAATTGGGCATGGCCGCGCAAGTGCATGCGCCACGCTTCAAGCTCGCCGTTTCACCTAAATTTCTAGCGGCTGGCATCGGCGCTGAACTCGCCATCATGGCGGGCGGCTTCGTCGGTTGGGCGGCCTATGCAGGGCAATCGCCAAGCCTCGATTTCGCCATGACCTATATCTGCCGAGGCGGCCAGATCGTGCTGCTCTGACATCTCACGACGCAAGAAGAACGACAGAGGAGGGGACCATGACGGTCATCGAACATTCGGGCGGCGGTGTTTTCGCACGTAAGCGTGGCGGTGATCGCGGGCCGGTCACGGCAGCGCGCCTTCGCCGTACCATGATGATCTATGCAGCCCTCTGGTTTGTCGGGCTTCTGCCGGTTCTTTTCGGCGCATCGGCTGGCTGGCAGGCTTTCGGCCTTGGCTTATGGATGCCGGGAGCGGGCTTCGTCGCTGTCGGCGGCTGGGCCACATTACTCTTTCCGCTCACGGTGCTGCTCTTTGGAGTATCGGTTATCGCCTGGTTCTGGGCTGGCCTCGTACTCGCGCCCGTCCTCATCTGGGGTGGCTCGGCGCTTATCGCGGGCGGCATCGCATCGGAGACCGCCTTTCCCGGCGCGCATATCGTGGTCGCTCTTTGCATGGCGGGAACGGCTTACTATTTCCGCGCCCGCGCCGAGAAGCGCCGCGCAGGCGACCGTCAGAAATTCGTCACGCGGACGAGTTTCCTTCCCGCTTCACTTGCCGAAGTCGAAGTCCGCGCCGCCGCCGTGCCGGATGCAACGACGCGCGAAATGTCAGCCGATGACCTTGCCTCGCTGCGCTACATCCTCGGCCGTGCCCTTCAACCCGTCGAGGAGTTCAGCGGCTTTGATATCATCGACCAGTTCCAGCCTGCCGCGCTCCGCTACCAGATCAACCATATGGGCTTCGCGCTCGGCATCGCGCAGGGCAGCTATGTACCGAACTTCACCGGCTATATGGGTGAGGCGCAGCGCAACCTGATTTCAAAATATCTGCTTCGCAAGGTCTGGGGCTATTGGGTTTATGAATCCTGTTGGGGCCATCTCAATTTTACCAACTTCGATCCCGCCGCCAAAGACAACATCATGCTCACCGGCTGGTTCGGTATGCATGTCGGCCAGTACATGCTGAATAGCGGCGACCGTCGCTACGCGGAAAAAGGCGCGCTCACCTTCAAGCTCAACGAGCGCACCGAATACACGCATAATTTTCACACTATCATCGGCTCTGTCTTGCAGAATTACGAACGCTACGAAGATAGTTTCTGCCTTTTTCCCTGCGAGCCGAACTGGATTTATCCGATCTGCAATCACTACGGCATGACCTCGCTCGCCGTGCATGACAGCCTCTATGGCACACAGCACACCGCGCGCTTTCTTCCAAGCTGGCTTGCCAAGCTCGATGCCGAATTCACCGACGAAAGCGGTTCCATCATCGGGCTGCGCTCGCAGCACACGGGCTTTGAAGTGCCGTTCCCGGTCGGGGAGGCGGGTTATGCAAATTTCGCCAATTGCTTTGATCCGGCGCGCGCTCGCCGCCTCTGGGCCATTGCGCGCAAGGAGATCGAACCTGTTTTGACCCGCGACGATGCAGGCCGTCTGCGCGTCAGCCTGCCCGGAAAAGGTCTTGATGCGGGCAACTACCGTTTCGGCCATGTCGCCTCCTATTCCGGTATCCTGTCAGCCGCTCACGAGTTCGGCGACACCGAACCGGCGCGACTTCGCCGTGCCGCCGCCCGCACCGACGCTGCTCGACCGCC
>CAZLLB010000261.1:0-3891 GCA_964560165.1 uncultured Parvibaculum sp. | reverse complement strand
TGACGGGGCAACCGGCCCAGATCGCCGCGAGACGGCCGGTGTTCATGCCGGTCGCGCCTTCGGGATTGCCGCAGCCCATGATGACGTCTTCAACTTCGCCGGGCTCGATCTTGGCGCGCGCGATGGCGTGCTGGATCGCATGGCCGCCCATGGCCGCGCCGTGCGTGTTGTTGAAACCGCCACGGCCGGACTTGGCGAGGCCGGTGCGGGCCGTGGATACGATAACTGCTTCTCTCGACATGAAAGTCCTCCGGGAGGTTGCGATTTCTTGCCGTCTTGATGGCGTTATTGGCAGCTTCTGCAGTGGCCGACGGCGTTGGGCGCACCATAAACGTCCGGCGCGGGCTTCGGGAAGAGGAATCTCCAAGCTGCCCTTGCGTTTGTGAAATGCCTGTTGCGCGGAAATGCACAGGCCCTATTGACATGCGAACAGCCGCGCTCAGTGAGAAACATCGGCAAGTTACCGAAAGCGCGACGCTTTTGGCTCTTTCGCGCGCCGCGCGGGCGGATTAGACAGGGGGCCCCACCCCCTGTTTTCAGAGTATGCGCCATGGACAAACCGATTTTTCCGCAAGGCTTTGCGCCCGTTCAGACCAAGGGCTTTGGCGGTTTTGCCGGGCCTGTGGTGCATGGCGAGGACAAGGACGGCGCGGTTTTCCTCTTCGACATCGCACAGCAGCATCTTAATGGCGACGATCGCCTGCATGGCGGAATGATGATGAGCCTCGCCTCAATCATCATGGGCGAGGTCGCCAACCTTGCGGCAGCGGCGCAAGACGGAGCGACGGCGCGGCCCTTATCGCTCAATTGCGATTTCGTCAGCGCGGGCGAGCCGGGCGACCGTGTCGAAGGCCGGGCGGAGGTGACGCGGGCGACGCGGAGCGTGCTCTTTATCAATGGGGAATTGCGCGTGGGCAGCCGCATTCTGATGACGGCGACCGGCGTTTACGCGATTAAAGCGGCGGGGCGCTCGTGACAGAAAGCGCAACGGCTCGTATTCCCCTTCCCTCGCCCATCACCGTGGAGGTGCCCGAGGGTTTCGCACGTCTCGACCTTTTCGATCCGTTCGAGGCTCATGTGGGCCCGCTTTTCGAGCGCGAGGCGGCGGACGGCGCACGGGTGCTGGCTTTCCGCGTCGATGAGCGACACGTGCGGGCCGATGGCACGGCGCATGAAGGCATGATGATGACGGCGGCGGATGCCTGCATGGGCGGCGTGGCCTGGCGCGGCGCGGGTGAAAAATCCTGCGTGACGCTGAGCATGCAGACCAGTCATCTCGACGATGTGCGGCTTGGCGACGTTGTCGAATGCGCCGCACGGGTCGAGCATCGGACGCGGGCGATTATTTTCGTGTCTGCCGATTTTACAGTGAATGGCGCGCCGGTGATGACCGCCACGAGCTTGTGGAAGGTGCTGGGCGAGCGTTAAGCTTTCCTCCGCAATGAGCGAGGAAGCCATGACGACGCCATTCAGCGGTGGATGCCAATGCGGTGCGGTGCGCTACGAAGTGAGCGTGGAGCCGGTGGCCGTATTTATTTGCCATTGCCGTGCCTGCCAATATGAATCCGCAGGCGGGCCCTCCGTGGTCGTGATGGTGCCGGAAGCAGCGTTCAAAATGACCGGAACGCCGAAGGGCCACACGGTCATCGCCGATAGCGGCAGGCCAACGACGCGCTGTTTTTGCGGCGAATGCGGGACGCCGCTTTTCGGCAAACCGTCGGGCGATTTTCCCTTTGTCATGCTGCGGGCGGGCTCGATGGACGATGCGAGTTGGTTGAAACCGCATTCGACGATCTGGGTCTCTTCGGCGCAACCTTGGGCGGCGATCTCGGATCAGATTCCGAGGTTTGAGGGCAATCCGTCAATTTAGGATGACGCGGCGTCGAGCCTTGGCGCTCGCAAAACCGCTTACACTTTTGCCGATCGCGCTCTAGGCTTCCTGCAAAGAAACGAGGGAGGACTTCATCATGACTGCACCTTTTTCCGGTGGCTGCCTTTGCGGCGCGGTGCGTTACGAAGTTGCGACGGAGCCGGTCGCTTTCGCGCTCTGCCATTGCCGTGACTGCCAATATGTCTCGGGCGGCGAACCCGCTTCCGTGGTCGTGGTGCCGCGCGACGCGCTTAAGATCACCAAGGGTGAGACGAAGGGTTACACGAAGCATGGCGACAGCGGCAAAACCGTGACGCGGCATTTCTGCGCCAATTGCGGGACGCCCATGTTCAGCGACGTCGAAGCCAATCCGGGCATCTGGGTCGTGAAGGCCGGCACGATGGACGATCCGAGCTGGTTGAAGCCGGGCGTCGTCGTTTACACCGATAGCGCGCAGCCATGGGCGCATATGGCAGAAGGCGTTCCGCATTTTGCAAAGTCCATGGGGTAGTTCCACCTCAAATGTCACGCCAGCCTTGTGCCGGGGTCCAGGGCGACCCGTGATGCCGAGCGAGTGGCCGCTGGATCCCAACACAAGGCCGGGATGACAGTTGGGGTTTTGGCGAGGCATCGAACAAATAGTTTCTACAAGAATTAAGGGAGGCCGCTCATGGCTATCGACTACGACAAACTGATGGCTTCGAAATCGTCGGGGCAGGAGTTCACCTATACCGACCGCGAGACGATGCTTTATGCGCTCGGCATCGGCTTCGGACGCGATCCGATGAATGCGAAGGAACTGCCCTTCGTCTATGAGAAAAACCTCGTAACGGTGCCGACCATGTCGAGTGTCATCGCCTGGGGCGCGGGCGGAATGCGCGATAGCGGCATCAATTATCTGATGGTGGTGCATGGCGAACAGAAGCTGACGCTGCACAAGCCGCTGCCGGTGGCGACGACGATCAGCGTCGATACGCGCGTCGTCGGCGTCTGGGACAAGGGCAAGGACAAGGGCGCGATCCTTGTCGGCGAAACCGTCATCAGCGACAAGAAGACGGGCGACAAACTTTGCACCTTGCAGGGCACGACATTCGCGCGCGGCGATGGTGGGTTTGGCGGGCCGCGCGAGGGCGCGCCGGAGCCGCACAAGATGCCGGATCGCAAGGCCGACCTGACGGTGGAAGTCGATACGCGGCCCGATCAGGCGCTGATTTATCGCCTTTCCGGCGACCGTAATCCGCTGCATGCCGATCCCGACATCGCCAAGGCGGCGGGCTTTCCGCGCCCGATCCTGCATGGGCTTTGCACCTATGGCTCATGCTGCCGGGCGATCATTTCGTCGCCGGTTTGCGACTATGACCCGACCAGGATCACGGGCTTCGACGTGCGCTTTTCCTCGCCGGTTTTCCCCGGCGAAACCATCGCGGTCGATATCTGGAAGGACGGCAATATCGCCTCGTTCCGCGCCCGCGTGAAAGAACGCGACGTGGTTGTCATCAACAATGGCAAGTGCACGCTGACCGCATAAAGTTGTCGGCCAGTTGTCGGAACTGGCGGGCCAGACGCCGCAATTGTTGCCTTCGCAGTTGTCTGTCTGGCCCTGCCCTAGCGGTTCAAAATTTGGGCATTTGGCGGAATTAGCCTGCTCTTTGTCATTTCTGCCATGGGCGCTCCGGGGTAGATTTCCCCTATGAGCAGGATAATTCCGTTTCCCCGCCGCGTTCTTATGCTCGGTTACGACGAGGCCCAGATCCTCGACATAGCCGGGCCGCTACAAATCCTCGCCTCCGCGCTGACGCCGGAGGGCAAGCCCGCTTATGAGATCGAGTTGATCGCGCCGAAGGCCGGGCCAATCGTCGCCTCGGCGGGGCTGACGCTGCATGCGCGGCGCGGCTTTGGACAGATTCCGTACACGGAACTATCTGACATCGACACATTCATGATTTCGGGCGGCTTTGGCAGCCGGGCGCTCCAGCACGACGAGGCGGCCCTGAATTTCATCCGCGAGGCGGCGACGCGGG
>CAZLLB010000260.1:0-3966 GCA_964560165.1 uncultured Parvibaculum sp. | reverse complement strand
TGATGATGCTCTCCTGCCCCGGCTTGCGCGTGGTGCCGGTGACGGTGCATGAGCCGCTGAAGGCGGTCGCCGCATCGCTGACGACAGCGATGATCATTGAGAAAGGTGTGATCCTCGCGTGCGCACTGAAGCGGGATCTCGGCCTCGCCCATCCACGCATGGCAGTTGCGGGGCTCAATCCTCATGCGGGCGAGGAAGGCCATATCGGGCGCGAGGAAATCGAAATCATCGCGCCGGCGCTTGAGGCGATAAGGCGCGAGGGTGTCGAGGTTTCGGGGCCGCTGCCGCCCGATACGATGTTTCATGGGGCGGCACGGGCGCGCTATGACGCGGCGCTCTGCATGTATCACGATCAGGCGCTGATCCCGATCAAGACCATCGACTTCGAGCGCGGCGTCAACACGACCTTGGGCCTGCCGATCGTGCGCACCTCGCCCGATCACGGCACGGCGCTCGACATTGCCGGGCGCGGTGTGGCGAACCCGCTAAGCCTGATCGAAGCCCTGCGGCTTGCCGATGAGATCGCGGGCAATCGCGCAAGATGAGTGAGGACGGACTTCCCCCTCTACGCGAGGTAATCGCGCGCCACGGGCTCGCAGCGCAAAAGGCGCTGGGACAGAATTTTTTGCTTGATCTCAATCTGACGGGCCGCATCGCGCGGGCAGCCGGATCGCTTGACGATCATCACATCGTCGAAGTGGGGCCCGGCCCCGGCGGATTGACGCGAGCGCTGCTGATGGAAGGAGCAAAGCACGTCACGGTCATCGAACGCGACAAACGCTGCCTGCCAGCGCTGGAAGAAATTTTGGCTGCTTATCCGGGGCGCCTCACCATCGTTGAAGGCGATGCGCTGGAAACCGACATGGCGGCGCTGGTAAGCGGGCCAGCGCGGATCGTCGCCAACCTGCCTTATAATATAGCGACGCCGCTGCTGATCGGCTGGCTGCAAAGCGACAGATGGCCGCCGTGGTATGCGAGCCTGACGTTGATGTTCCAGAAAGAAGTTGCCGAGCGCATCGTGGCTGCACCGGGCTCCAAGGCTTATGGGCGGCTCGGTGTGGCCTCGCAGTGGCGGACGCAGGCGCGGATGCTGTTCGACATAGACCGGCGCGCCTTCACGCCGCCGCCTTCGATCACATCGACGGTGGTGGAACTGATCCCGCGCGCTGAGCCGCTGGCGCCCGCAGATGCACGGGCGCTGGAGGTTCTGGTTGCCGCCGCTTTCGGACAGCGGCGCAAAATGCTGCGCTCAAGCCTCAAATCGCTGACGCCGGAGGCGCAAGCTGTACTCGATGCGGCGAGGATTGACGGCACGAGGCGGGCCGAGGAACTGAGCGTCGAGGAGTTTTGCGCGCTGGCGCGGGCCTATAAGGGCGAGAGATAGGCCGCTCTTTTTCAACGGCTGCATTTTGCATTGGCCACTATGAGCGCGTGTGCGACATTGGCCCAAATT
Source organism: uncultured Parvibaculum sp. (assembly GCA_964560165.1). Taxonomy (GTDB): domain Bacteria; phylum Pseudomonadota; class Alphaproteobacteria; order Parvibaculales; family Parvibaculaceae; genus Parvibaculum. The sequence goes on along the minus strand of CAZLLB010000260.1, from coordinate 2,513 downwards.
CGGCGGCTCGAATACCGCTCGCGTCAAATACGGAGGTTCCCGATGAAATCCCAAGCCATCACCGATTACGGCCAGCCCCTGCAAACGCTGGAAAGCGAGACGCCGAAGCCGCAAGGCAGTGAGGTGCTGCTGAAGGTCACGCATTGCGGCGTCTGCCATTCGGACGTGCACATTCATGACGGCCATTTCGACATGGGCGGCGGCAACAAGCTCGATGTGCGCGCGGGCCGCAAGCTGCCCTTCACGCTTGGCCACGAGATCGAAGGCGAAGTCGTGGCGGTCGGGCCGGACGTGAAAGACGTGAAGGTCGGCGACAGGCGCGTCGCCTTTCCGTGGATCGGCTGCGGCGAGTGCCCGACCTGCAATCGCGGTGAAGAACAGCTTTGCAACAAGCCGCGCAATCTGGGCATTCAGGTGGCAGGCGGCTATGCGACGCATGTGATCGTGCCGCATTCGCGCTACCTGCTCGACTATACGGGTGTGCCCAAGGGCCTTGCCGCAACCTATATGTGCTCGGGCCTCACGGCTTATGGCGCAATGAAGAAGCTCGATGTCAGCGACGAGGAACGTGTGCTGGTGGTCGGCCTCGGCGGCGTGGGCATGATGGGTTTGCAGTTCGCCAAGGCGATGTTCAAACAGGCTCCGCTCGGTGCCGATGTGGACGAGAACAAGCTGCAATCGGCCAAGGGTGCGGGCGCACACGAGGTCTATAATCCGAAAGACCCGGCAGCGCTGAAGAAGCTCCTTGCCGACACGAATGGTGGCGTTCCGGCGGCGGTCGATTTCGTCGGCTCGGAATCCTCACTGCAATTTGCGCTCGGCTCGGTGCGCAAGGGCGGACAGGTGATCGTGGTCGGACTTTTTGGTGGCGCTTTCTCGATGCCGATTCCGCTCTTTCCAATGCGCGCGATTTCGGTCGGCGGCTCCTATGTGGGCTCGCTCAGCGAGACGATCGAGATGATGGAGCTGGTGAAGGCTGGCAAGATCGACCCAATCCCGGTTGAGGAACGCCCGCTTGAGGCGGCGACAAAGTCGCTCGACGATCTGCGCAAGGGCGGCGTCATGGGCCGCGTCGTACTGAAGCCGTAAGGCTAATCTCGACAGAATTGTCATTGCGAGCGTAGCGAAGCAATCCAGAGCGACAAAGAAGAGCTGGATTGCTTCGTCGCTTCGCTTCTCGCAATGACGAAGAAGTGACGCCTAGAGCGCGTCGCGGAGGCGCTTCACGAAATTCGAGAGGCCCGTCAGACGGTGGCGCTTGAGGCGCTCGGCCATCAGGATCGAGCGCAGTTCTGCCAGGCTCTTTTCCACATCCTCATTGATGATGATGTAGTCATATTCCTGATAGTGGCTGATCTCGTCGGAGGCTTTTTCCATGCGCGCGGCAACCACATCGGCGGGATCTTGGGCGCGACGGTTAAGGCGCTTTTCGAGATCCTGCGCGGAGGGCGGGAGGATGAAGACCTTGACGACATCTTCGTAGCGGGCTTCTTCGAGTTGCTGCGTGCCTTGCCAGTCGATGTCGAAAAGAACGTCGTGGCCATCCGCAAGAGCATCCATCACCGGCTTTGAGGGCGTGCCGTAGTAATTGCCGAAGACCTTGGCGTGTTCGAGGAACTCGCCCTTGTTCCGCATGATGCCGAAATCTTCGGTGCTCAGAAAATAATAATCCTTGCCGTGCGTCTCGCCGGGGCGTGGCGCCCGCGTGGTCGCAGACACCGACATGGCGATATCGGCATCGCTTTCGAGGAGCGCGCGCGACAGGGTGGTCTTGCCCGCGCCTGATGGCGAGGACAGCACCAGCATGAGGCCGCGACGGCCGACGTGCTTGTCACTCGACATTCTGGATTTGCTCACGCAGTTGATCGATGACGGCTTTCAATTCAAGGCCTATACGCGTCAGGCTGACATCTGCCGCCTTCGAGCAGAGGGTGTTCGCTTCGCGATTGAATTCCTGTGTCAGAAAATCGAGCCTGCGGCCCGCCGGGTCACTTCCGGCAAAGAGTTCGCGGGCTTGCGCGACATGGGCGATCAAGCGGTCGATCTCTTCTCGCACATCGGCCTTGGTCGCGAGCAATGCGGCTTCCTGCGCCAGACGCTCTTCAGAGAGCGCGGGCGAGGCACCAAGCAACTCGGAGACTTGCGTTTTCAACCGCGCGCGCATCGCCTCGATACTGGCCGAGGGCGAGGCGGCGGCCTGCCCTGTCAGGCGCTCGATCGTGTTCACTTGTTCTGTGAGGACGGCCTGAAGTTTTGCGCCTTCCTCGTCGCGGGCGCGAGCAAGGCCCTTCGCAGCGTCGCTGAAGGAGGCGATCAGAGTTTTTTCAAAGCCTTCGCGATCTTCTTCGTCGTCTTCGACGTCGGCGGATTCAAGAACGCCTTTCAGCGCGAGGACACCTTCGGGCCGGGGCGGCATCAGCTCGATGCGTTCGCCCAGATCCTTCATCGCGGCGATGACGACGGCAAGCGCGCCTTCGTTGACGCGTAGCGATACGGCGGCGCGGAGACGGTCG
>CAZLLB010000259.1:0-3989 GCA_964560165.1 uncultured Parvibaculum sp. | reverse complement strand
GGCGAGATCACGCAAGTCGAAATCATCTTCGAGCCAAGCGGCACAGGCACCCGCGTCACGCTCGAACATCGCGGCTGGGAAACCCTGCGCCCCGGCCACCCCGCTCGCCACGGCCTTACCGGCGCGGCCTTCCGCATCTTCCGTTCGCAATGGTGGGCCGATCATTTCGTCGCGATCAAACAACATTCAGAGGGAGACAAGCCATGACCGCCACAGGCAAGAAAGTCGAAGTCTATCTCTGCGCCAAGGGCGCCGCCGCCGCCATCGAGTTCTACAAGAAGGCCTTCGGCGCTGTCGAAACCGGCGCGCGCATTCTCGATCCGCAAAACCGCATCGGCCATGCCGAGTTCAAGATCGGCGAAACCCTGCTGATGATTTCCGACGAGCATCCCGAGATGAATATTCTCAGCCCGAAATCGCTGGGCGGCACACCCATCGCCCTCACCGTCCATGTCGATGACGCCAAAGCCGTCTTCGATCAGGCCATCGCCGCAGGCGCAACCTCGCTCCGCCCCCTCGCCGATCAATTCTACGGCGCGCGCTCAGGCCAGATCACCGATCCTTACGGCTACCGCTGGTCCATCTCCCAACAGATAGAAGACCTCACGCCGCAAGAAATCGAAACCCGCGCCAAGGCCCTTTATCAATAAAATCCCGTCGTCAATTATGCCGGGAGGCACGATGCCGAAAGCCATCACCAAAAAGGCCGTCGCTTTCATCTTCGTGACCATGCTGATCGACTCGATCGGCCTCGGCATCATCCTGCCTGTCCTGCCGCAACTGATCGAGGATCTGACCGGCGGCGGCCTTGCTGAAGCCGCGCGCTATGGTGGCTGGCTGCTCTTTATCTACGCGCTGGCGCAATTCATCTGTGCGCCAATCATTGGCAATCTGAGCGACCATTTCGGCCGCCGCCCCGTGCTGCTGCTCTCGCTCCTCGCCATGGGCCTCGATTATGTCCTGATGGGCTTTGCCCCGACGATCGTCTGGCTCTTCATCGGACGCCTCATCTCCGGCATTTGCGGCGCGAGCTATGCAACCGCCAACGCCTATATCGCCGACGTCACGCCGCCCGAACAACGCGCCCAGAATTTCGGCCTGATGGGCGCGGCTTTCGGCTTCGGTTTCATCATCGGCCCGGTGCTTGGCGGCTTCCTCGGCGAGATCGGCCCGCGCGCACCCTTCTTCGCCGCCGCCGGTTTCGCCCTCATCAACGCGCTCTACGGCTATCTCATCATTCCCGAAACGCTCCCGCCCGAACGCCGCCGCGCCTTCTCCTGGGCGCGCGCGAACACGCTCGGTGCCTTCGCCCATCTGCGCCGCACACCCGCCGCGCTGATGCTCGCCATCATCCTCTTCTTCCACCAGTTCGCGCATTTCGTCCTGCCGAGCGTCTGGTCTTTCTACGTGATGGAAAAATACGGCTGGTCGGTGCGCGAGGTCGGCTACTCGCTTGGCTTTGCGGGCCTCTCCATGGCGTTGGTGCAAGGCGGCCTCATCCGCAAGGTCATCCCGCGCATCGGCCCCCAACGCGCCGCCTATATCGGCCTCATCTTCGCCGCCATCGGCTATTTCGGCTATGCCTTCGCGCCCAATGGCTACGTGCTCTACGCCTTCATGGTGCCCGCCGCCCTTGCCGGCCTCGCCTTCCCCTCGATCAACGGCCTCATCTCGACGCTCGTGCCGCCGAACGCACAAGGTGAGTTGCAAGGCGCGCTCGGCAGTATCGGCGGCCTCACCGCCATCATCGCGCCGGTCTTCATGACGCAACTCTTCAGCCTCTTCACCGCGCCCTCCGCACCCGTCCATTTTCCCGGCGCGGCCTTCTTTGCCGCTGGTGTGCTGGAACTGGGCTCAGCCCTGCTGCTCGCCCGCGCCATCCGCCGCGCCGCGCCAGCGCCTGCCTGAACGCCTTCTGCCCTTGACTTCCCCCACCCCGGCGGATTGCATCAGACATCGCATATTCAACCTCCGGGGAGCCTCCATGAGCATCCAGCTCTATCTCTTGCGTCCGCTGCTGCGCTTCCAGATCAAACGCCGCTTCAAGAAAAACCCCGACGTCTTCGTGCTCCGCCCGATCATGGAAGAAGCGCTCGGGATGCAGAAAGCCCCGCCCGCCGACATCATCTTCGATCAGACGACACTGGGCGGCGTCCCCACCGAGCGCATCAGCGCGCCGGGCACCTCCACCCATGCCGCACTCTTCTATATTCACGGCGGCGGCTGGGTCGCAGGCTCGCCCAAAAATCATCGCCCCCTCACCTGGCGTCTCACGCGCCAGCTCGGCATCCCCATCTATGCGCCCGACTACCGCCTCGCGCCCGAGCATCCCTTCCCCGCCGGCCTCGATGATTGCCTCGCCGCCTATCGCGCGCTGCTCGACACGGGCCTACCCGCTTCCTCCATCGTCATCGGCGGCGACAGCGCGGGCGGCAATCTCACCCTCGCCCTCGCTCTCCGCCTCAAGGATGAGAACCTGCCGCTGCCCGCCGCCCTCGTCTGCCTCTCGGCGGCCACCGATCTCGCCTCCACCGGCGCTTCAACCACCTCGAACGCCAAAGCCGACGCGCTCTTCATTCCTGAAATGATGGCGACCGTCGAGGCGCGCTACTTCCCGGGCCATGACGCGAAAGAGCCCTATCTCTCGCCACTCTATGGCGACGCCAAGGGCCTGCCGCCGACGCTCTTTCAGGTCGGCGCCACCGAAATGCTTCTCGACGACAGCACACGCATGGCCGCAAAGATCACCGCCGCGGGCGGCACAGCCGAGCTCGAAGTCTGGCCCAAGGTCTGGCACGTCTGGCATCTCATGGCCGACCGCCTCCCCGAAGGCGAAAAAGCGATCACGAATATCGTCACCTTCATCAAGAAATATCTGCCATCGGCAAGCACAACAGGGAACGCATGATGATCAAGGTCCACCACCTCAACAATTCGCGCTCGCAGCGCATCCTCTGGCTCCTCGAAGAGCTGGGCACGCCCTACGAGATCATCAAATACCAGCGCGACGCGGTCACCAATCTCGCCCCGCCGGAGCTGAAGAAAATCCACCCGCTCGGCAAATCGCCCGTCATCGAGGATGGCGATCAGGTGATCGCCGAATCCGGTGCCATCGTCGAATTGCTGACGAAAAAATACGGCAAGGGCAAACTCGCCCCCGCCGAAGGCACCAGGGCGCATGACAAATATATCGAGTGGCTGCACTTTGCCGAAGGCTCGGCCATGCTGCCGCTGATGCTGGCGCTCTACACAAGCCGTCTCGGCGACGCCGCCGCGCCGCTCGGCCCCCGCATCACCAGCGAAATCGACAACCACTTTTCCTACATGAACAACGCCATCGAAAAAGGTGGCTACCTGCTCGGGCCGGATTTCTCCGCCGCCGACATCCAGAACTCCTTCACCCTCGAAGCCGGAAAAATGCGCGGCTTCCTCGCCAACTACCCGAACCTTCTCGACCTCCTCGCCCGCCTGCAAGCGCGCCCGGCCTATAAGAAGGCGCTGGAAAAAGGCGGACCCTACGCCTTCGCCTGACACCACGCCCCGCCCTTCGAGACGCGACGCTCCCGGCCCGCGCCCTCACCTGAGGAGCCGCAAAGCGGCGTCTCGAAGGATAAGGCCCCTCACGTATGCCCCTCACACCCGATTCGACCTCGCGGAAACCACCGTTTCCCGGCTTCCACCCCTTTCCATGACACCTCTGTCATAAAAGCGTCATCCAATCGTCGTAGGGAATGCCTGTGATCGCAGGTTCCGGGAATCGACGAGCGAAAGACCTGACAGGATGTTGAAAAACTTCAGGAAATCGGCCCGTCTGACGCTTCTGGCGGCAGCACTGGCAGGTTTCCCCGCCACAGCCTCACTCGCCGATATTTCCGGCGCAGGTGCCACTTTCCCCTATCCCGTTTATGCAAAATGGGCGGAGGCCTACAAAGCCGAAACCGGCATCGCCATCAACTTCCAGTCCATCGGCTCCGGCGGCGGCATCAAGC
>CAZLLB010000258.1:0-3994 GCA_964560165.1 uncultured Parvibaculum sp. | reverse complement strand
GCGCGCCTGACGCATGTGAACGTCAACTATCGCTACAAGGCCGACGAGGTCTTCTACATCTTCGACAATTCCGACGCGCAAACCGTCGTCTATGGCACCGAGTTCCGCGACATCATCGAGCAGATCCGCCCGCGCCTCACCAAAGTGCAGACCTGGGTTGAAGTGAATGACGGCGGCGAGATCGCCCCCTTCGCCGAGCGCTACGAAACGCTGGCGACGACCGGCAACGGCGAACAGCTCGACATCAAACGCTCGCCCGACGACATGCTCTTCATCTATACCGGCGGCACCACCGGCATGCCCAAGGGCGTGATGTGGACGCATAACGACTTGCGCGAAGTCCAACTTGCCGCGCTGCGTCGCCTCGGCCCTGTGCCCGAAACCCTTCCCGCCCTCATCGAGGCCATCAAGCTCGTCGGCACCGCTGGCCCGATGATCCCCGCCTGCCCGCTGATGCACGGCACCGGCCTTCTCACCGCTAATGGTAACATGCTGTCTGGCGGTTGCGTCGTCACGCTCGACAACCAGTCGCTCGATGCGCATGAGCTTTGGGCCGCCGTCGATCGCAACAAGGTCCAGCAGGTCGCCATCGTCGGCGACGCCTTTGCAAAGCCCATGCTGCGCGCGCTCGAAGAAGCGCCGGGCAAATACGATCTCTCCTCCATCGTCACCATCATTTCCTCGGGCGTCATGTGGTCCACCGAAGTGAAGCGCGGGTTGCTGAAATACATGCCCAACGCCATCATGACCGACAGTTTCGGTGCCTCTGAAGCGGTCGGCCTTGGCTCCTCGCTGATGACCAAGGACGGCGAGATCGCCACGGCGAAATTCCAGATCGGCGACCGCTGCAAGGTCTTCGACGAAAACGACGAGCCTGTCGTCCCCGGCTCCGGCAAGCCTGGCTTCATCGCGCTCGGCGCACCGATCCCCGTTGGCTACTACAAGGACGAGGAAAAAAGCGCCCGCACCTTCCGCACCGTCCGCGGCGAACGCTACTCGATCCCCGGCGACTGGTGCACTGTCGAGCCCGACGGCACGCTGACGCTTCTCGGGCGCGGCTCCGCCTGCATCAACACGGCGGGCGAAAAAGTTTACCCCGAGGAAATCGAGGAAGCCCTGAAGACCCATCCGGCTGTCGAGGATGCTCTCGTCGTCGGCCTGCCCGATGAAAAATGGGGCCAGTCCGTCACCGGTATCATCAAGCTCGCGCCCGGCCACCATTTCGACGAGGACGCATTGCGCGCCCATGTCCGCGGCCAGCTCGCGGGTTACAAGACACCCAAGCGCATCCTCATCGGCACTGCTGTCGCCTTTCGCGCCGCCAACGGCAAGGCCGACTACAAGACCGTCACAGCCTTCGCAAAAGAAGAGCTCGGCGTCGCCTGACCATTCGCCGCCTGAAGCCCTCCCCCCTTGAGGGGGAGGGTTGGGTGGGGGGTCCCATACAAGGTGCCTGCGGGCCGACCCATCCCATCGCCTGTACAAAAATAATCATTTCGCTCGCCGCCAGCGATCACGCGCGCCGCTCTCGCCGTTTGCCTCAGCCTTCATGGCTGCTATCTTGCCGTCACAGAAATTCACCCTAGAGAGACACGGGGAGCCACCCATGGAGCCGCTTGAGACGTTCCGCCAGGAAACACGCCAATGGCTGGAGGCCAATTGCCCTCCCTCCATGCGCACACCCATGTCCAGCGAAGACGACACGGTCTGGGGCGGCCGCAACGCCGTCTATAAAAATCCCGACGCCAAGCTCTGGCTCGACCGCATGGCCGCGCGCGGCTGGACCACGCCCACCTGGCCCAAGGCCTATGGCGGTGGCGGCCTGACGAAAGACGAAAGCATCATCCTCCAGTCCGAGATGCGCCGCATCAAGGCGCGCCAGCCCTTGTCGAGCTTCGGCATCTGGATGCTCGGGCCCGCCCTTCTCGAATATGCGACCGAGGAACAGAAGCAGGAATTTCTGCCCCCCATCGTGCGCGGCGAAATCCGCTGGTGTCAGGGTTATTCGGAGCCCGGCGCGGGCTCCGATCTCGCAGGCCTCCAGACGAAAGCCGAAGACAAGGGCGACCACTACCTCGTCAACGGCCAGAAAATCTGGACCTCCTATGCCGACAAGGCCGACTGGATTTTCTGCCTCGTCCGCACCGATGGTGCAAAGAAGCATGATGGCATCAGCTTCCTCCTCTTCGACATGGCCTTGCCCGGCGTCGAGGCGCGCCCGATCTCGATGATCTCCGGCGCTTCCCCCTTCTGCGAAACCTTCTTCACCGATGTCAAAGTCCCGAAGAAAAATCTCGTCGGCGAATTGAACAAAGGCTGGACCATCGCCAAGCGCCTTCTCCAGCATGAGCGCGACATGATCTCCGGCATGGGTCTTGGCTCCGGCGTCGGCTCCAGCGCCAGCCTCGAAAGCCTCGCCAAGGATTATTTCGGCGAAACCAACGGCAAGGTCGCAAGCGCCGCGCTCCGCGAGCACATCACGCGCCAGAAGATGGACGGCAAGGCTTTCGCCCTCACGCTCCAGCGCACGGCGGAAGAAGCCAAGGCCGGACAAGGCATGGGTGCCGCTTCCTCGATCTTCAAATATTACGGTACGGAGCTGAACAAGCGCCGCTACGAACTGATGCTCGAAATTCTCGGCACGCAGGGTCTCGGCTGGCAAGGCGAAGGCTTCACGCGCGAAGAAATCGGCATCACCCGTTCATGGCTCCGCTCCAAAGGCAATTCGATCGAAGGCGGCACCTCCGAGGTGCAGCTCAACGTCGTCGCCAAGCGCGTGCTCGGCCTGCCCGACTGAACGCGCCACCACCGGATTTAAGCAACAACAAAACAACTGAAGAGTTCAACGTCGATGGCATTGGTACTGACCGAGGAGCAGCAGCTTCTTCGCGACACAGCAACGCAGTTCTTCCAGCAGCGTGTCCCCCTCGCCAACTTGCGCAACTTGCGCGACACGAACGACGCCGCAGGCTTCGACCGCGCCGCCTGGAAGGAAATGTCCGACCTCGGCTTTGCGGGCATCCTGACGTCTGAAAAATACGGCGGCACGGATTTCGGCCCCGTGGGCCTCGGGCTCGTCCTCGAGCAGGCAGGCCGCACGCTGGCCGCAAGCCCGCTCGTCTCCACCGTCTTGCTCGCCGGTTCCGCCGTGCAACTTGCGGGCAGCGCCACGCAGCGCCAGGAAATTCTCTCCGCCATTGCAGCAGGCGAAAGCATCATCGCGCTGGCGCTGGAAGAAGGCCCGCACCACAACCCCACCCGCATCGCGACGAAAGCCAAAGCCGAAGGCGCGGCCTACCGCATCACCGGCAAGAAAACCTTCGTACTCGACGGCCACGTCGCCGACCGCCTCATCGTCGCCGCCCGCACATCCGGCGCAGACAATGACAAATCCGGCGTCACGCTCTTCCTCGTCGATCCCAAAAGCGAAGGGGTCACCGTCACCCGCACCCTGATGGTCGATAGCCGCAACGCCGCCAACATCGCCTTCGACAATGTCTCCGTTTCCGGCGATGCCGTGCTCGGCTCGGTCGATGGCGGTAATGATGTGCTCGAACAAGTGCTCGACATCGCGCGCATCGGCCTCGCCGCCGAAATGCTCGGCCTCGTGCAGGAAGTCTTCGACACCACCATCGTCTATCTGAAGGAGCGCAAGCAGTTCGGCGTGCCCATCGGCTCCTTCCAGGCGCTGAAGCATCGCGCCGCCGACATGTTCGCCGAAATCGAACTCTGCCGCTCCGTCGTCCTCGACGCGCTCTCCGCGCTCGAAGCGCGCCGCAACGACGTGCCCCAGATCGCCAGCCTCGCCAAGGCGCGCCTCTCCGAAACCGCCACCCATATCACCAATGAGGGTCTCCAGATGCGCGGCGGCATGGGCATGACCGACCAGTTCGATGTCGGCCTCTTCATGAAACGCGCCCGCGTCGCCTCCGCCACCTTCGGCGACGCGAACTTCCACCGCGACCGCTACGCCACGCTGGAAGGCTTTTAAGCC
>CAZLLB010000257.1:0-4001 GCA_964560165.1 uncultured Parvibaculum sp. | reverse complement strand
GCGACCGGCATGAACACCGGCCGTCTCGCGGCGATCTGGGCCGGTTGCCCCGTCACGACCTCGGGCACCACGCTCAACCGTTTCTGCTCCTCGGGCCTCAACTCCATCGCCATCGCGGCGGGCCGCATCGTCAATGAAGGCGTGCCGGTCATGGTCGGCGCGGGCGTCGAGTCCATCTCCCTCGTCTCGATGGCTGGCACCAACCTGAAGAACATCACGGAAGAAAAGCTGCTGGCGACATATCCCGCGCTTTGGATGCCGATGATCGAAACCGCTGACATCGTCGCCAAGCGCTACAATATCAGCCGCGAATATCAGGACGAATATTCGCTGCGCAGCCAGAAGCTGACGGCAGCCGCTCAGGCCGCCGGCAAGTACAAGGACGAAATCGTCCCCATGAAGACCAAGATGAAGACCGTCAACAAGGAGACGAAGGAAGAGTCGCTCGTCGATTACACGGTCGATCGCGACGAGTGCAACCGTCCCGAGACGACGCTGGAAGGCCTCAGCTCACTGAAGCCCGTGCGCGGCGAAGGCAACTTCGTCACAGCTGGCAACGCTTCGCAGCTTTCCGACGGTGCCGCTGCTGTGGTGCTGATGGAACGCAAGGAAGCCGAAAAGCGCGGCAATGACATCCTCGGCGTATTCCGCGGTTTCGCGGTCGCCGGTTGCGAGCCTGACGAGATGGGTATCGGCCCGGTCTTCGCCGTGCCGCGCCTTCTCGAGCGTCATGGCCTGAAGGTTCAGGACATCGACCTTTGGGAGCTGAACGAAGCCTTCGCGAGCCAGTGCCTCTACAGCCGCGACCGCCTCGGCATCGACCCCGAGAAGTACAACGTCAATGGCGGCTCGATCTCCATCGGCCACCCCTTCGGCATGACCGGCACGCGCTGCACGGGCCACATCCTGCTCGAAGCTCGTCGTCGCAAGGAAGCTGGCCAGAAGCTGAAATACGGCGTTGTCACCATGTGCATCGGTGGCGGCATGGGCGCAGCGGGCCTCTTCGAGTTCGCGTAATCCCTATGCCTGACTAGATCAAAGGCCCGCCGGAAACGGCGGGCCTTTTTTCTTTGCTGTCGCCCTCTATCCCACCGCATATTCCTTCGTCACCCCGAACTTGATCCGGGGTCCATCTTTGTGGATCGATGGCAGGAAACTGGATGCTGGATCAAGCCCGGCATGACGGAAAATGAGAGGGAGAGTTCCATGCGCCATTTCGATGATTTCATTGTGGGTGAGCGCCACGATATCGACGCTACCTACGAAATGACCGAAGACGAGATCGTCTCCTTCGCGAAAAAATGGGACCCGCAGCCTTTCCATATCGACAAGGTGGCCGCAGCGAAGTCCATCTACGGCACGTTGACAGCTTGCGGCACGCATATTCAGGCCGTGGTGCTCTTTCTCGCCGCGCATCTGCCCGAAGACACTGCCGTCATTGGTGCGCTCGGCTATGACGAAGTTCGCTTTCACAAGGCCGCGAAACTTAATGACAAACTCCGCCTCGTCATCGAATGCATAGAGACAAAGCCATCATCGTCAAAGCCCGACCGGGGTGTGGTGAAAAACCGTCACATCCTGATGAACCAGAACGGCGAAACCGTCTTCACGCAAACCACGACCTTGTTGATCTCGCGCAAAGCCTCACCCGCCAATTAAACCCTCACCCTGAGGAGCGCCGAAAACGCGTCTCGAAGGGCGAGGCCACAGCGTGTCCTCTGGGCACTTGAATCCAGCCCCGCTTTCCCGGCCCGCTGGGGCTTAAAGCCCTAGCACCAGCTTCGCCATGATGCCGCGCTGGATTTCATTGGAGCCGCCATAGATCGTTGCGGCGCGATTGTTCAGATAGCGCGGCATTGCGGTGAGCCCATGACGCGGACCGACGGGCGCGACATTGGAGCCGGGCTCGCGTGCGGGCCGTTGATCCACATCGGCATAATAGGCGATGGCCTCCACCACCAGTTCGTCGATGGTTTGCGTCATTTCGGAGCCGCGTGTTTTTAACATCGAGGAAGCGGGGCCGGGGTTCTTGCCCCCAGCCAAGGCTGACATCACCCGATGTTCGGTGATCTCCATCGCCTTCACCGATATCTCGGCGTCCGACACTTTGGCGCGATAGGCGGGATCGTCGATCAGCCGCGCACCATTATCAGAATGCTCAGCCGTCGCTATCGTCTTGATTTTCTCGATGCCGACAGCGAGCGCCGCTGCATAAGCACCGCCACGCTCGAATTCGAGCAGATACTTCGCCACCGTCCAGCCTTCATTCTCCGGCCCGACGCGATTGGCTTTCGGCACACGCACATCGTCGAAGAAGACCTGATTTACTTCGTGTTCGCCCGCCAGCGTTATGATCGGCTCGACCTTGATGCCGGGCGTGTCCATCTCGAGCAGAATGAAAGTAATGCCTTGCTGCGGCTTGCCGTCTGCACTGGTGCGCACGAGGCAGAACATGCGATTGGCAAAATGCGCGTGCGTCGTCCAGATCTTCGAACCGTTCAGCACGTAATCGTCGCCGTCGCTGACTGCGCGGAGTTGCAGGCTCGCAAGGTCTGAACCCGAGCCGGGTTCTGAATAGCCTTGGCACCAGTAATCCTCGCCCGCGAGAATACGCGGCAGAAAAAACGCCTTCTGCTCCGGAGTGCCATATTTCATCAGCACCGGCGCGCACATGCGCAAGCCCATGGGCGAGAGGCCGGGTGTGCCCGCCCGCGCGCATTCAGATGCCCAGATATATTTCTGCATCTCGCTCCAGCCCGTGCCGCCATATTCGACCGGCCAGGCGGGCGCGGCCCAGCCCTTCTCGTTCAGGATTTTCTGCCATTTCAGGTTCCACGGCTTGTCCGTGAAAACGCTGGTGGTGAGGCTGCCTGCTTCCTTCAGCTCGGGTGTCAATTTCTCGTCGAGAAAGGCGCGCACTTCGTCGCGAAAGGCGGCGTCTTCGCCTGTCAGATTGAGATCCATCTCGTCCCCGCAAAATTTCTATAGCCGACGCTGCGTCAGCTTACGCGCAATCGTTTCAGCCCTTATGTGGCAGGCTTCGAGACAGTCTGTCGAGACTCTCCGATAGCGGCAAGCCTGTTGCGCCAGCACCAGATTGCTGGCGCAACAGCTTGCGGAGGCCGGGGCTAAAGCCCCAGCACGGCCTTTGCCATGATGTTGCGTTGAACCTCGTTCGACCCGCCGAAGATCGAGGACGCGCGTGTGTTGAGATATTTAGGCATCACCATCAGCGCATGCTGCGGACCCACGGGGGCCACATTGGAACCCCAGGTACGGGCCTCCATCACATGCGGCTCGGCGTAATAGCCGATCGCTTCCATCGCCAGTTCGGTGATCTTCTGGCTCGTATCCGCGCCGCGCAGTTTGATGATCGAAGCCGCAGCGCCGGGGTTCTGCCCGTTGGAAAGCTGCGACATGATGCGGTGCTCGGTGAATTCAACGGCGGTGACTTCCACATCCGTTTCATCGACCTTGCGGCGGAAAGCCGGATCGTCGATCAGTTTAGAACCATCATCGCCATGCTCGGTCCCGGCCATGACCTTCAGCCGGTTGAGCGAGTTGCGCAGGTTGGCGCCATGCGCAGCACCGCCGCGCTCGAATTCGAGCAGATATTTGGCCACCGTCCAGCCGTTGTTTTCCGCGCCGACGCGATTGGCTTTGGGCACGCGCACATCATCGAAGAAAACCTGATTGACCTCATGGTCGCCCGCCAGCGTGATGATCGGCTCGATCTTGATCCCCGGCGCATCGAACTCGTCGATCAGAATGAAGGAAATACCTTCCTGCTTCTTTGCCGAGGAATCCGTGCGGACAAGGCAGAACATCTTGTTGGCGATATGCGCGCCCGTCGTCCAGATCTTCGTGCCGTTGATGATGTAGTCGTCGCCATCCGATGTCGCCTTGCATTGGAGCGAGGCAAGGTCAGAGCCCGAACCCGGCTCGGAATAGCCCTGGCACCACCAGTCCTCACCCGACAGGATGCGCGGCAGGTAATGCGC
>CAZLLB010000256.1:0-4009 GCA_964560165.1 uncultured Parvibaculum sp. | reverse complement strand
CCGCGCGCAAGATCACGCTCTCGGTCAAGGCGCTTGAAATCGCCGAAGAGAAGGATGCGGTTGCCCAGTACGGTTCGTCCGACAGCGGCGCATCGCTTGGCGATATTCTGGGTGCGGCTCTGAAGCGCGAGCAGGAAGACAAGAAGTAAGACCGGCGCTCATACGCCGTTCTGAAGAGCGCGTTCCGGCACCCCGGAACGCGCTCTTTCTTTATGCGCCAATTGCTTATGCATCAGGCCAAAATGTTCTAAGCTCCGACCCGAAATCACCTCGCCTGGAGAAAATCCTTGTCCCTCGACGCAGATGCCCTGGCCGACCGTCGGCGCCTGAAGCGCCGCCTGTTTCTCTGGCGGTTCGGTGCCATTGCCGCTATTGCGATCGCGCTCATCGCACTGGCGGCGCGCGGGCAGGTCTTCAACCGGGCGCAGATTGCGCGGGTGGAAATAAACGGCATCATCACCGACGACCGGGATATGCAGGATCTGCTGAAAGACCTCGGCGACAATCCGGCGATCAAGGCCGTGATCCTGTCCATCGACAGCCCCGGCGGGACCACCACCGGCTCGGAGGCGCTTTATGAAAGCGTCCGCAGAGTTGCCGCCAAAAAGCCCGTCGTGGCCGTGCTTGGCACCGTCGCGGCCTCTGGCGGCTATATTGCGGCGCTGTCGGCCGATCATGTGGTGGCGCGCGGCAACACGCTGACAGGCTCTATCGGCGTTCTCTTCCAGTGGGCCCAGCTTTCGGGCCTGATGGAGAAAATCGGCGTCGAGATGCAAGCGGTGAAATCGGCGCCGCTGAAGGCCGAACCCGATCCGTTCCATAAGCCGAGCCCCGAGGCGCTGGTAGTGACGCGCGGCCTCATCGCCTCCTCCTATGACTGGTTCGTCGGTCTTGTGGCCGAGCGACGCAATCTGGACCCTGCGACTGCGCGCAAACTCGGCGACGGGCGCGTCTATACCGGTTTTCAGGCCGCCAAGAACGGCCTCGTCGATGAAATCGGCGGCGAGGAACAGGCTGTCGCCTGGCTCGCCAAAGCACATAAAATCAGCCCCAATCTTCCGGTCGAAACCTGGAAACCGAAGCGGCTTGAGGATGGTTATGGGCTCTTCGGGGCCAAGGCTTTGGGCGAGGGTTTTGCCTCGGGTATTTTCGCCTGGACCGAAAAAACCCTGTCAGCAAAAACACTTACCCTTGACGGTCTGACAAGCGTTTGGCAGGCTGAGCCGCGTTGAAGAAGAATTTCTTGCTGCTGCCGGGGGGCGGGGTTATGGGGCGCGCGGCCTTGAACCATGTTGTCGGCAATAAGCGGCAAGCATAAGCCGATGGGCACGCAGACATGATAAAATCCGAACTCGTCGCCCGGCTCGCGCAGGCCAATCCGCATCTTTATCAGCGTGACGTCGAGCGCATCGTTTCCACGATCTTCGATGAAATCAGCGGAGCTCTTTCGCGGGGCGACCGTGTGGAATTACGTGGTTTTGGGGCCTTTTCAGTAAAAAGCCGCCCTGCCCGCACTGGACGGAACCCACGCACGGGTGCGCCCGTTCATGTGGAAGAGAAATTCGTGCCCTTTTTCAAAACGGGCAAGGAACTGCGCGAACGGCTCAATAACGCCGATATTCCCGAGCACAAACTCCTCGCCGTTGCCGAAGGCGACGATGACGGGGACGACGAGTAAGCCGCAGGATATTTCACCTCTCCTGGTGGAGAAGGCTTAAAGGAATCAAGGTTTTGAAACTGTTGCGCTGGTTCATCCTGCCACCTGTCGCGCTCATCGCCATGGCTTTGGCGGTCGCCAACCGGCAAGACGTGACCTTCAGCCTCGATCCTTTCAATCCGACGCAACCGGCGCTGGGCGTGACCATGCCGTTGGCGCTCATCGTCATTATTGCGCTTGGCCTTGGTATCCTGATAGGCGGGCTCGCTGCCTGGCGGCAGGCGCGTTCAAAGGCCGCCCGGCGCGCCGACCCACTTCTGCCGCCCAGCGTCGCCGGTGGCGTTGCGGGCTTGCCCGCGATACGGGACTGAGCCATTTCACCAACGGCGGCCAAGTGCTATAAGGCGGCGCCCAAGAAAGGGAGCCCGATGAGCCCCACCAACCCGATTTTCTGCGCTCTGGACACTACCGAGGAAGCTCGGGCCGCCGATCTCGCGCGCGGCCTCAAGGGCTCGGTCGGTGGCGTCAAGATCGGCATGGAGTTCTTCAACGCCCATGGCCCGAAAGGCTATGCGCGCGTCGCCGAGGCGGGCATTCCGATCTTTCTCGATCTCAAGCTCCACGACATTCCCAACACCGTCGCCGGTGGCATCCGCGCCGTGCTGCCGCTGAAGCCCGTCATCGTCAATGTGCACGCTGCCGGCGGGCTTGCGATGATGCGCGCCGCTGCCGATGCGGCCAAGGAAGCTGGCGAGGCGAGGCCCCTTATCATCGCCGTCACGATGCTGACGAGCCTCGATCAATCCGATCTCGACGCCACAGGGGTTTCGGGCACACCTGCCGACCATGTGTTGCGGCTCGCGCATCTTGCCGCGAAGGCCGGGCTCGACGGCGTGGTTTGCAGCGCGCATGAGATCGAACGCCTGCGCGGTGAACTGGGCCGCGACTTCAAGCTCATCGTTCCCGGCATTCGCCCCGCCGACGCCGCTATCGGCGACCAGAAGCGCATTATGACACCGCCGCAAGCGCTCTCGCTCGGGGCCGACATACTCGTCATCGGGCGGCCGATCACCAGCGCCACCAATCCGCGCCAGGCGGCGGACGCGATCTCCGCCTCGCTCGCGGCCTGACATGACCGTCTCTTCAAAAAAGCTGAGCGTTAAAATCTGCGGGCTTTCCACAGCGGAGACGGTGACGGCTGCGGTCGAGGCCGGTGCCGACTATCTGGGGTTCGTCTTCTTTGCTAAAAGCCCGCGTAACATCACGCCGGAAGACGCTGCCAAGCTCGCCGCGCTCATGCCCGCCTCGGTGCTGAAGGTTGCACTGACCGTCGATGCTGATGACGCGACGCTCGACAAGATCATGGCCGTGCTCAACCCTGATATTCTTCAGCTCCAAGGCAGTGAAACGCCCGAACGCCTCGTTGAATTGAAGAGCCGCTACGGCGTCACATTGATGAAGGCGATTGCCATTGCCGGGCCGGAAGACCCAATCAAATCCGAGATTTACCGTGATTCAGCCGATTTGTTGCTGTTTGACGCCAAACCTCCTAAATCTATGCAAAATGCGCTACCCGGCGGCAATGGTCTTGTCTTCGACTGGTCGCTTCTCGCCGGACAAAAGCCTGAAACGCCATGGATGCTTTCGGGCGGATTGACGGCGGAGAATATCCGCGAAGCCATTCGAATCTCCGGCGCGGAGACTGTCGATGTCTCCTCGGGCGTCGAGGATGCGCCAGGCCGGAAAAACCCGGAGCTGATAAGGAAGTTTATTCAGGCGGCGAAGGCCGTCGGAGGCTGAGCGCATAGCCAGCCCATCACCCCAAACTTGTGCCGGGGTGACAGACAGAATGTGAGAGAGAAGAAGACGTGAGCGCGAGTTCGAAAGTAAACTCCTACCGCACCGGCCCTGACGAGCGCGGGCGCTTTGGCATTTTCGGTGGACGTTTCGTCGCCGAGACGCTGATGCCGCTGATCCTCGATCTGGAAAAGGCTTATGACGCGGCCAAGGAAGATCCTGCTTTCCACGCCGAGCTGAAAAACCTCAACACACATTATGCAGGCCGTCCGAGCCCGCTTTATTTTGCCGAACGGCTGACGGAGCATTTCGGCGGCGCGAAGATTTATCTCAAGCGCGAAGAGCTGAACCATACCGGCTCGCACAAGATCAACAATTGCCTCGGGCAGATCCAGCTTGCGCGCCGCATGGGCAAGACGCGCATCATCGCCGAGACGGGTGCGGGCCAGCATGGCGTGGCGTCGGCGACCGTCGCCGCGCGTTTCAGCCTGCCCTGTGTCGTCTATATGGGCGCGACGGACGTTGAGCTGCAGAAGCCCAACGTCTTTCGCATGA
>CAZLLB010000255.1:0-4021 GCA_964560165.1 uncultured Parvibaculum sp. | reverse complement strand
GGCCATCCGCTGGGCATGAGCGGCGCGCGCCTCGTGACCACGGCGATGTATGAGCTTGAGGAGCGCAAGGCTCGCTATGCGCTTTGCACCATGTGCATCGGCGTGGGGCAGGGCATTGCGATGGTGATCGAGCGGGTTTGAACTTCAGAAGCCGAGGGCGCGCGCGAGGAAATTCTTTGGTTTCCGTTTCGGGCGGCGGACGCGCAGGCGAATTGGGTTTTCGATACCGGGAAGCCTGCGGCCATGGCGTGGCAGGCGGCGCAGCATCGCAATAAGATTGCGGCCCGGAAAGAAGCAGGCCGGGTCGAGTGCACCCGTGCAGACGGGCACGCCACCTATGCCCGGAATGGCAAGCTCGTGATCTTCGAAACTCAATTCGATCTCGCGCGGTAATTCGCATCGCAGCAATGCTTCTTCCGGCGCTTCCAGTGCTTCTTCGAGCAACAGCACATCGTCGTCGCGCTCGTCAACGGCGATGAAATCCCGACGAATGTCTTGTGCGAAGGACCAGCCGAGAAGGTCTTTGGCATCGTGCGGGCGGCAGATATGTGTGCCTTGGGCTGCTGTGAACCCAAGGGCGCGCAGGGCAGATAGCGTCGTCTCGTCCTCGACGCCGACTGCCGTGGTGCCAAGCCCCTGCGCGGCGGCCAGCGTCACGCGGCGGCCGATGAAGCCGAGGCCTGAATGGCGGAGGCGCTGCGCGAAGCGGATGATCGCCGTGCCGGAAACCTTAACCTCAGAAAAATAATCAGGTGTCACATATTCAGCCGGGACGACGACTGCGCCGCCGCCATCGAGAGCAGTGCGGAAGCCCAGGCGGCGGAATTCGGCGATGAGGCGGGCCGAGGCTTCGGCGTTGCGGGCGAAGACGCCTTCGGGAACCTCCAGGGTGAAGTGGGCCGTGTCGAGCCCGCGCGCCCCGACGATTGCCGCCAGCGCACCGGGCAATGTTGCATCGCCGAGATCGCTGCCGGACAGGTTGATCGAAACCGGCCAGTTCTGGTGTTTCGAACGCCAGTGAGCCGCCGCGTCGGCGGCGGTGGCGACAACGAAATGAGTGAGGTCAACGCTACGTCCGCGCCGCTCGAAGAAGGATAAAAATAGTCCCGGCGGCATTAGTCCGTAATCGGGATGATCCCAGCGCACATAGGCTTCCGCGCCGAGCGTGCGGCCCGTCGCCAGTTCGATCTTTGGCTGAAATACGAGAAACAGATGACCGGCCTCAAGGGCGAGGTCGATGTCCCGGTTGGTCAGCCGAAAAGAACTGCTGTACATCTTGAAGCCAAATTCTTTGGCGCGTCCATTGCGCATCGTTCACGAGACTCGGTTGCGAAATGCGAATGTGGAGCGTCGGAGTTGAGGCATACTTAATTTTGCCTCGGGTAGCCGCAGCAGGCTTGCCAATCGGTTAAGAACAAAGATCAAAAAATAACAAAACGTCAGAAAACGAAACAGGGAGAGAGTAGATGTCCAAACCAGAAAGCGCCGGGCTCATTCCGGCGGCCACAATCATGCTCGTCCGCGACGGCGGACAGGGGCTTGAAGTGTTCATGGTGGTGCGCCATCACAAGATCGATTCATTTTCAGGTGCGTTGGTTTTCCCCGGCGGCAAGGTGGACAAAGGCGATACGAATAACAATGTGCGCCCGCGCGTAGATGGCGTGGACGGGCTGGACGACTGGGAGTTCTCGATGCGCGTCGCGGCGATTCGCGAAGCCTACGAGGAATGTGGCGTCTTGCTGGCGCGCGAGGAGAGTACGGGCGCGCTTGTCAATGCGGCGCGGCTTCGGGCGCTATCGCCGATGCGCGACGGCCTCAACAAGAATGAACTCGGCATTGGCGACGTTCTTGAAAAGGGCGGATTGCGCCTTGCGGCAGATCTCTTGACGCCCTTTGCGCATTGGATCACGCCGAACCTGATGCCGAAGCGTTTCGACACGCGGTTCTATGTTGCGGCAGCGCCAGAGGATCATCTGGCGGTGCATGACGGATCGGAATCGGTGGACAGCGTGTGGATCAGGCCCGCCGACGCGCTTGCAGAGGCCGAAGCCGGGAAGCGCACGGTCATTTTCCCGACACGGATGAATGTGCTGAAGCTCGGGCGTTCTTCGCTTGTCGCTGACGCGATCGAGACGGCGCGCAAGACGCCGGTGGTTACGGTCGAGCCGAAGGTTGACGGCGCGGTGCTGCGGATTCCGGCAGAAGCCGGCTACGGCGTCACCGAAGAGCCCTTGAGCAACGTACGGGGATAAATCTTCTTGTCATTGCGGGCGCGGGCTTTGCTTGCGTTCGCAATGACGGAAGAAATTGGAGTCGGGATTCAATATAAAAATTGCTCGGTTAGAATGCGCTCGTCGAGGCTGTGGCCTTCGTCGAACATCATCAGCAGATCGATGGTCGGGTCTTCTTCGACATGCACATCGACGACATCGCGATATTCGCGGTGATCGGCTACGGCGCTGACGGGGCGTTTTTCGTTTTCGAGAATCTCGAAGCGGACCTTCGCGTGATGCGAGAGCAGCGCGCCGCGCCAGCGGCGGGGACGGAAGGCGCTGATCGGCGTCAGCGCCAGAAGCGCCGCATCAATGGGAATGATCGGGCCTTGCGCGGAAAGATTATAGGCCGTCGATCCTGCGGGCGTGGAGACCAGCACGCCGTCGCAGCTCAGCTCGGGCATACGCACCTTGCCGTCGATAGAGATGCGGAGTTTTGCGGCTTGCGCCGTTTCGCGTAGCAGCGAAACTTCATTGATCGCGAGCGCTTCGTGCTCGGTGCCGTTGGCCAGTGTCGCGAGCATACGCAAGGGATGCAGCCGGGCTATATCGGCAGCGGCGAGGCGCTCCAGCAGCTCATCATCGCGATATTCGTTCATCAGGAAGCCAACGGAACCGCGGTTCATGCCGTAGATCGGAATGCCGCGATGCATATGTTTGTGCAGGGTCTGAAGCATCAGCCCATCGCCGCCCAACGCCACCAAAACATCGGCGTCGGCAGGTGTCGCGTCACCATAGCGATCAGTCAGGCGTTTCAGCGCTTCCTGAGCTTCGGGCACGTCGGTCGCCACGAAGGCAATTTTCTTGAACTTCATAAGTTCCAGTCCGTCAGGCCTTTGGGGCATTATAGATAGCGTGCCGCCGTGGCAGGAGATAAGCACATGAGCGCCAACGCGCAAATGCATTCCGAATTCGTCTTTATCTATACACCTTTGCCGTCGAAAGAGGCGGCAGAGGTTTTGGCCGAAGCGCTCGTCGCGGCGCGACTAGCCGCCTGTGTTAACATTTATCCCGGCGTGATCTCCGTTTATGAATGGAAGGGCTCTGTGCAGAAAGAGGCCGAAGTCGTCGCCTTCATCAAAACGACACGTGCGCTTGCGGATGAGGTGGTTGCTGCCGCGCGCAAGCTGCACCCTTACGATGTACCTGCGTTTCTGGTGCTGCCGATCGAGAGCGGGAATGACGAATATCTGCGATGGGCACGCGGACAGGTGAAAACCTAACCGCCGGTCATCGACATGTGACGCTTGACGGCGGGCTTGGCGTTGCGCCGGTCGATGATGAAATCGTGGCCCTTGGGCTTGCGGCCTATGGCTTCGTCGATGGCATTGTTCAGGAGGTCGTCGCTCGTGCTGGCGCGCAGCGGCGCGCGCAGATCGGCGGCGTCCTCTTGCCCGAGGCACATGAAGAGTGTGCCTGTGCAGGTGAGGCGGACGCGGTTGCAGGATTCGCAAAAATTATGCGTCAGCGGTGTGATGAGGCCAAGCTTGCCGCCTGTCTCCTTCACGCGCACATAGCGCGCGGGGCCGCCCGTGCGTTCGGGCAGGTCTTGCAATGTCCAGCACTCTTCAAGCCGCGCGCGGACGAGGGAGAGCGGCAGATATTGGTCGGTGCGGTCACCGTCAATATCGCCCATAGGCATCGTTTCGATCAGCGTAATGTGGTGGCCTTGGCCATGCGCCCACTCGATTAGCGTCGGGATTTCGGCTTCGTTTTCACCCTTCAGGGCGACTGTGTTGATTTTGACC
>CAZLLB010000254.1:960-4041 GCA_964560165.1 uncultured Parvibaculum sp. | reverse complement strand
TCTACCAGCCCCGCCGCCGACAACCCGATCAGCGTCTCGCCGTCCTTCGGATCGGCCAAACTCGGGTCGGAGCCGATGCGGCCATCGGGAAATTTCGCGCGGTAATCTTCCGCGTCGGTGAAACGCCCGGTGGGCGCGATGACCGGGCTCATTTCGGCATGTTTGATCGCTTGAGGATAGACGGCGTTGGTGACGGCGATTTCGGAGGGTGTCGCGTGACTGCCATGGCCCGCGCCGTAGCGCGAGCGGCAGAAATCCATGACCGGCTTATAGTCCCACCAATTGGTGAGACGGCATTTGATCGGCCCTCTGTTCGAGGCCGCATCCGCCAGTGAACGGTCAGCATAGATCTCGGCGAAGGCGGCATTGATCGTCGAGATATTGCCGCCATGGCCGTTGAAGAAATAGACGCGCTCAAAGCCATGCCGCGCCAGCGACGACACCCAGTCGTGGATTGCCGCAATCATCGTCGATGGTCGGATCGTCAGCGTGCCGGGAAAGCCCAGATGATGCTGCGCGATACCGACATTGAAGGTCGGCCCGACGAGAAATCCCGCCTCATCGCCCGCGCGCTTTGCAATCACCTCGGGGCAAATCGCATCGGTGCCGATGAGACCTGTCGGCCCATGCTGTTCGGTTGAGCCGATGGGAATGACGATCCCGCGCGAGCGCGTGAGGTAATCTTCAATTTCCGGCCAGCTTGAGAGATGCAGTTGCATCGTCACCTTTCGCCGCGCAAACGCGCATGTGGACCAAAGCCCTGATAGTCTTCTCTCTAATATGGAGACGGAGACGACAAGGCCCAATGAAAATCGACCCGCGCAGAGCCGATGCAAAAGATTGGCGGCAAGTGGCCGAAACATTCATCGCCGCTCGCGCCGCCATGACTTATCTGCCGGAGTTGCATACGCGCGCGGAAACGCTAGCCTTCATCCAGCATGTCGTCGAGACGCAGGACGTCTGGGTGACGGAGAGCGTGATCGACGGCAAATTGCATGTCGCGGGCTTCGCCGCGCTGCATGGTGACCAGCTCAATCATCTCTATGTTCATCCGGCAATGCAGAGCAGAGGAATGGGCACCGCCCTGCTTGATGAGGTGAAAACGCAACGGTATCAAGGGTTTTCGCTCTGGACATTTCAACAAAATGCCCGCGCACGGCAATTTTATGAGCGCCACGGACTGACGCTTGCGCGAACGACCGACGGGGGCGATAACGAAGAAGGGCTTCCCGATGCGCTTTATGTCTGGCGCGGCGCGGGATCGAAGGAGGATCCAAGTTGAGTGAGACAAAAAAACTCGGTACCGAGGCAACCGGACCCCTGAAGGGTGTGCGCATTGTCGATCTGACCAGCGTGGTCTTCGGTGCCTATGCGACGCAGATCCTCGGCGACTACGGCGCGGATGTGATCAAGGTCGAAGCGCCCTCGCCCACCGGCGGTGGCGGCCATGGCGGCGATATCATGCGCTGGGCGGGCAAGGTGCCTGAGGGCGCGGGCGCCGATCTCGGCCCGATCTTTCTCACCATCAACCGCAACAAGCGCTCTGTGCTGCTCGACCTGCGCAAGAAGAGCGCCGTCGATGCGCTGATGCAGTTGATCGCATCCGCCGACGTGCTCGCCTCCAACATTCGCTATGAAGGCATGAAGCGGCTCGGCCTTGCTTACGAAGATGTCAGGAAGATCAAACCGGACATCGTTTTCGTACATGCGGCGGGCTATGGATCGGACGGACCTTATGCGGGCCTGCCCGCTTACGACGATCTCATTCAGGCGGGCAGCGGCTCGGCCGATCTTCTCTCACGCGTCGATGGCGATCCCAAACCACGCTACGTGCCAACGCTGATGGCGGACAAAGTGTCCGGCCTCTTCATGGCCAACGCCATCACCGCGGCGCTCTTTCATCGCGAGCGCACCGGCGAAGGTCAGTTCGTCGAAGTGCCGATGTTCGAGGCGGTCACGAGCTTCGTTCTTGCTGAACATTTCTACGGCCACGTTTTCGATCCGGCGACCGGCCCCTGGTCCTATGGCCGCGTCACCAATCCCGACCGCCGTCCTTACAAGACGAAGGACGGTTATGTCGGCTTGCTGCCCTATTCCGACAAGCAATGGGATCAGTTTTTTGAAATCGCGGGCAAGCCCGGCGTCTTCAAGAACGATCCGCGCTTTGCGACCTATAAGGCGCGCACGCAAAACATCCGCGAGCTTTACGCGATGATCGAGGATCTGACGGAAACGAAAACGACGCAGGAATGGCTCGACCTGCTGATGCCGCTCTCGATTCCAATCGTCAAGATGAACCGCCTCGACGATCTCCAGAACGATCCGCATCTGCAAGCGGTCGGTTTTTTCGAACGCCACGATCATCCGTCAGCCGGCTCCTATTTTGCGTTGCGCCCGCCCGTTCGTTTCGGCGCGACGCCTGCAAACATTCGCCGTCATCCGCCGCGCCTCGGCGAGCAGACACGCGAAGTGCTGGAAGAACTGGGATTGACCGGCGCGGCGATCGACGCGCTGGAACATGAAGGCGCAGTCGGTGACGCGCTTGAAAAATCGGCAGATTGACCATCCGATTTGAGGATCCATAATGCCGACAACAAAAAGCCGTATGATCTGACGAGGAAGCGCCCCCATGAGCAACGATCTTTTCCCGGTTTCCGACGAATGGAAATCCCGCGCAATTATCGATGACGTCCGCTATGCGGCGCTTTATGAAGCGAGCATCAAGGATCCCGATACGTTCTGGCGTGAAGAAGCGACGCGCCTCGACTGGATCAAGCCCTTCACCAAAGTGAAGAACACATCATTCGACCCCAAGAACCTTTCCATCAAATGGTTCGAGGACGGCGCGCTCAATGTCAGCGTCAATTGCATCGACCGCCACCTCCCCGACCGCGCCGATCAGGTGGCGATCATTTGGGAAGGCGACGATCCGAAAGATTCAAAGTCGATCACCTACAAGCAGCTTCACGAAGAAGTTTGCCGCTTTGCCAATGTGCTGAAGGCACAGGGCACCAAGAAGGGTGATCGCGTCACCATCTATATGCCGATGATCCCGGAAGCGGCTTTCGCCATGCTCGCCTG
>CAZLLB010000254.1:0-950 GCA_964560165.1 uncultured Parvibaculum sp. | reverse complement strand
GCGCGATCCACTCCGTCGTCTTTGGCGGCTTCTCTCCCGACAGCCTTGCCGGACGCATCATTGATTGCGATTCACCCATTCTCATCACAGCCGATGAAGGACTGCGTGGCGGCAAGAAAATCCCGCTAAAGGCAAACGCCGATGAAGCGCTGAAAAAATGCCCCGGCGTCAAAAGCGTCATCACCGTGCGCCATACCAAAGGCAATGTGGCGATGCAGGCAGGCCGCGACGTCTGGTATGACGAAGAGGCCAAAAAAGTTTCCGCCGATTGCCCGGCTGAGACCATGGGTGCCGAAGATCCGCTTTTCATTCTCTATACCAGCGGCTCGACCGGAAAGCCGAAAGGCGCGCTGCACACGACGGGCGGCTATCTGCTCTATTCGGCGATGACGCATCAATATGTTTTCGATTATCACGACGGCGACATCTACTGGTGCACGGCGGATGTGGGCTGGGTGACGGGCCACAGCTATATCGTTTATGGACCGCTCGCCAATGGCGCGACGACGCTGATGTTTGAAGGCGTGCCGAACTACCCGGACTCGTCGCGCTTCTGGCAGGTGATCGACAAGCATCAGGTCAATATTTTCTATACCGCGCCGACGGCGCTGCGCGCGCTGATGCGCGAAGGCGATGCGCCCGTGAAGAAGACGAGCCGCAAGAGCTTGCGCCTTCTCGGCTCGGTCGGAGAGCCGATCAATCCCGAAGCATGGCTCTGGTATCACCGTGTCGTGGGCGACGGACGCTGCCCGATTGTCGATACATGGTGGCAGACCGAAACCGGCGGCATTCTCATCTCGCCGCTGCCCGGCGCCATTGCGCAAAAGCCAGGCTCGGCGACGAAGCCTTTCTTCGGCATACAGCCGGTGCTCGTGGATGCCGAGGGCCAGAAACTCGATGGCGAAGCCTCCGGCAATCTGTGCATCGCGGATTCATGGCCCGGTCAGATG
>CAZLLB010000253.1:0-4072 GCA_964560165.1 uncultured Parvibaculum sp. | reverse complement strand
TCGCCGGGATGGTGCCTTCGAAATTCGCGTAGTTCATCGGATGATCTTCGGTACGCACGGCGAGACGCTTGTCGGCGGGGTTTAGGCTCGGGCCTCGCGTCACCGCCCAGCTTTTCAGCACGCCATCGAGTTCGAGGCGAAAGTCGTAATGAAGCCGCGTTGCATCATGTTTCTGGACGACGAAAATATTACGGCCCTTCGACGCTTTGCCACCCGCAGGCTCGGGGGTTTCGGCAAAGCGCCGCATTCCGCGATAGACGGACAGAGCGTCCTTCCGCGCGCCAGCCACCTCAGCCAGCCTTTCGTCGCGTCTTCACCTTGGCCGGCTTCGGTTTCGCTGCTGCTGCTTTCGCGGGCGGTTTTGCCGGTTTGTTGCCGCGCACGCTGCGTTTCAGCGCCTCCACGAGGTCGATCACCTGCGCGCCTTCAGACGGCAACTCATCATCTTCAACGTCAACGGGTTTGGTCTTCTTCGCACGCGCGTCGATCAGCGAGCGCAGGGCGTCGGTATATTTATCCTTGTAATCCTCAGGGTCGAAAGCGGAGCTTTTGCGCTTGATCAATTCCTTCGCCATATCGAGCAGTTCCGCATCCGATTTTGCGTTTCCAATATCGGCAAAGAGCGGTGCCGCCGCGCGCACTTCATCGGCAAAGCGCAGCGTCTCGATTAGCATTCCATCGCCGCAAGGTTTCAGCGCGGCGATATATTCGCGCCCGCGCATGACAAACTGGCCGATGCCCATCTTCTCGGTGACACGCAAGGCATCGCGGAAAACGCGATAGGCGTCCTCGGCCAGATCGCCGTCCGGCACCACATAATAGGGTTTGTCGAAATAGATTGGATCGATCTCGCAGTAATCGACGAATTGCACGAGATCGAATGTCTTGCGCGCCTCGATCTTCACCTCATCGAAATCCTTGTCGGTCAGCACCACATAGCGGCCCTTGGAGATTTCATAGCCCTTGAAGATTTCGTCGCTATCGACTGCACCGATGCCGGGCACGACCTTTTCATATCGGATGCGTTTGCCGGACGGTTTGTGCACCTGATGAAAAGTGAGCCGGGCACCGCTTTTGGTGGCCGAATAGAGCCGCACGGGCACAGATACGAGGGCCAGTCGCAACTGGCCGCTCCATAAGGGCCGTCCAGCGGCCTCGGATGAGGCCGAGGGCTTTTTCGCGGCGGTCTTTCCGGCGGGTCGTCTTGCCACGGCATTTCTCCGCTTGTCCCAGCGCGGCACCCACAGCCTTGCCGCCAAATTTAAACGGTTGCGCGGCGTCAAGGTTCCAGACGGTTCCGGGGCGCGCACGGGCGACGACGTGATAGACTGGCCCGGCGAATCTCGCAGGCGTCGAAAAAAGGGTGAGCAATGCCAAAACAGCTACTGCACCTCGTCATCGGCGGAGAACTTGAGGCGCTTGACGGCACCGAGTTCCGCGATCCCGGAGCCCTCGATATCGTCGGCGTTTTTCCCGACTATGCCAGCGCACACCAGGCCTGGAAGGCCGCCGCACATCGCACGGTCGATAACGCACATACGCGTTATTTCATCGTCCATCTGCATCGGCTGATGGACCCGCTCCATGACGACGAGAGTACACACGAGGACGATGCATGAGCATGAGGGGCATCCAGGCATGACCAGTCATCGCGGTTTCGGTTCCAGCGCGACCCTGTCCGAACCGGCAAAAATGCCGGGGCTCGGGCTCTCCATCCTGATGCTTTTTGCCTTTCTGGGCGTCGTTTTCGGCTGCGCGGCCATCGGTGCGGCGGTGACGGAAGCCAATATCGGCAGTTGGTATGCCGGTATTCAAAAGCCGCTGCTCACGCCTGCCAACTGGGTCTTTCCCATCGTCTGGAATTTCCTGTTTTTCCTGATGGGTGTCTCAGGCTGGCTGACATGGCGGGCGGCGGGCAGCTTCAATGCGGCGGGCGGCGCGCTTTCGCTTTTCATCGCGCAGCTCATGTTCAATTTCGCCTGGAGCGTGCTTTTCTTCGGCCTGCACAGGCCGGGGCTCGCAGTATTTGAATCCTTGGCTCTGATTGCCACCATTGCCGCGACGATCTGGACCTTCTGGCGTTTCAGCAGGCTCGCTTCGCTGCTGCTGGTGCCCTATCTGCTCTGGACCGTCTTCGCGACCTATCTGACGGCGGCTGTCTGGTATCTGAACGGTTAGGCAGTCATTCACCAGAGCCTAAAAACTCAATAAATGTGGACGTTTACCTTTATAATGTACGGGTCGCCCGTTGTGGCGCGGCCATGCCCGGCATGTTATGGTCCGCCCGCATCGCAACAAGAGGCTTCACTTGAACGACACGACCTTACCGGGGCAGGCAACCGGACCGGAGCAAGCAGCCGGCCCTGCCGCCGATGAGCGCCGGGACGAGAGCGAGCCCGTGCCGCCGGGCGAATATCTCAAGACCTTTTCCGTGTTGCGCCGGACCTCCCGCGATTATCTGCTGCCAAACTGGCGCAGTGTCGCTCTCTCGCTTTGCGCCAGCGTCGTCGTGGCCCTATCCACCGGGGCGCAGCCGCTCCTTCTCAAATATTTCTTCGACGATGTGCTGCCTAACAAGAACTACACGATGCTGGTCCTCGTCGCGCTCGGCACCATCGGTGCGGGCATTCTCAAAGGCGGGGCGGCCTATACTTCGAACCTCACCAAGAACGCCATCGGCCAGCGCATCATCTCGGCCATCCAGACGCGCATGTTCGCGCGCATCGTCAAGGCCGATCTCGCCTGGGTGTCGGGCACCCATTCGGGCCGCTTCATATCGAGCTTCATGAACGATAGCGGGCGCGTCCGCGACGCCGTCACCATGTCGATCATCGACTTCACCCAGAATTTCCTCACCGTCGTCGCACTGATGGGCGCGGTTTTCTTCATGAACTGGAAGCTCGCCATTCTGGCCACGTCGGTCATTCCCTTCGGCGTCCTCTATATGCGCAAGCTCGGCAAAAAAACCCGCAAGGCGGGCCGCAAAACCCTCGAAAGCACAGGCGATCTCTCGGCGCTCATCTCCGAAGCGCTGGGCGGCATTCGCGTGGTCAAGGCCTATGGGCAGGAAGACCGCGAAATCGCCCGCGTCGAGCACACCGTCAAAACGGTCCTCGGCCATGTCATGCGTGGCTTCCGCGCCAAGGCATCGGCAAGCCCGGTGACAGAATCGCTCGGCGCAGTCGGCATCGCGGCCGTCGTCTATTTCGGCGGCCTCAGCGTCATCGAGGGCCACCTCACGCAAGGCGAGCTTGTCGGCTTCATTTCGGCTCTGATGCTCGCCTATGGCCCGCTCAAGATCGTCGCCAACACGCAAACGACGATGCAGGAAGGCGTCGCCGCCGCCACGCGCGTCTTCCCGATCCTCGACATCGAGCCCAAAATTTTCTCTACCGCAGACGCAAAGCCCCTCAACCTGACCGATGGAGCCGTGCGCTTCGAGCGTGTGAGCTTTGCCTATGGCGACGGCACACAGGCCCTCGACGACATCAGCATCGACATTCCCAAGGGCCACACGGTGGCGCTTGTCGGCCCATCAGGCGGCGGCAAGAGCACCGCGCTCAACCTCGTGCCGCGTTTCTACGATCCGACGCAGGGCCGCATCACCATTGACGGTCAGGACATTCGCAACGTCACCGTCCCCTCGCTCCGCCAGGCAAGCTCGCTCGTCACGCAAGACCCCTTCCTCTTCGACGACACGGTGCGCGCCAACATCGCCTATGGCCGACCAGAGGCTAGCGACGCGGAGATCGTCGAGGCGGCGCGCAATGCGGCGGCGCATGATTTCATCATGACGCTTCCCGAGGGCTATGACACATCGGTCGGCGAAGCGGGCTTCCGGCTTTCCGGCGGCCAGCGCCAGCGCATTGCCATCGCGCGCGCCATGCTGAAGAACGCGCCGATTCTGCTGCTCGACGAGGCGACATCGGCGCTCGACACGGCGTCCGAGCTTCAGGTGCAAACGGCACTCGCCAGACTGATGGAAGGCCGCACCACGCTGGTCATCGCCCATCGCCTCTCGACCATCAAACATGCCAATATGATCTATGTGATCGAGGATGGCCGCGTTCTC
>CAZLLB010000252.1:0-4135 GCA_964560165.1 uncultured Parvibaculum sp. | reverse complement strand
CGATCCAGTCATGCGAGGCGAAAAGCTCGTTCATCAGATCGACTTCGATCGGCGTATGGCTGACGATTTTCAGAAGCTGTTTGTGCGACCAGACGTCGTGCTCCAGCGGCGCGATGTTGAGATCGCCGACCAGCACCATGCGGGCGTCGTTCTTCTTCTTGTGGCTTTTGTACCAGTCGATCATCTCGCGCAGGAACGCGAGCTTGTGTGCAAACTTTTCGTTGAGCACCGGGTCTGGCTCGTCGCCGCCTGCGGGCACATAGTAATTGTGGACCGTCAGGCCGCCCGGCACATCGAGATCAACAGAAACGTGGCGCGCATCGCCCTTTTCGCAGAAGCCGCGCATATCCACCTTTTTGAAGGGAATGCGGCTTGCAATGGCGACGCCGTGATAACCCTTCTGGCCGTTAATGGCGACGTGTTCATAGCCCGCCTTGTGGAACTCTTTCAGGGGAAAGGCGTCGTTGACGCATTTTATTTCCTGAAGGCAAAGGACATCGAGGTCTTCATCGACCAGCAGGCGTTTGACAAGTTCGATCCGTAAGCGGACGGAATTGATATTCCAGGTCGCAAGCTTGAGCGGCTTTTTTGGCATGAGTTTCTTTTGATTGTCAGAAGAGATTGAAGGTCAGGCCCGCAATGCCGATGGGCCAGCGGCCGCGCGCGAAAAGCGCGAACTTGCGGTGGAATGGATGATCGGGTTCCGCTTCGGTGATGAGCGCGAGCGCGGCGCCATGTGCGGCTTGAATGGCGGCTCCAGCGGCGGCGTTCAGTAATTCCTCATCTTCGATCTCCGAAAAGGAGGCGCTGTCGCGCACCGCGTTGCGCACGCGTTCGGCAAGGATCGCGGAAACATGCGTGAGGGCGATGGTGAGGCCATGCTCGGAGAGGCGTTCCAGCGCCTCGGTTGCAAGTCCGGCGCGCAAGGCCTCTTCCGTTTCCCATTGGTCGGTGTCGAAGTCGAGGCCGCTCGCCGCGTCCACGGCATCGGCCCATTCGGTGATGCGCGCGACTTCGGCGTCAGGAAAGCCAAGGCCGTCGAGATAGGAACGGGACAATTCGCGGATCTCGCGCTCGAGCGGGCGACCGACATTTGCAAACCACGGCATCAGCGCGGCTTCTTCGGCAAAGGCGCGGACGCCGCGCAATAGCGGAATCTCTTCCTCCAGCGCGTCGAGTTCGTCGTCGCTCAGAACGATTTGATCCTGGTCGTCATCTTCATCATGCATGGCGATGCTTATACGCGGGAGGAGGCGGAAGGGCTGCACTAAAAAGTTGCGTCCCGCCTTTACCCAAATTCCGACGGGTCGTAAAAAAGTTACGCCCCGTCTGGGGGGAGACGGGGCGCAACCGCGCGTCTTCTGCGCTTGGCGTCAGGAGGGGAATTCCGACGCCGGGGGCGGAACACCTGGCGGACGAGCGGGGGGCAGGTCGTCCGGAAGGCTTAACGCGTTCCACCCTCATGCAACGATAGATAGGACCAGCCAGTTGCAGGTTCAATAGTTGGAAATCACGATCTTTTAATGAATTCCAAACTAGAGAACTGACCGGAAAACACCTTTTACTTCATAGGCTTGCGGCTAAGGCGAAACGGCGACCCGTGTGGGCCAGAGTGTCGCAGGCCGCCCGCACCGCTTTAGTCCATACAAACTGAAGGTAGTTTCATTGCTTGCCGATGTCTGCGGCGATCAAGTCGATGCACTGGCGGGCGAGGCCAAAAAGCTCGTCGATCTCGCTTTCGCTGATGACCAGCGGCGGGCTCAGAACCATGGTGTCGCCGATAGCGCGCATGACGAGGCCATTGGCAAAGCAATGAAGACGGCAACGATAGCCGACTTCGAGCGCGGGATCGAAGCGCTCGCGCGTCTTCTTGTTCTTGACGAGTTCGATGGCACCGAGCAGGCCGACGCCGCGCGTTTCGCCGACGATCGGGTGGTCGGAAAGCTCGGCGAGTTTTTTCTGGAAGTAAGCGCCGGTCGCGCCCCCCGCTTTTTCGACGAGCTTTTCCTTCTGCATCACATCGAGATTGGCGAGTGCCACGGCGCAGGCGACAGGATGGCCTGAATAGGTGAAGCCGTGCGACCACTCCTCGCTCGAATTGAAGACGACATCGCCAATGCGTGTGCCGAGGCCGACGGCGGCAATCGGCTGATAACCTGACGACAGGCCCTTGGCCATGTTGATCATGTCGGGCTCGATGCCGAATGTGTCCGAGCCGAACCATTTGCCGGTGCGCCCGAAGCCGCAGATCACTTCATCGACATGCAGCAGGATGTCGTATTTCTTGCAGATACGATTTATCTCGCCCCAATAGTTGGCAGGCGGAATGATGAGGCCGCCAGCGCCTTGCACCGGCTCGGCGACAAAGGCCGCGACATTTTCCGCGCCGCGTTCGAGCATTTTTTCCTCCAGCGCGCGCGCGGTCTTGAGCCCGAATTCTTCCGGCGTCATGTCGCCGCCGTCGCCATACCAATAGGGGCAATCGATATGCACGAAGCCGGGGATCGGCAGATCGGCTTGCGGGTGCATGGAAGTGAGGCCCGACAACGAGGCCGCCGCGACGGTGACGCCGTGATAAGCCTTCTGGCGGGCGATGAAGATTTTCTTCTTCGGCTGCTTCTTCAGGTTCCAGTAGTAGCGGATGATCTTGACCGCGCTGTCATTGCCTTCCGAGCCTGAATTGGCGAAGAAGAAACGATCGATGCCTTTCGGCGTCACTTCGGAAAGTTTCTGCGACAGTTCGGCGGCGTAGGGATGGGTCGTCTGGAAAAACGTATTGTAGAAGGGCAGCTCCTGAAGCGCCTTGTAGCCAGCTTCCGCCAGCTCCTCGCGGCCATAGCCGACTTGCACGCACCAGAGGCCGGCCATGCCGTCGATCAGGCGGTTGCCTTCTGAGTCCCAGATGTAAACGCCCTTGGCCTTGGTGATGACGCGGACGCCGGTTTTGGCAAGCTCGTGATGCGTGGTGAAAGGATGGAGATGATGCGCGGCATCCATCTCCTGCCAGCGTTTCGTCTGATTTGATTTCGCGATTGTCTGCGACATGAGAGGGCTCCGTGTTTCCGGGAAATAGGGAAATGCTCGGGGTGTTCCCCGCGCCGGAGGCTCTATGGATTGTAGCCGATGCGCGCGCAGAGGATCAGCAGCTCGTGCTTGCGTATATGCGTGATGCGGGTGTCTGTGCGCGACATGGGGCGAAGTCTATAGGAAGCGGCTGATATGCGCGAGTCACTCGCCCCCGCCGCTATGGCCCGGACAAGGCGGGCCATAGCGAACAGGGTTCACACGTTCAGCAGCAGATGCTCGCGCTCCCAGGCCGAGATCACCTGTTGATAGGCTTCGTGCTCGGTGTATTTGACGTCCATATAGACCGTCACGAAATCATGGCCGAGGATCTCCTTGAGGTCGGATGAGGACCGCAAATGGTCGAGCGCGTCGAGAAGATGGCGGGGGAGGGCGTAGCGTTTGCTCTCATAGGCGTTGCCCTTCATTTCCTTGGTCGGCACCAGTTCTTCGGTCATGCCGATATAGCCGCAGGCGAGCGAAGCGGCGATGGCGAGGTAGGGGTTCGCATCCGCGCCGGGCACGCGATTTTCGACGCGGCGGGCCGTCCGTTTGGCATCGGGGATACGCAGGCCCACCGTGCGGTTCTCATGCCCCCAATGCGTGTTGATGGGCGCGGCGAGATCGCGAACGATGCGGCGATAGGAATTGACGTTGGGCGCAATCAACGCCATCGCGGCGGGCAGGTATTTCTGTAATCCGGCGATATAGGAGAGGAAGAGCTTCGTATCCTTGCCCTGTCTCGTGGAGAAGAGATTGTCGCCGCTATCGACATCGACCAGCGACTGGTGGATGTGCATGGCGCTGCCGGGCTCGCCTTCATAGGGTTTGGCCATGAAGGTCGCATAGATGCCGTGCTTCAGCGCGGCCTGGCGCATGGTGCGCTTGAAGAGGAAAGCCTGGTCGGCGATTTCGAGCGGGTCACCGTGATCGAAATTGATTTCGACCTGCGCCGCACCTGATTCATGGATCAGCGTGTCGATGTCGAGATCCTGCGCTTCGCAGAAATCATACATATCCTCGAAGATCGGATCGAATTCGTTGACCGCATCGATGCCGTAAGACTGGCGCG
>CAZLLB010000251.1:0-4230 GCA_964560165.1 uncultured Parvibaculum sp. | reverse complement strand
GTCGGGTTGACCGCGCCGGCTTGGGCGGGCGCACATGACTACAAGGTTGGGTCGCTGGAAATCAGCCATCCATGGGCAAGGCCCAGCACCGGCAAGACAGGCGCTGCTTATTTCACGATCAAAAACAATGGTGCAGCCGATAAGCTCACCGCCATCGCCGCCGATGTCAGCGCCAAGGTCCAGCTTCACGACACGGAGATGGATGGAAACATCATGCGGATGCGCAAGCTCGACGCCTTGCCGCTTCCGGCTGGCGAGACGGTTAATGTCGCGCCCGGCGGGCTTCACATCATGCTGATCGGTCTCACCGCGCCGCTGAAGCTTGGCGACACGTTCCCAATGCGGCTCACGTTTGAAAAAGCCGGAACCATCGAGATTTCAGTCGAGGTCGAAAACCCCGCAGCGACCGGCGGCATGGAGCACATGCACTAGCCCCACCTCACCGTCATTGCGAGCCCCGAAGGGGCGTGGCAATCCAGAAAGTCGCTAGGAAAGACTGGATTGCTTCGGGCTTTCAGCCCTCGCAATGACGATCGAGAGGCTAACATCCGAATGAAGATAGGTCCCTGAATTTCACCAACCGTCCCTCGCGCGGCAGGTCATCCAGATCATCCGAGGACGGAGTTAAAGCCCGATGCCGCTTCGATATTTTGCGTCGCACAATGATTTTTGTGCAACTGCGTCGAAAACTAATTTTCCCAATCGCGCCCCGACTCCAGCATAAACCCGTGTCAAAAATGCCATACCAACCACCAATGTAGGGCTGTGCTCGCTTGCGCGCCCCAAGTCCGCCTTGACACACAGTACCTTTAAATGTGGGCTATCTCTTGAGGGATGCTGGCTGGCCGGGGGGGCAGTCGAGTGGGGACTTAACATCCATCGATTCAACCTCCCGATCCAGGCTGCAGTTAGTGAAGCCATCGAGGATCGAGGAGGATCGCTCAATGATAAAAGTAAGCTTGCGATCGTTGCTACTCGGCTCTGCCGTTTCGGTAGGGTTGATAGCAACGGCGGGCACAGCGAACGCCGCAAAGTATAATTTCGGCGACGTGACGTTTCAGTTGGACACGACGGTCAGCGCCGGTGTGTCGATGAGCGTCGCGAATACGGATCATACTCTGCTTCCGTCCAGCAATGGCGGCCCGCAGCAGAGTTTGGTGGGCAACGTCAATCTCAACACGCCGGGGACCCTTCCGTTCGTCGCGACGAACGCGTCGCCGACTGGCGGCGACGGCTTTACGCTACTGACGGCGCCGACCACAACTGCCGGTTCGATCAACACCGATGATGGGCGCTTGAACTTCAGCCGCGGCGATCTGACAAGCGGCATCGTCAAGATGACGAACGACCTCTCGGCCAGCTTCCAGAATTACAAGTTCTTCGGTCGTCTCAGCTCCTATTACGATGCGGTTCTGAACAGCGATAGCAGCTACAATCGCTATGGACTGATGGACGGCAAGGCTTCCGCTGCGCGCGACGTCAAGCTGCTCGATTTCTACGGCAGCGCCGATTACAACGTCGGCGATCTACCTTTGAACGTTCGTGCTGGTAAGCAGGTGATCAGCTGGGGTGAAGGCACCTTCATGCTGAACGGCATCAACTCGATCAACCCGATCGACGTCAATGCTTTCCGCCGTCCCGGCGCCGAAGTGAAAGAAGGCCTGGTTCCGGTCTGGGCTCTCGATGCTTCGATCGGCCTGCCCTACAATCTTTCAGTTGAAGCTTTCTACCAGCTGAAGTGGGAGCCCTATCAGATCGACCGTAGCGGCACGCCCTTCGCCTCGTCAGACGTCGCCCAGATCGGCGATAACAGCTACTCCTTCCTGACGGGCAGCTATGGCGGCTTCAATTGCGGCACCAACAACTCGGTTACGGCCGCGTTGCATGGCGCATTCGGTACGAACGACATCCGTTCTTGCGGCGCTTACACAGGCAGCAATCCCTATGCGCAATATGCCAACTACCTGAACAAGATCCCGCAGGGACAGACCGAACAGATCCGTCTCGCCCTGCAGGATAGCAGCACGGTCGTTCGCGACGAGGATCGCCGGGCGCGCAATAGCGGCCAGTGGGGTGTTGCTACCCGTTGGTACTCGGAAGATCTGAACAATACCGAGTTTGGCCTTTATTTCATGAACTACCATTCGCGTCTTCCGATCGCGAGTGAACGGCTTACATCCAATCCGGCCACGTCGGAGTTTTCGACCTTCATCACCGGTCAAAATTCCGGTGCAACCGGTCGCGCAGCGGCTTATCAGGGCTGCAACGGCACAACCGGCGCCAATGCTTCTACCAATCAGCCTGGCCCTCTTTTTGGCTTGCCAATCGGCTTGTCGGCGGAGGCCGTTGCTCAGCTCAATCAGCAGATCGGTACTGGTGCCGATCCGGTGCTTGCGGCTGCGACTCAGCAAGCCCTGAATTTCTATAGCGGCGCTGTGGCGACCCCTGTTGTGAATGCTCCTGCGGGCGGAGCAGGGCCGTTTTCGGGCGGCATTGCCAATGTCGATCTGACGCCTTACGCGCAGGCGGTGAACTTCGGCGCGACGGGTGATGTGAACACGGGTCCGGCGGCTTCTCTGCTCGGCGTTACCGTTGTGGCGGGTTCGGGCCTTCAGGCGGCGATCGTCAACTGTGCCCTTGTTGCAATGCAGTCCAATAAATTTATTGGCAGCAGCGCGCAGCGCGGCGTTGGCATCACGACAAACGATGGTGTCGCAATGGTAAATGATGGCGCGGAAGTTATCCTCGCCGGTGGCGCAATGGGGACTAACCCCATCTCCCTCTATCTGGAATATCCCGAAGACATCCACATGGTCGGCGCGAGCTTCAACACCACCATTGGAACCTGGGGTGTGCAGGGTGAAATGAGCTATCGTTCAAACCAGCCCTTCCAGCTCGATACCGACCAGATCACGATTGCTGCCTTGAACGCTGGTTGCACGTTCAACAGCATTCTTGGGCCGACCACCATGGGCGCTCTTCAGGCTCAGGGTCTCGACACTTACGGCGGCATCGGCTGCGGCACCATGGGTACTGGCGCTGCCGTGCATGACTTCTCGGGTGTCGTTCGCTCCAAGATGTTCACCTACGACATCGGCACCACGGCCACATACTCCAACTCCAATGCCTTCATCCAGATGACGGGTGCTGATCTCGGCGTCCTGGTGACGGAAGTGGGCCTGGTTTATGTGCCTGACGTTCCTGCCGAAGGTAATTTCGGTGTGCAGCAGTGGGGCAACGTCTGCACGGGCGGCACGGATCTTCCGCTCGGTGGCTTCCTTGCACTTGCCAATCGTCAGGGTTGCCGTCCGACGGCTGTGTCATGGGGTTATGTGTTGCTGGGCCAGCTCCAGTACAACAATGCTCTGGGTACGGCGGTCACGCTTTCGCCGACGATCGCCTTCAGCCACGACGTGTCGGGTAATACCCCGGCTCCGATCTCCAACTATCGTCAGGGCCGCAAGTCGGTGAGCCTCCAGCTCAACGGCTCGTACCAGGGCGCATGGAGAGGCGGCGTCTCGTACACGAACTTCTTTGGTTCGAACAAGTACAGCGACTCTGTCGATCGCGACTTCGCAGCGGTCAACATCTCCTACGCTTTCTGATCGAAGCGGTTTTTAAAAATGGACCCGGCAGCAGAAATGCTGCCGGGTTTTTCTTTTGGGGCGGTGCCGTTCTCGCAAAGGGTACACTTGTCATTTTTCACCCGCTCATATTCGTCGGGGTGCGGACATATCTCTCCGGGCAAGGAATGCCTATGGAGTCGTAAACCTAATTCATGCGTACAAGGAATATATTTTTCAACGCCTGTCGCGGCGCGAATGAGAGGGCAGTCATCGCTGAGTTTTCGACATTAAAAATATTTAATGTTGAGGTGAGCCAAATGGCACCGGTTTGGCCGTGTTTAGGTGCTGTTGAGCCACAGATTCTCGTTGAATCTGGGCTCACATCGTTTGCGACATCTTGCCGTTTTGATATTATTCCATCAGAGTTGGCGAGAAAGCCTGCCTAGACGGAGAACCGTCGGGTTCTAAATAAAGAAATATCAAGTGGAGGGAACGTACATGAAAAGGACGACCATGTTGGTCTCCGCCTTTGTGTTCGGCGCAATGAGCAGCAGCGCCTTTGCACAAGTGCCGGATGCACAGGTCAACCGTCTGGGGAGTGATCTGACCCCGATCGGTGCCGAAAAGGCGGGCGAGGGGGATATCCCTGCCTGGACCGGCGGCC
>CAZLLB010000250.1:0-4231 GCA_964560165.1 uncultured Parvibaculum sp. | reverse complement strand
AAGGCACGATGAACAACCTCACCTTCGGCAACGACAAATATCAGTATTACGAAACCATATGCGGCGGCGCAGGTGCTGGCCCCACATTCGAGGGCGCCGATGCCGTTCACACGCATATGACGAATTCGCGCCTCACCGATCCCGAGGTTCTCGAATGGCGCTTTCCCGTCATCCTCGAAAATTTCGCAATCCGCCGCGGCTCCGGCGGCAAGGGTGCACATAAGGGCGGCGATGGCGCGACGCGCGCCATCCGGTTTCGTGAGAAAATGTCTGTCTCCATCCTCTCCACACATCGCGTCGTCGCGCCCTTCGGTCTCGATGGCGGCGGCGATGCGGCGCTCGGCGGAAACTTCATTCGCTATGCAGACGGACATATCGAAAAACTCTCCGGCTCCGATCAGCGTGAACTTGATGTGGGCGATACCGTCATCATCGAAACGCCGGGCGGCGGGGGATTTGGCCCACCTGAATTGTGAAATGCGCACTTCCGCGAATCGAAACTCACGGCGCGCTGACCGAACTACAATTCCGCGCATGGCAACATCACCACAATTGCCCCAATTCAGGCGGTTTTCCGCCAATTATGAGGCCGTGCACACACGCAACAATGTGACTGGAATAACGCAGGCGTGAATTGTCTTGCACCTCTTTCCGAGGGCGCGAAACTCCAACCGTGACCCCCTGTCGGGCACCAGTTTCGTGCTTCGGCAACGACCTCTTCGGGAGGCCAAAATGACCTTTTCCACGCAAGTCGGTTACCTCGTCACCTGCCTCGCTTTCGTCTTTGTTGGCGCCGTCACCATCGGGCTTTTCTGAGCCGCGGCGTCTCATTGATCTGTCGGAAATTGCTCCGCATAGGCTTCCGATGGCAGGCGCAATGCGTTCACAACGAACGAGACCATATGATA
Source organism: uncultured Parvibaculum sp. (assembly GCA_964560165.1). Lineage (GTDB taxonomy): Bacteria > Pseudomonadota > Alphaproteobacteria > Parvibaculales > Parvibaculaceae > Parvibaculum. The sequence continues at coordinate 3,323 of CAZLLB010000250.1, read as the reverse complement.
AAAGCCGGTCAGCATCATGAATTCGATGATCTGCTCGTCGCGAAATTCACGTATGAGTTCGGTCCACAGCGCATCGTCGATGGTCGCCGTTTCGTGAAGCTGATCGACCAGGCGCAAGATCAGGCGTTCCCGATCATTCCAGCACGGAGCGTCATGGCCCCGCGCCACCGTCGCCCTGATTTCCTTCGGCCCGAAACCGACCGCTTCGGCAAACAGGGCAACATGCACTCCCCGTTCGTACTCTCCGCCACATCGCGCGCAGGCGCGGTTTATGGCGATCTCACGTTCACGCAAGCTGATCGTGCCCTCGTCGAGCAGCCCGCCCGCCATGAAGCGGCGAAAGAGGCGTGGTTCGCGCGCTAGAGTTCGAAAGAGGAGCAAAGGTTCCCTGCCCTGCATGAGCTTTGTCAGCGTCTCTTCCATATCCGGTGCATAGGGCTGGGCGGCGGGTGCAATGCGGGCGGTCATGGCTGTTCCCTTGCTGCTATTTCAGTAGCAAAAGATATGCTTCTTTTTTCGTAGCGCAAGAGATATTCTTTCGCCATGACGAAGAGGAAACTCCCGAAGCCCGGAAAGCCCGTTCGCGGCTCGACCACCGGCAAGCCGATCATGGCGCTGATCGACTTGATAGGGCGGCGCTGGGTCTTGCGCATCCTGTGGGAGCTTCGGGGTGAGCCGTTGACATTTCGCGCCTTGCAGGAAGCCTGCGGCGGCGTGTCCCCGAGCGTCCTCAATACTCGCCTCGCTGAGCTGCGCGAGACGGCATTGATCGACATCGAGGCGGAGGGCTACGCGCTGACGGCGCTCGGGCGCGAATTGCAAACGCAATTCACGCCCCTGACCCTATGGGCGGAGAAATGGGCGAAGGCCGTCAGGTAGAAAATCCTCAGGCCGCTTCCGCTCCCGGTGTGTAGTTGAGGATCGGTGCCAGCCAGCGTTCGCATTCAGCCATCGTCATACCCTTGCGCGCAGCATAATCCACCACCTGATCGCGCTCGATGCGCCCGACACCAAAATATTCAGACTGCGGATGGCTGATATAGAGGCCGCTGACGGCGGCACCCGGCCACATTGCATAGCTCTCGGTGAGTTTGATGCCTGCTTTCTCTTCAGCATCAAGCAGATCGAAAAGCGTCCGCTTTTCCGTATGGTCGGGTTGCGCAGGATAACCAGGCGCGGGACGAATGCCCTGATACTTCTCGGCAATCAGGTCGTCATTGCTCAGCGTCTCGTCTTTCGCATAGGCCCAGAATTCGCGCCGCACACGCGCATGCAGATGTTCGGCAAAGGCTTCTGCCAGACGGTCGGCAAGCGCCTTCGACAAGATCGACTTGTAGTCGTCGAGTTTATCTGAAAATTCCTTGGCGATGGCGTCTTCGCCATGGCCCGACGTGACCGCGAAGCCGCCGATATAATCGGCGACGCCCGTTTCCTTGGGCGCGATGAAATCAGCCAGCGCCATATTGGCGCGCTCCGACTTTCCGCGCGACATCTGCTGACGCAGCGAATGCAGTACGGCAAGCCGCTCGGTGCGTGTGTCATCGGTGTAAAGCTCGATGTCTTCATTCTCGATCTGGTTTGCCGGCCAGAAGCCGATGACGGCTGAAGCCCTCAGCCACTTCTCATCGACCATCTGCTTCAGCATTTCCTGCGCATCGGCAAAAAGTGAGCGCGCCGTCTCGCCGATCAGGTCGTCCTTCAGAATCTGCGGATAGTGCCCCGCAAGCTCCCAGGTCGCGAAGAAGGGCGTCCAGTCGATATAGGGCACCAGTTTTTCGAGCGGATAGTCCTCAAAGACTTTCGTGCCAAGGAAGCTCGGCTTTGTCGGCTTGTAATCCGCCCAGTCGATCTTGAGTTTGTTCTCACGCGCGGCGGCCAGCGTCTGGCGCTCCTTCGTCTGGCGCGCATTGGCATGGGCCTTGGCCATCTTCACGTATTCAGTGCGCACATCGTCGATATATTTGCCTTTGGCCGTCGGCGACATGAGCTGCGAGACGACGCCCACCGCGCGGCTTGCGTCAGTGACATAAATCGCCTGCCCGCGCTTGTAGTTAGGATGAACCTTGACGGCGGTGTGGATGCGGCTGGTGGTCGCTCCACCTATCAGCAGCGGAATGTCGAAGCCCTCGCGCTCCATTTCGGCGGCGACATGGCACATCTCATCGAGGCTCGGCGTGATGAGACCGGAAAGCCCGATCACATCGACATTCTCCTCGCGCGCGCGCTGCAAGATGGTCGCTGTCGGCACCATGACGCCGAGATCGACCACTTCGAAATTGTTGCACTGAAGCACGACGCCGACGATGTTCTTGCCGATGTCATGAACGTCGCCCTTCACCGTCGCCATCAAAATCTTGGCAGCAGCCTTGTTTTGCACGGCACCGGTGCGGCGCTTTTCTTCCTCCATGAAGGGCAGCAGATAGGCGACCGCCTGCTTCATCACGCGGGCGGATTTCACCACCTGCGGCAGGAACATCTTGCCTGAGCCAAAGAGATCGCCGACGACGTTCATGCCGTCCATCAGCGGGCCTTCGATGACGTCAAGCGGGCGCTCGGCCTCCTTGCGCGCGGCTTCGGTGTCTTCCTCGATAAAGGCGTTGATACCCTTGACCAGCGAATGCGTGAGACGCTCGCGCACCGGCAATTCGCGCCAGGAGAGGTCCTCCTCTTTCTTCTTGCCCGCATCCCCTCTGTAGCGTTCTGCAATCTCCAGCAGCCGCTCGGTCGCATCTGAGCGGCGATTGAGGATCACGTCCTCAACGCGCTCGCGCAGATCGGGCTCGATCTCGTCGTAGATAGCAAGCTGACCGGCATTGACGATGCCCATGTCCATGCCCGCCTGAATGGCGTGATAGAGAAACACGGAATGCATCGCCTCGCGCACGGGCTCATTGCCCCGAAACGAGAAGGAGACATTGGACACGCCGCCCGAGACATGCGCATGCGGCAGGCTCTGCTTGATGCGTCGCGTCGCGTCGATGAATTCGACGCTGTAGTTATTGTGCTCCTCGATGCCGGTCGCCACTGCAAAGATATTCGGATCGAAGATAATGTCTTCGGGTGCGAAGCCGATCTTGTTCACCAGCAGATTGTAGGACCGCTCGCAAATCTCGAACTTGCGGTTGGCCGTATCCGCCTGACCATCCTCGTCGAAGGCCATGACCACGGCGGCAGCACCATAGCGCTGCACCTTGCGCGCATGATCGAGGAAAGCTTCTTCGCCCTCCTTCAAGCTGATCGAGTTGACGATAGCCTTTCCCTGCACGCATTTGAGGCCCGCCTCGATGATCGACCATTTGGAACTGTCGATCATGATCGGGACG
>CAZLLB010000249.1:0-4231 GCA_964560165.1 uncultured Parvibaculum sp. | reverse complement strand
ACGCGCACCGCGGTCAACAAGGATCGTCGCTCGCGCATGCGCGGCTTCATCCGCAAGGTTGAAGAAGCGATTGCCGGTGGCAGCAAGGAAGCGGCGACCGCTGCGCTGAAGGCGGCCGAGCCCGAGATCATGCGCGCCGCCCAGAAAGGCGTGACGCACAAGAACACCGCCTCGCGCAAAGTGTCGCGTCTCTCCGCGCGCGTGAAGCTTCTCTCGGCCTGATATTCGCCAAGGGCGTATGCGCCCGCGTCGAACGAACGGCGCGGAGGCGAAACGAATAGATCAAGGCCCGCGTGCATTATTGGACGCGGGCCTTTATCATGCCCGAGGCATATTGCGCGACGGGTCCGGCGTATTTTTCTGCCGCAAGAATTTAAAATTTGAAACAAAGCAGCGCATTGCTTGCCCCGCGCATTCGCGATGCGTAGTTGTGCCGGAAGCAACAAACGCAATGCACACTCGCTGACGCGAGAAGAAAAATTTTGTGAAGCGCACAACTGCGCGGTTTTTTATCGCGCTCGCGTGTGCGCTGCGGTGTTCATCTGATTTCACTCGCACGTGGCGGTGTTTTCGGCGTCTCAGCGGAGCGTCATACGTGAACTTTTTTTGGCGCTTCCGATTCTTATGCTTGCCTCTGGCAGGTCCAGCCGGTATGGTTATTAGCCTTGAAGGGGCCAATGAATACTGTTGTTTCTAAGTAATCGGACCACCAAATACAGTATCTCTTTGAGTCTTTTTGAGAGCCAAAAAGTATCCAGACAGTAAGCGGTGGCGGCGCGAGAAACTCCAGGGGAGTTTCCTCGCGGAAAGAGACTTGTCCCCGAGTGGCGGCGTGGCCGGATAATGCAAATTCAAGGGAGGCGCAGGAATGGCGGGCGATGCAAAGATGACGAAGCCCGCGATCCTTGGTGCCCAGCCCGCTAATTATGCCGGCGACATTTCCGCGCAAGAAGCCTGGCGCGTCCTGTCAGAAAATCCCGATGCCGTTCTTGTAGATGTGCGCACCCGCGCCGAATGGTCCTATGTCGGCCTTGCCGATCTCGGCCCTCTCGGCAAGGAGCCGCTGCTAGCCGAATGGCAGAGTTTTCCCGCGATGAACGTCAACCCGGACTTCGCCAGCGATGTTAGCGCCACGCTGGGCGATGCGTCTCGCGATGCGCCGGTGCTGTTTCTGTGCCGTTCCGGCGCACGCAGCAAGGCGGCAGCGATTGCGCTGACGGCGCAGGGTTTCGCGCAGAGCTACAATATCGTCGGCGGCTTCGAGGGCGATCTCGACGAAGCGCGGCACCGGGGCGCGCGCACTGGCTGGAAGGCGGCGGGCCTGCCCTGGGTTCAGGGATAGATGCAGGGGTAATTTGATCCCGGAGAATATGCGGGGGCAGGCGTGGGGATAATCCGCGCCGGTTCGGAGTGATGAAGAGAGGGGAAGGGAGAGCGCGTCGATGCGGGCGCGCGTCTTCCAAAGGTTCCGAAGTGGGGAGCGGAACCCAAGAAGGGGTAAGAGGTCGTGAACGAAAACAAAATGGGTTCGGTGGCGAAATCTGCATTTCGCGCCGTTGGCGATGGTTTGCAGGCAGGTGGCGACGCGGCATCGCGCAAGAAATTTTCGGAGGCGGTGTCTGTGACGTCAGGGTCGGGCGAAAACAAATCTCTTGAGCCGGGCCAGTCTCTTGATCCGATCGTGACGGCGCAGTGGCAGCGCGTGCGTACGCGCCTTCTGGCCGAACTCGGCGAGGCGACGTTCAATAGCTGGTTCAAGCAGATCGAACTGGTCGGCCTTTCCGCCGAACGGGTGACGCTTGCCGTGCCGACGCGCTTTATCCGCAACTGGCTTCAGTCGCATTATGTCGAGCGCATGGCCTCACTCTGGGGCGAGGAGGATGCGAGCATCTCCCGCGTCGAGGTGATCGTGCAGGCTCATGCAAATGTTTCCGCGCCCGCAACAAGGGTCGCGCCTGTTGTGCCGCCGCGCGAAATGCCGCGCCCGGCCTTGCAGAAATTCGTCGCTCCCGCGCCCACAAACGCACCCGCGCGCGATGCCGTGCCGCAGGGGTTTGAGGATGCGGGCGTCGGCGCGCCGCTCGATCCGCGCTTCACCTTTGAAAATTTCATCGTCGGCAAATCGAACGAACTGGCCCATGCCGCCGCGCGGCGCGTGTCGGAGACGCCGGACGTCACCTTCAATCCGCTTTTCCTTTATGGCGGCGTCGGCCTTGGCAAGACGCATCTGATGCATGCCATCGCCTGGGAAATCCGCCGCCGTCAGCCCGAGCGCAAGGTGCTTTATCTCTCGGCTGAGAAATTCATGTATCAGTTCGTGCGGGCCTTGCGGTTCAAGGACACGATGGCCTTCAAGCAGCAGTTCCGCACTGTTGACGTGCTGATGATCGACGACGTGCAGTTCATCTCCGGCAAGGAGTCGACGCAGGAAGAATTCTTCCACACGTTCAATGCGTTGATCGATCACAATCGTCAGGTCATCATTTCCGCCGACCGCTCGCCTTCCGATCTCGAGGGCATCGAAGAGCGCATCCGCTCGCGTCTCGGCTGGGGCCTTGCCGCCGATATTCATCCGACCGATTACGAATTGCGCCTCGGTATTCTTCAATCGAAAGCCGAAGAGATGCTGGGCCGCAATGGTCCGATCGTCATGCCTGCCGGTGTGCTTGAATTTCTCGCGCATCGCATCGTTTCCAACGTGCGCGAACTCGAAGGCGCGTTGAAGCGCGTCATCGCTTATGCCTCGCTGGTCGGGCGTCCGATCACGCTGGAGATGAGCCAGGACGTGCTGCGCGATCTTCTTCGCTGCAACGACCGCAAGGTGACGATCGAGGAAATCCAGCGCCGCGTTGCCGAATATTACAACGTCCGCCTCGCCGACATGCTGTCGGCCCGCCGCGCCCGTGCGGTGGCGCGTCCGCGTCAGGTGGCGATGTGGCTGTCCAAGCAGCTCACCACGCGCTCGCTGCCCGAGATCGGCCGCAAATTCGGTGGCCGCGACCATACGACGGTGATCCACGCGGTGCGCAAGATCGACGAATTGCGCCAGGCCGATAGCGGCATGGACGAGGATGTGGACCTGCTGAAACGCATGCTTGAAGGCGGTAACGGCTCGAACTGAAACCCCGCTTGGGGAGGGGACGGAAAAGGCCCCTAAACCCCTGCCGAATCAGCTCATTTCACAGGCCCGGATGCCTCATCCGGCGTGCCGATTTTCGTGCACGCCGCGCCTGATCTGCTATACTCTCCCAGATGATTTTCTACGGAAATCCGGCAGTCGCCGGGGCGTCCGCGGGCGGGGCTTGAAAGGCTCTTAACCGGGTGTTTTCCGACCCCCAAGTTTTGCGGGTTCAAACAGGATCGGACGCCCGGCCAGCTTTGGCCGCGAGCGCGCGCCGCCCTCGAGGACAGGTGAAACCTGGGAATGAGAGAGGCGGGGAAATCCGTCAGGCACAAGCGTCCATGGGGCAGAACGCCCAAACGGGGGACCGAAGAGAGACCATGAAGATCACCATCGAGCGCGGCGCACTCCTCAAGTCTCTCAATCACGTTCAGTCGGTTGTCGAGCGGCGCAATACCATCCCGATCCTGTCCAATGTGCTGATCCGCGCAGCCGATGGGCAGTTGAGCCTGACCGCCACCGATCTCGATATCGAGGTGGTTGAGGCGATCGACGCCGATGTGGCCCAGCCGGGCGGCACCACGGCTTCCGCACACACGCTCTACGACATTGTGAGGAAGCTCCCCGACGGGGCTCAGGTCGAGCTTTCGACTGGCGCCGACGAGGGCAGGCTGCAACTGACGGCGGGACGCTCGCGTTTTGCGCTTCAGGCGCTGCCGCCGGAGGATTTTCCGGCCATGGCAGCGGGCCAGTTGCCCCATCGCTTCGATCTGCCGGCAGAGGCCATGCGCCGCCTGATCGACAAGACACGCTTTGCGATCTCGACCGAAGAGACCCGCTACTATCTCAACGGCATCTACCTCCACGCGGTCGAGAACGACAAGGCGAAGGCGCTGCGCGCCGTGGCGACCGATGGCCATCGCCTCGCTCAGGTCGATTACGATCTGCCTGCAGGCGCAGCCGGAATGCCCGGTGTCATTGTCCCGCGCAAAACCGTCGTTGAACTCCAGAAGCTTCTGGAGGGCGATGCGGGCTCTATTTCGGTCGGGGTCTCGGAAACCAAGATCCGCTTCGAGTTCAGCGGTGTGGTGCTGACGTCCAAGCTGATCG
>CAZLLB010000248.1:0-4275 GCA_964560165.1 uncultured Parvibaculum sp. | reverse complement strand
TGCACTCGTCGAGTTGCATCTGGATGTCGGAACCGAGCAGGCACTGGATCTCGATACTGCGCTCAGGCGAGAGCAGATGTCGCGAGCCGTCGAGATGCGAGGCGAAGGTGACGCCCTCCTCCGTCATCTTGCGCAGGCTGGTCAGCGACATAACCTGAAAGCCGCCGCTATCCGTCAGGATCGGATACGGCCAGTTGGCGAATTTGTGCAGACCGCCAAGCGCCGAGATCTGTTCGGCACCAGGGCGCAGCATCAGATGATAGGTGTTGCCGAGGACCACATCGGCGCCAGCGCTGTGCACCTGATCCATATAGAGCGCCTTGACCGTACCCGCCGTGCCGACCGGCATGAACGCAGGCGTGCGGATGTCGCCGCGCGGTGTGTGAACGAGGCCTGTGCGTGCCGCACCGTCCATCGCTTTCAATTCAAAGCTGAAGGCGCTCATGCGGCACCACCGCGATAGATGAGGCTGCTATCGCCGTACGAATAAAACCGATACCGAGCTGCTATCGCATGGGCATAAGCGCGCTTCATTTCATCGGTATCGCGCAAAGCCGATACGAGCATGAAAAGCGTTGAACGCGGCAGGTGGAAATTCGTCATCAGCATGTCCACGGCCCGGATGCGTTTGCCGGGTGTAATGAAAATATCGGTATCCCCGCGAAATGGCCGGATGGTCCCATCCTCTTCCGCTGCCGTTTCGAGGAGCCGCATCGAGGTTGTGCCAACGGAAACAATGCGTCCGCCTCTGGCTTTGGCCTCGTTGATCGCCTGCGCTTCCTCGGGGGCTATTTCGCCCCATTCGGCGTGCATCTTATGGGCTTGCGTGTCGTCAACCGCAACCGGCAGAAAGGTGCCCGCACCCACATGAAGGGTCAGGTGCACGGCGTTGATGCCCTTGTTCTCGATCGCTGCGAGAAGTTGAGGCGTGAAGTGAAGCCCCGCAGTCGGCGCAGCGACCGCGCCCAGTTCTCGCGCGTAGAGCGTCTGATAGTCGGTAAGGTCAGCATCATCTGCCGGGCGCTTGCGAGCGATATAAGGCGGCAGCGGCATCTCGCCGGACTGCGCTATGGCAATGTCGAGCGCGGGACCACTTGCCGAAAACCTCAACAGCGCATCGCCGCCTTCGCCGCGCTCCTCGACAGTTGCCGAAAGATCGTGGGTAAATTCGATGCGCTCGCCGACCTTCAATCGCTTGGCTGGCCGAACGAAGGCATGCCAGGCGTCGGCACCTTCGCGCTTGTGTAATAGCGCCTCGATCTTTGCTTCCGCCTCGCCGCGCCGGCGCTTGCCGAAGAGGCGTGCAGGAATCACGCGCGTATCGTTGAAGACGAGCAGATCGCCTTTGCGCAAATAGTCCGGCAGATCGCGAACGCCGTGATCCTCCAGCCCATCATGCGCGGGACCAATAACGAGCATTCGCGCAGCATCACGTGGCCGCGCTGGGCGGAGCGCGATCAGCTCTTCTGGAAGCTCAAAATCAAAATCATCGACGCGCATCTGATATGCCGGGATAAGCGACGGGGGCCTTTCGGCCCCCGCACTTTCATTCCTTGACGTCTGCGGCGACGCGCATCGACTTGATGCGGTCAGGCTCGCGCACGGGCTCGCCACGCTTCAGCTTATCGACGAACTCCATGCCCGCAGAGACCTTGCCCCAGACGGTATATTGATTGTCGAGGAAACGGGCCTCGTCAAAGACGATGAAGAACTGGCAATCAGCGCTGTTCGGGTCTTGTGTGCGGGCCATTGAACAGATGCCGCGCACATGCGGCTCAGCGGAAAACTCCTGCGCGAGCTTCTTGCCCGAACCGCCTGAGCCCGTGCCGGTCGGATCGCCACCCTGCGCCATGAAACCATCGATGACGCGATGGAACGCAACGCCATCATAAAATCCTTCGCGCGCCAGTTCCTTGATGCGCGTCACATGCTTGGGCGCAAGATCGGGCCGAAGCTCGATGACGACGCGGCCATGCGGAATATCCATATAGAGCGTATTTTCGAGGTCGCTCATCGTCTCTCCTTAATTCTTATTGTCTGCGTCGGCGGCAACCTGCATCCGGATAATCTTGTCCGGATTGGCCGGCGGCTCACCCTTCGCGATGTGATCTACAAATTCCATTCCCTCGGTCACGCGTCCGAAGAGAGTATATTTTCCGTCGAGGAAATCGGCGTCTCCAAGGCAGATGAAGAACTGGCTGTTGGCGCTGTCGGGATCGTTTGCCCGGGCCATGCCAACGGCACCACGCCAGAAGGTTTCGTTGTCGCTGAATTCGGCCTTGAGGTCAGGAAGAGGCGAACCGCCTGCACCTGTGCCAGTCGGGTCGCCGGTTTGTGCCATGAAACCGTCGATCACGCGATGGAATATCTGCCCATTATAAAAACCTTTGCGGGTCAGTTCCTTGATCCGCTTGACGTGCTCCGGCGCGACATCCGGGAGCAGCTCGATGACCACGCGGCCATCTTTCAAGTCGAGATAAATCGTGTTTTCCGGATCGAACGCGGAAGCTGTGCCCGTCATTGCAAAGAGAGCAAAGAGCACAAAGGCAAGGCCAGTCAGACGACGCATCAGATTTTCCTTTATGGATCGGCGATCAGCTTTTGCGCTGTTTCGCTATCCTCGAGAGGACTTTCTTTTCCACCCGCTTCGGCACGAAACGAGAAATATCTCCGCCCATGCTGGCAATCTGGCGCACGAGCGTCGAGGAAATAAATTGCGTCTCCGGCGAGGCGGCAAGAAAGACAGTCTCGACACGCGGATTCATGATCCGGTTCATGCCGACCATCTGAGCTTCGTATTCGTAATCAACACCGCCACGCAAGCCCCGGATGATGATATTGGCGCCGTGTGCGTCAGCGGCATCGACTACCAGGCCGGAGAAGGATGCGGTCGTGATCCGTGACCCCAATTTTTTTGCGATGGGCCCGGCCTCAGCTTCGATCAGCGCAGCGCGCTCCTCAAAACTCAGCATGGGCGCCTTGGTGGCATTGATGCCCATTGCCACGACGAGATGATCGACCATGGTGAGAGCGCGACGAATGATGTCGAGATGCCCATTGGTCATCGGGTCGAACGTTCCAGGATATATCCCTGTTCTTTTCTGCCTCGGCGCCATGCCCGCTCCTATTTCTCTGAAGCGTCGTCGGACGCGCCCTGCTCGTCTGCGTCACCGTGATCGCCGTTCTCGGAACTCTCATCGACACGTTCGACCGAGACAACATGCTCTTCAGCAGTTGTGCGGAAAATGGTGACGCCCTGCGTCGCACGCCCCGCGACGCGCACATCATCAACCGGGCAACGGATAAGTTGGCCCGCATCGGTGACGAGCATGATCTGGTCGTGATCCTCGACGGGAAAGGAGGCAATGAGCTTGCCGTTTCGCGCCGTGACGGTCATGGCGATGATGCCTTTGCCGCCGCGTCCCGATGTACGGTAATCATAGGACGAAGACCGTTTGCCGAAGCCCTTCTCGCTTACCGTGAGCACGAATTGTTCGCGCGCACCAAGCTCGGTGTAGCGCTCCGGCGTCAACGGCAAATCCTCCGCCGCATCGTCATCGACATCTTCGACTTCGATAGCCTCAACGATCTCGACTTCCGCTTCATCGCCCTCGCCGATCACAGCGCGGCGCATGGCACCAGCCTGCTTTTGATAGGCGCGAGCTTCGGCTGGTGTCACATCGACGTGACGCAGAATGCTCATGGCAATGATCTTGTCATCGCCCTCAAGCCTGATGCCTCGCACACCCGTTGAACTACGGCCGGAAAAGACGCGCACCTGGGTCACAGGGAAGCGGATGCAGCGGCCGTTCGCAGCGGTGAGCAGCACGTCATCGTCTTCTGTGCATGTGTGGACTCCGATGATGGCGTCACCTTCATCGTCGCCCTCAAACTTCATCGCGATCTTGCCGTTGCGATTGATCTGGATGAAATCCGACAATTCGTTGCGGCGAACACTGCCGCTGCGTGTGGCGAACATCACATGCTGATTTGCCCAGCTTGCCTCGTCTTCGGGCAAGGGCATGATGGTGGTGATCGTCTCCCCCTGCTCTAGCGGCAACAGGTTGATCATCGCCTTGCCGCGGCCCTGCGGCGTCGAGGCAGGCAAACGCCAGACCTTCAACTTGTAAACCATGCCGATGGAGGAGAAAAACAGCATCGGCGTATGTGTATTGGCGACGAAAAGCTGCGTGACGAAATCTTCGTCCTTGGTCGTCATGCCGGAGCGACCGCGGCCACCGCGGCGCTGCGCACGATAGGTCGAGAGCGGCACGC
>CAZLLB010000247.1:0-4370 GCA_964560165.1 uncultured Parvibaculum sp. | reverse complement strand
AGAGAAACAGCAGGATCAGCATGGAAGTGAGGCGCGCATCGCCCCAGACCCACCATGTGCCCCACATGGGCCGACCCCAGAGCGAGCCGGTGACAAGCGCCAGAAAAGTGAAGGCCGCGCCGATGGGTGCCGCCGATTTGGCGCAGACATCGGCCAGCGGATGGCGAAACACCAGCGCGATGAAGGAAGCGCCCGCCATGACCATATAGCCGAGCATGGCGAGCCAGGCGGATGGCACGTGGATATACATGATGCGCACCGTCTCGCCCTGCTGGTAATCGGGCGGCGCGACAAAGAGCGAAAAATAAAGGCCGACCGCGAGCAGCCCCACCGTCAGCAGGCCGAGCGGCAGGACGAGCTTTTCCGACAGCGCCATGAAGCGCGCCGGATTGGCGAGAGCGTGAAACCGCTGGATCGAGGTCAGGTCCGACATGCCCGACATTTAGCGGCGTGAGGCCCGGAAGGGCAAGGTGCCCGCAGGCAACAATGGGGCAGACAGGGCATTTTGACGCGCATCACGTCCTGAGATTGGCGCGAAGAGCCGCCGCCGCAGCAATGGGGCCGAGAACGAGGCTTGCCAGCGTGACCGCCCCGAGAAGTAGCAGGCCCTGATGGCCCGCGCCGGGAGTGGTGGCCGCGCCGCCCGCTGCTGCAACGCCAAAAATAAGCACCGGAACATAAAAGGGCAGCACCAGCAGCGAAGCGAGAAGCCCGCCGCGCCGGACGCTGACGGTGAGCGCCGCACCGACCGCACCGAGAAAACTCAAAGCCGGAGTGCCGACCACCATGGCAAGCACCAGCGAGGGGAAATGCGCCACATCGAGATTGAGCAAAAGCCCGAGCAGCGGCGCGGCGACGACGAGCGGCAGGCCCGTCGTCAGCCAATGCGCGATGATCTTGGCACAAGCGGTGAGTTCGAGCGGCAAAGTGCCCATGGAGAGAATGTCGAGTGTGCCGTCTTCATAATCGGCCTGAAAGAGACGGTCGAGCGTCAGCAGCGAGGAGAGCAGCAGCGCTACCCAGAGAAGACCCGGCGCGATCTGACCCAGCAACACGAGATTGGGCCCGATGCCCAGCGGCACGATGGCGACGACGACCAGAAAGAAGAAAACCGCCATGCCGCCGCCGCCGCCGACACGCACGGCAAGCGCGACATCGCGCGTGATGAGAGCAAGAAAGGCACGCATCATGCGAACACCGCCAGAGGCGAAAGATCGAGCGTGGAGGTGCAGGCAAGCCTCAATTCCTGATGCGTTGCCGCGATGATGAGGCCGCCTTGCGCCAGATGGCGCTCCATCGCCGCGACAAGACGCGCGAGGCTTGCCGCATCAAGCGCGACGCTTGGCTCATCGAGAAGCCAGAGCGGGCGCGGCGCGATCAACAGGCGCGACAGTGTGAGGCGGCGGCGCTGCCCGGCGGAGAGATAGGCGACGGGCAGATCGGCAAGATCGTGCAAATCGAATGTTTCAAAGGCTTCGTCGATGCCCTCGCTATCGCCGCCAAGAAAATCCGACCAGAAATCCACCGTGTCCGAGACGCTCATCGCGCCCTTCAGCGCATCGAGATGGCCGATGTAATGCGCCTGTTCGCCAAGCGGCGCTTCGTCCGCGCCGCCGTCTAATGTGAGTGTGCCGCCTGCAATATCGACAAGTCCGGCAATCTGGCGCAAGAGGCTCGACTTGCCCGCGCCGTTCGGGCCGGTGACGACAAGGGCTTCACCGCTGGCGGTGGTAAAATTCAGACCCTCGAAGACGATGCGCCCGCCGCGAATACAGGCGAGATCGCTAGCGGTGAGGCGGAGGCGGAGGCGGTCAGACATGCGCGCCGACCACCCATGCACTCAAACCCTCCCCCACATTCGCGCGTAGGCGCGAAAAGGAAGATTGGGAGGGGGAGGTGAAAGTAAGGGCGTGACGCCTCATAGATTCAAATCTCATCGAAGCGCCCGCCCCGGCCTTTGCCCGACGCGAAACGCGCCGCGCCCTTGATCGTCTCGCCGCTCATCAGAACCTTGCGGCCATGATCGAGTTCATTACCGATGGCGCGATCATAGGGCAGATCCCATTGCTCATAAGCCGACATGCGGTCGCCCTTGAGGCAGAGCTGCGGGAAACGGGCAATGTCGGCGGCGAGTTTTTCGGCTTCGGCACGGGCCTGACCCTTGGCGACGACGCGATTGGCGAGGCCCATTTGCAACGCCTCGTCAGCGCCCACGGCGCGGCCCGTCAGAATGAGGTCCATGGCGCGGGAATGGCCGATGAGACGCGGCAGGCGCACGGTGCCGCCATCGATCAGCGGTACGCCCCAGCGGCGGCAGAAAACACCCATGACGGCGTCCTCCTCGACGACACGCATATCGCACCAGAGCGCGAGTTCGAGCCCGCCCGCCACCGCAAACCCCGAAATCGCGCCAATGACGGGCTTTGACAGCGCCATCCGTGAGGGGCCCATCGGCCCGTCCGTGGCGAGACGATCGAAATCGAGGCCGGTGCCGGGGGTGGCGATGAGATTGCCGCGCCGCACGGCATCATCGCCTGCTCCCGCGACAGCCTTGAGATCGGCTCCGGCGCAAAAGGTTCCGTGATCGCCCGCAAACACCGCGCAGAGCGCCTCATCGTCTTTCTCGAAGGCGAGAAAGGCCTCCGCCAGCGCCGTGGCCGTGGGCCGGTCAACGGCGTTGCGAACGTCTTTGCGGTTGAGGATCACCGTAGTGACGGGGCCATTTTTTTCGACGCGAACCGCATCCATACCGTTTCTCCGTTTCGATTCCTGCGAGCGATTATCGCCTGCCATGCGTCGGCGTAACCATAGCCTTCGCATGGGAAAGACATTATAGTCGCGCACGTCAAGCATATAGGCCCAAAGGCACGGAAAGCGGCGGCGATTTCCAGAGCCGGTCACGCGCAATATCCACACGCGCGAGCGGCACGCTGAAGCGAAAATCCCAAACCCGTCTCGCCGGCCCGGGCGCGCATCATCGAGGAACATTCCATGGCGAAGAAGGCCCCAGCGAAGGCCCGGACGAAAGCCCAAGCGAAAGCGAAAAAGCCTGCGGCGAAGAAGCCCGCGGGCAAGGCGGCAAAAGCGAAACCCGCGACGAAGAAGAAGCCCGTGGCGAAAAAGCCCATAGCGAAAAAAGTAGTCGCGAAAAAGAAGCCGGTTGCGAAGAAGGCCGCGCCTGCCAAAAAGAAAACACCGGTCAAAGCCAAACCTGCGGCCAAGAAAGTCGTAGCGAAGAAAAAGACCGCTGCGAAGAAGCCCGTCGCAAAGAAAGCCGTTGCGAAAAAGACAGCCCCCAAAAAGGCCACCACCAAAAAGATCGCCCCAAAAAAGGCGTCGGTGAAGAAGCCGGTCGCCAGGAAGCCAGTGGCCAAAAAGGCCGTCGCCAGGAAGGCAACGCCGAAAAAGGCAGTGGCCAAGAAAGCCGCGCCGAAGAAGGCCGCACCGAAGAAAACCACGGCAAAAAAGGCCGCGCCCCAAAAGGCAGCTCCCAAAAAAGCCACCCCTGCGAAAACAGCGGTGAAGAAGCCGCTCGGTGCAAAGCCCGCAGCTTCCGAAAAGAAACTGCTGAAGAAGCTCCCAGCGAAGGGCCGCGAAGCCGTCGCCATCAAGCAGAGCGCGGTCGGCAACAGCTTCGGCGCCAGGCAGGTGCTGAAGGTCGGCAAGCGCAGCTACACATATTACAGCCTGAAGGCCGCCGAGAAGAACGGCCTGCCGGGCACATCGCGCCTGCCCTTTTCGCTGAAGGTGCTGCTCGAAAACCTTCTGCGCTTTGAAGACGGCCGCACCGTGCAGGCCGACGACATCCGCGCGGTGAAGAGCTGGCTGAAGAACCGCACGTCCGACCGCGAAATCGCCTATCGCCCGGCGCGCGTGCTGATGCAGGACTTCACCGGCGTTCCC
Source organism: uncultured Parvibaculum sp. (assembly GCA_964560165.1). Classification (GTDB taxonomy): domain Bacteria; phylum Pseudomonadota; class Alphaproteobacteria; order Parvibaculales; family Parvibaculaceae; genus Parvibaculum. The sequence goes on along the minus strand of CAZLLB010000247.1, from coordinate 467 downwards.
GCCGTGGTCGATCTGGCCGCCATGCGCGACGCGGTGAAGACGCTCGGCGGCGATCCCAAGCGCATCAACCCGCTGGTGCCCGTCGATCTCGTCATCGACCATTCGGTGATGGTGGACAAGTTCGGGACGCCGCAATCCTTCCACCAGAACGTCGAGATGGAATATAAGCGCAACCGCGAGCGCTATGAGTTCCTGCGCTGGGGCTCCAAGGCCTTCGACAATTTCCGCGTGGTCCCGCCGGGAACCGGCATCTGCCATCAGGTCAATCTCGAATACCTCGCCCAGACCGTCTGGACGCGTACCGAGGGCGACCATGAGATCGCCTATCCCGACACCTGCGTCGGCACCGACAGCCACACCACCATGGTCAACGGCCTCGGCGTGCTCGGCTGGGGCGTGGGCGGCATCGAGGCCGAGGCGGCCATGCTGGGCCAGCCCATCACCATGCTGATCCCCGAAGTCGTCGG
>CAZLLB010000246.1:0-4393 GCA_964560165.1 uncultured Parvibaculum sp. | reverse complement strand
CGAAGAGTTCGCGCGCCACGTCATAGGAGACATTGAGGATGCTGTCGGCCTCGGCCTCTGCGGCGTGGGCGGGCTGCGCCAGAAAAGCCGCGAAGCCCAGCGAGAGGGCGGCGGCCAGGGGTTTCAGGATCATGAGGAAGCCTCGGCGAGATGGGAGGGGGTATTTACTAATTATCAGTGTTGTTTCAGTTATAACTCTATCAAATTAGTGCAATATCTTAAATACCAAAATATATATGTAATTATGCAGGCGGAGGGGCGATGTTCGATCTCGATCCTTATGAGCCGATCAACAGGTTGAAGGCGGCAGGGGAGAATATCTGGATCGTCGATGGGCCGGTGATCCGCATGAAATGGCTGTGGACGAGCCTGCCGTTTTCGACGCGGATGACGGTGGTGCGGCTCGCGGATGGCGGATTATGGATTCATTCACCTACGGAGCTTGTGCCGAATCTGCGCGCGGAGGTGGAGCGGCTGGGACCGGTGCGCTTCATCGTGGCGCCGAACAAGATCCATTATTGGTGGGTGCGAGACTGGCAGGAGGCGTTTCCGCAGGCGCTGTGTTTTGCCGCGCCGCGGGTTGAGGAGAATGCGAAGGCGCGGGGCGTGGTGTTTCAGCGCGTGCTCGGTGCAGCGCCGGTGCCGGAATGGAGCGGGGAGATCGACCATGTGCTGGTCGGGGGCAGCTTCATGGTGGAGGCGGATTTCTTTCATCGGGCGTCGCGGACGCTGATCCTGACCGACCTGATTGAGAATTTTGAGCGGGAGAAACTGCATGGTTGGTTGTGGAGACTGGTGTGCCGGATAGGTGGTGTGCTCGATCCGCATGGCTCGATGCCGCGCGATATGCGGGCGACGTTTCTCGGTCATCGCGACGGGGTGAAGGCGGCGGTGGAGACGATGATCGGATGGGCACCGGAGCGGGTCGTCGTCGCGCATGGGCGCTGCTATGCGGGGAATGTGGGGGCGGAGTTGCGGCGGGCTTTCGGCTGGGCGGGGGTTGGTGGTGCGATTATTCCGGGGTGATCCAGGCGGCATTGGCTTTTGACGAGCGGACGGCGGCGTCGATGAAGCGCATGACGAAGAGGCCGTCCGTGATGGTGGGGGCGAGCGCTGCATAGGCATTGGGCGCGCGGCCTGCCTTGCGGGCGCCGATGAGTTCGGCGGCGTCGGCATAGAGGCGCGCGAAGGCGACGAAATAGCTTTCAAAGCCGGTGAAGCCTTTTTCGCCCCACCAGGCGAGTTCGCTTTGCTCCATGTCGGCGGGGGTGACGATTTCGGACGGCTTGCCGACCATGGCGAGATGCAACTCATTTGGGGTTTCGACAGACCAGCGGAGCGAGCCAGTTGATCCGTATACAGCTAAATTGAAAGCATTGGCGTTTCCGGCGGCGAGTTGGGAACAGGCGAGGCTGCCTTTTGCACCGCCCTTGAAGCGGAGCAGCGCGCTGCCGTCATTGTCCAGGGCGGAGAAGCTGCCGAAGGTTGAGAGATCGGCGGCGACGGCTTCGAGTTCGAGGCCTGTGATATAGGTGGCGATGTGGAAGGCGTGGCTGCCGACATCGGCCAGTGTGCCCGCTATGCCGCTGCGGGCGGGGTCGAAATGCCAGTTGGATTGCGGCGTCGCGCCAGCATGTTCGAGATCGGCCATCCAGCCTTGCAGATAGGAGGCGCGGACAGAGCGTATTTCGCCCAGCGCGCCGGAGCGGGCGATTTCGCGGGCGCGACGGACCATGGGGAAAGCGGTGTAGCTGTGGGTGACGAGGAAGATGGTGTCGCGGGCAGCAGCCAGCGTTGCGAGGTCTTCGGCTTCGGCGCGGTTCGCGGTCATCGGCTTTTCGCAGATGATGTGGATGCCGTGCTGCATGAAGGCGCGGGCGACGGGCGCGTGGAGGTGGTTTGGCGTGAGAATGGCGACGGCCTCGACGCCATCGGGGCGGGCGGCTTCGGCGGCGGCCATCTCCTCGAAACTCGCATAGGAACGCTCAGGCGCGAGGCCGGCGCGTTTGGCGCTTTCATCGGCGCGGGCCTTGGTGGAGGAGAGAGCACCGGCGACAAATTCAAAATGGCCGTTGCGGGCGGAGGCGAGGCGGTGCATGTCGCCCATCATCGAGCCATTGCCGCCGCCGACCATGCCGAGGCGGATTTTGTGTTCGGTCACGATTCATTCCTCTGATCTGTTTTGCTTAATGTAGCATCGGAGAAGAATCCGATGACGGCATTGTTCTGCATTGGGGAAAAATAAAACGGGAGGATGTCTATGGCCGGTTACAACAACATCTCGATTGAGAAGAACGGTGCGGTGGCGCTTGTGAGATTCGACCGCAAGGGTGCGCGCAATGCGTTCAATCAGGAAACGATCCTCGAATTGACCGACGTGGCGCGGCGGTTTCAGGACGATCTCACCGTACAGGCCGTGGTGCTGACAGGAACGCGGGAAGCGTTTTCGGGCGGGATCGATCTCAAGGAACGCGCATCGCGGACGGTAACGGCGGGGTCGGACCTTGAATTGCGCCAGACATATTATCGCGGCGTGAAACTTTGTCAGGCGTGGGAAGACATGCCGCAGATAACGGTGGCGGCGATTGAAGGCATGGCGGTGGGCGCGGGCGTGGCGCTGCCTCTGGCGCTTGATTGGCGCGTGATGGGCCGCGAGGCGTTTCTATATGTGCCGGAGGTGAAGATCGGCATCAATCTGCAATGGGGTGCGCTGCCGCGTCTTGTGACACTGGTGGGGCCTGCGCGCGCCAAGCGCATCTGCATACTCTGTGAGCGGATGGACGCCGCCCATGCGTTCGACTGGGGGCTGGTCGATGAGCTGGCTGAAGACGGAAAGGTGGTGGAGGCCGCGATGGCGCTGGCGGGTAAGGCGGCTGCGATGCCTGCGCCTGCGGTGCGGATGGTGAAGGAAGCGGTCAACGCTACGGCGAATGCGCTGCACAAGGTGAGCGCCTATGCGGATGCGGACCAGAGCCAATTGTCCACGAATTTTCGTTCGGCGCAGGCCGAGAGCGACAAGTTCGTGAACAAGACGTGAGGGCGGCGGGCGGCATTCATCCGCCCGCTTTTCATCCTATCGAAGCGTCAGGCGGGGATGGCTTTTTTCATCCGCAATGCGATCTGTTCCATCGAGATGAGGTGGTTGCCTTCTTTCGCAATGTCATAGACGGCTGTGTTCAGGGAGCGGACAAGTTTGCGGACGATTGCGCCGGTTTGGGGGTGGGTGTCGATGTCGATGACGTTGAAGCAGCAGGTGTTCTGGTCAATCGAAGGCGCGCTCACGAGGCCGGTGCCGAAGGCCCAGCCGATGATGAGGCGATTGATGCCGCCATGGGCGACAAGGGCGAGCGTTTCCCATTTGTCTTCGGCCAGCAGAAATTCGAGCCCGGCGATGACGCGGGCGTTTACCTCCGCAAAGCTGTCGCCGCCGACATAGCGCGCGCCGGGCACGGCGGCGTCTGCAAAGCTGTAGGCGAGCTCTTCGAGGGTGAGGGCGGTGCGGGTGGTGTTATCGCCCTGAAATTCGACGAAGGCGGAATTTTGTTCGATCTCGATGTTACGGCCCTGGAGGATCAGCGCGGCGGTTTCGACGGCGCGCGGAAAGCTCGAGGCGATGGCGCGGTCGAAGGGGATGTTCGCCAGCGCCTTGCCGGTCATCGTGGCCTGCTCGCGGCCCCAAGGGGTGAGCGGCACGATGGTCGAATCGGCGACGCGGGTGCCGTTGTCATCGACATAGGACACATCGCCGTGGCGGAACAGATAGATGCGGCGGCGGCGCGAGCCGTCGAAAGCGGTGCGAAGCATGGGGAAACTCCAAAGGGCGAATGGCTTTGGAGTGAGTATAGCCGGAGTTGCGACAAATACGCGAAAGGTGTGGGGACAGTTTGAGTTTGGGGCGAATGAAGGAAGGCCCTCACCCAACCCTCTCCCAGAGGGAGAGGGCTAGAAGAGGCATTAGCCGAAGACGCGCTTGAAGATCGTATCCACGTGCTTCGTGTGGTAGCCGAGGTCGAAGAGGGCTTCGAGTTCGGAGGCGGAGAGTTTGGCGGAGACGTCCTTATCGGCTTTGAGAAGCTCGAGGAAGTTTCCTTCACCGCGCCAGACCGGCATCGCGTTGCGCTGGACGAGGCGGTAGCTGTCTTCGCGGCTGACGCCTTTTTGCGTGAGGGCGAGGAGGACACGCTGGGAGTGGACGAGGCCGCCGAGCTTGTCGAGGTTCTTCTGCATGTTCTCAGGATAGACCAGCAGCTTGTCGATGACGCCGGCGAGGCGCACCAGCGCGAAGTCGAGCGTGACGGTGGCGTCGGGGCCGATCATGCGTTCGACGGAGGAGTGCGAGATGTCGCGCTCGTGCCAGAGGGCGACGTTTTCCATTGCGGGCAGCGCCATGCCG
>CAZLLB010000245.1:0-4414 GCA_964560165.1 uncultured Parvibaculum sp. | reverse complement strand
GCTTCGCGCGCTGCCGTCGATGCGGGCTTCGTGCCGAACGACTACCAGGTCGGTCAGACCGGCAAGGTCGTCGCGCCTGATCTGTACATCGCCGTCGGCATCTCCGGCGCGATCCAGCATCTCGCGGGCATGAAGGACAGCAAGGTCATCGTCGCGATCAACAAGGACGAAGAAGCCCCGATCTTCCAGGTCGCGGATTACGGCCTTGTCGCAGATCTCTTCACGGCAATTCCCGAACTCGACAAAGAGCTCGAAAAAGCCGGTCTTTAAGACCGCCCGCCCTATGGGAATGGCAATATAGAAAACGGCGCTGCGGAAATGATCCTGCAGCGCCGTTTTTGTCTCTGAGGCATGATGGGCTATTGTAGCGATGCGCGGAAAATCTTCCGCATGAGGCTTGGGTGAAGGTTATGAACATTCGCAAGGTCGGCGTTATCGGCGCCGGTCAAATGGGCAACGGTATCGCGCATGTTTGCGCTCTCGCTGGCTATGACGTTCTGCTGCACGACGTCTCCGTCGAACGCATTCAGGCGGGCCTTGCGACCATCAACGGCAACATGACGCGCCAGGTCGGCAGTGGACGCATCAGCGCTGCAGAGCGCGACGCGGCTCTCGACCGCATCGGCATCGCTGAAGGGCTTGAGGCTTTCGAGGCGACCGATCTCGTCATCGAATCGGCGACCGAGAATGAAGCCATCAAACGCAAGATTTTCGCCGATCTCTGCCCGCACCTGCGCGAAGACGCGCTGATCGCGACCAACACCTCATCGATCTCGATCACAAGGCTTGCGGCATCCACCGATCGCCCCGAGAAATTCATCGGCGTTCACTTCATGAACCCCGTGCCGGTCATGGAACTCGTCGAGCTGGTGCGCGGCATCGCGACCGACGACGATACTTTCGATTCCGTGCGCGATCTCGCCAAGAAGCTCGGCAAGCAGATTGCCAATGCCGAAGATTTCCCCGCCTTCATCGTCAACCGCATCCTGCTGCCGATGATCAATGAAGCCGTCTATACGCTTTACGAAGGCGTCGGCTCGGTCGAAAGCATCGACAAGGCCATGCGCCTCGGCGCCAACCACCCGATGGGACCGCTCCAGCTTGCCGACTTTATCGGCCTCGATACCTGTCTCTCCATCATGCAGGTGCTGCACGAGGGACTGTCGGATTCCAAATACCGCCCCTGCCCGCTTCTGGTGAAATATGTCGAAGCCGGCTGGCTCGGCCGCAAGACGCAGCGCGGCTTCTACGACTATCGCGGCGACAAACCCGTCCCGACGCGTTAATGGTCGTCATGGATAATTTCCGTTAACCATTTCATGACAGGCTCGAACGCGTAAAGGCCGAAAGACCTTGTGTGCGGGGAGTGTAAATGAGTCTGTCTCACCAGGAAGCATCGCTGCCTCAAGGCGGCGTGCCCGAAAAGCCGATGTTTCTCGACGCTCCCGAGCATCAGCTCCTCGCCCGCTTTGCCGCCTATCTTGAGGACAAACGCGGGCCACACGGCCTCGTCGATCGCGCCGATATAGACCCCGCCGAACTCCGGCCCTTCCTGCCCCACATGACCGTCCTCGACGTCATCGACGGCGGCGAGGATTTCCGCGTCCGCGTCTTCGGCACCGCTCTCGTTGATTTGATGCATGAGGAGCGCACCGGCCAGCTCGTCTCCGAATTCGGTCAGAAACCGACGATCCCCACCGATCACGTGGAACTGCGCACCCGCTGGCTGACCATCTGCAAGATGACAGCGCAAAATGCCAGGACGCTTTTCTTCAAAGCGCCCACCGTGTCCCCCCAGCGCGCTTACATGGTCTATCACGGCCTCTTTGCGCCAGTGACCGCTGGCACATCGCAAGTCACCCAGATCTTCGGCATGATGGTGACCGTGAGCGCTGCCTGATCCCGGCGCCCCACACATCCCCCCGATAGAACTCATTAATACTCAGCGCCGACAATGAGCCCGGGCCCGCGAGGGGAGCAGGGTTTGAACATCATGAACGATCTTCCGGCTTGCGCCGCCACACCGCCCCAGGGTGTGCGCTATCTTGAGACGCCCAGAAATCAGGGCGTGGCTACCCTCGCCGCTTATTGGGAGAGTAAACGCGCCAACCGCGCCATGCCCGCCCGCACGGATATTCTTCCCTCCGAAATGGTCCGTCTCCTCCCCCACATCTTCATCTGCGAGGTGCTGGAGAACGACGAATACCGCTTCCGCATTTTCGGCACGGCACTGGTCGATCTCTTCGGCCGCGAGATGACCGGCAAACGCCTCATCGATCTCGGCACGAATTCTCTCATCGTCACCGATGCCAACGCCGCCAGTCGCCGCTGGCGCGCGATCATGGATCGCACCCGCGATATCACCGGCCCGGTTTTCGCCACCGGCCGCCTCGTCAACACGATCCACCGCACGCTCGAATGGCACAGCTTCTCAGCCCCCCTGACAGCGGGCGGCGAAGACATCGCCCAGTTCATCGGCGGACTTTTCACCGAAGAAACCTCCTAGCCTCGCAAAGAGAGCGGGCGGCAGCACATTGACGCCTCTCCATCAGCCGATATTCTGCCGGGCTTCGCATCTGGCGGAGCCCAGCAGGATGCTCCGCCATGCCCACCGATAAATCACCAGACCCCATCGAACAAAATCGCGCCCGCTGGGACGAAGTCGTCGATGTCCATGTGCAGTCCGACTACTACCGCGTCGCCGAATTCAAACGTGGCGAAACGAGCCTACCCGCTGATCCTCTCCGAAATCGGCGACGTTGCGGGACTGAAACTCCTTCACCTGCAATGCCATTTCGGCCGCGACACGCTTTCGCTTGCAAGGCTCGGCGCGACGGTAACAGGCCTCGACTTCTCGGCCAAAGCCATCGCCGCCGCCCGCACCCTCGCCGCCGAAACCGACACCCAAGCCCACTTTGTCGAAGCCCGCGTCGAGCAAGCGCCCGACCTCGCAGGCACCGATTTCGACATGGTTTTCACAAGCTGGGGCGTGCTGGTCTGGCTACCGGACATCGCGCTCTGGGCGCAAACCGTCGCGCGATGCCTCAAGCCCGGCGGTCGCTTCTATCTCGCCGAGGGTCATCCCGTGACCTGGATATTCGAGGACCGCAACGAGAGCTACATCGACAATCTCCATGTCGTGCGCTCCTATTTCCTCGACGGCCCGCAACATTGGGACGATCTGCGCGACTATGCCGAACCCGGCCACTCGCTCAATCACCACACCTCGAATGAATGGCAGCACACGCTGGGCGATGTCGTCACGGCGCTCGCCCAAGCGGGCCTCCGCATCGACTTTCTGCATGAACACGACAAGCTCGTCTGGCCCGCCATCCCCGGCATGGAACGCCGGGGCCGCTTCTTCCAAGCCCCCGAAGGCGCACCCCGCCTCCCCGTCGCCTACTCAATCAGTGCCCGGAAGATTTGAAACGCACCATTTTCCCGTCATTGCGAGCGCCAGCGAAGCAATCCAGTCTTCCTTCGCGGCTCTCTGGATTGCCGCAGACCTGCGGGCCTCGCAATGACACGCATTTTGCGAAGGGGTTATCCAAGGAGCGCTGATTCACCGCCCGGAGAGCTTGAGCGCCGCCTCGATCAGCGCCTGCGCCTCCGGCTTGTTCCATTCCGCCGGGCCGACAATCCGGCCAAGCTCGTCGCCTTCGGGCGAAATCAGCAGCGTCGTCGGCAACCCATAGCCCTTGACCTTGAAATTCGCCCCGGACGTCGGATCATTATAAAGCGCCAGATGATCGGCCTTGACCTCCTTGAGGAAAGACCGCGCCAGCTCCAGCCCATCCTTGTCAACGCTGAGCGCCAGAACCTGAAACTTGTCGCTGCCCATCGCGCCTTGAAGCTCGTTCAGATCGGGCATCTCCTCCCGGCAAGGCACGCACCAGGTCGCCCAGAGGTTCAGCAGCACGAGCTTGCCCTTAAAATCCGACAGATGGACGGTCTTGCCTTCCCCGTCATGGAATTCAAGCTCCGGCACCGGCTGGGGCGCGCTTGCAGGCTGGAAATTACCGATCGGCCCCGTCACATAGGCCGCCAGAGGCGAGACCGGAGCACCGCTCCCCCCACTACCATTGATTTGTGGCCCAGCGATCAAGTATACCGCCGCAACGATGGCGAGCCCTATTGTCGTCAAAATCGCGATAAGCTTCGGCTGAAAGTGAAACATCTTCTATCCGTTGAGCTTCCCCGAGGATGCCCTCGGAGAGAGACGGACCCAGAGAGCCCGTGATGAGCAACAAAATGTGGGGCGGCCGCTTCGGCTCCGGCCCCGACCGCATCATGGAGGAAATCAACGCCTCCATCGGCTTCGACCAGCGTTTCTTCGCCCAGGACATCCGGGGCTCGAAGGCGCATTGCGCCATGTTGGCCGAAACCGGAATTATCTCAAGAGCGGATGCGGACC
>CAZLLB010000244.1:0-4428 GCA_964560165.1 uncultured Parvibaculum sp. | reverse complement strand
GGGCAGGAGAGATACTGGTTTTCCTCCTGCCGCAGCCAGCCGAGCGTATAGGTGAGATTGATCCCCACGCGATCGCCATTGGACACATTGGCCCCGCCGCCATGAAACACACCGCCCGAATAAACCAGCACCGATCCCGCGGGCATTTCCGCATAGCCTATTTCTTCCGGCAGCACCTCGTGAGTGTCTTCCCACTCGAGACTGCCGGGACAAACCTGCGTTGCGCCATTGGCTTTCGTGAAATCCGAAATAGCCCAGATTGTATTGAATTGCGGCTCAAGAAATTTGAGATGCGTACCCCAGGCCCAACGGTCGCGATGAATGCCCTGCGCGGTCTGTCCGGGCTTGATGCGAATGACCTGCGTCAGGTGTAGCTGAATTTTTTCGCAAAACGGTTTGAGAAATTCATTCGCCGCCGCAAGGATTGTCGGATGCGTGATCATCTCGCGGCACTTGGCCGACCGCGCCACCAGCGCGCCCGTTCGCGTCGTATTGTGCCCGACGAACATATCCGCCCCGTTCGGCGTCGCCTCGATATAAGGCATGGTTTCGGCGCGAACCTGTTCCAGCTCGGCAGCGCTCAAAACATTGGTCAGGATCAGCGCGCCATCCCGCCTCAGAATGGCGAGAATTTCATCTATCGATGTCGAGGCATCGCGCTTTTCTAGTTCCGGCATCGTTTCCCTCCCGTTGAAGCCCTTTCATTTGGCAACAGGAAGACATCTCATTCAACGAAAATAACCTCAGCCGCGCCCGCGATAGGGCGCGACACCCTGGTCAGGCACCCAGACGCCGCTCGGCAACTTGCCGGTTTGCCAGAACACATCGATGGGAATACCGCCACGCGGAAACCAGTATCCGCCGATCCGCAGCCATTTCGGCGCAAGCGTTTCGACGAGCTTCTTGCCAATGGCGACGGTGCAATCCTCGTGAAAAGCGCCGTGATTGCGGAAGCTCTGGAGATAGAGCTTCAATGATTTGGATTCGACGAGCCATTTGCCCGGCACATAGTCGATCACCAGATGCGCAAAATCCGGCTGGCCCGTCACGGGACAGATCGAGGTGAATTCCGGCACTGTGAAGCGCGCCGTGTAATGCGTATCGGCATGAGGGTTGGGCACGCGCTCAAGCGCGGCGGCCTCAGGCGAGGCAGGAATGGCCGATGCCTGTCCCAGTTGTGTCAGTGGTTTTGTCGTCGCCTTGCGCGCCATCACTTGCTCTCCGGACCGTCATAGATGCAGCCTTCATTGCAGGAGGCGCGATGAATTTCCACCCGCGCCAGTTCCGGCAGCGGCGTCTTGAGATTGTCCCACAGCCAGACCGCGATATGTTCCAGCGTAGGATTTTCCAGCCCCTCGATCTCGTTCAGCATGTGATGATCGAGCCGGTCGCGCAACGCGTCCAGCGCGTGCTGAAAATCCTCAAAGTGCCGCACCAGCCCCGTTACAGGTGAAACCGCACCGTCGAGCCAAACGCGTACGCGGAATGAGTGCCCGTGTATTCGCCGGTTGGGGTGTCCCTCCGGCGCGCCGGGCAGGTAATGCGCGGCGTCGAAGTTGAAGTCCTTATAGATACGCATCAGGGGATACCGATCAGTTTGTGTGTCTGGAGCGACAGCCGCCATTTGGGATGCGCCAAGCAATAAGCGGTCGCCGCCTTGGTGTTTTCGTCAACCTCTGGCCCATCCATGGGCTGCAAGTAGAAATGCCGGAAGGCCAGCGTCTCGAAACGCTCCGGCATCGCCTTCATCTGTGGGAAGACGAGTTTCAACTCGTGCCCGCTTATAATCTTCAAAACTGAATCCGCCTTCGGGCTGACGCAGATCCAGTCAAGGCCCGCCGGTGCTTCAACCGTGCCGTTCGTCTCAACCGCAATTTCAAAGCCGCGCTTGTGCAGGGCTTCGATCAAGGCTTCGTCGATTTGCAGCAGCGGCTCGCCGCCTGTGCAGACGACAAAGCGATCCGCGCGCGCGCCCGACGCCCATGCTCGTTCAACTGCCGATGCCAGCGCTTCCGCATCGGCAAACTTGCCGCCGCCTTCGCCATCAGTGCCGACAAAATCTGTATCGCAAAACGTGCACACGGCCTTGGCTCGGTCCTGCTCGCGTCCCGTCCATAGATTGCACCCGGCAAAGCGGCAAAACACGGCAGGACGACCGGCATTCGCGCCTTCGCCCTGCAAAGTGTAAAAAAGCTCCTTCACCGAATACATGAGGCTACACCTCGCCCGCGCGCCAGCGCGCATAGCCACCCGCGCGCAAATCGCAGGCCGGGCAGTCGCCGCAACCATAGCCCCAGTCATGTCGATGCGCCCGGTCGCCGCGATAGCAGCTATGCGTATCTTCAATGATGAGCTCGACGAGCTTCGGTCCGCCAAGGTCCTCGGCCAGCTTCCACGTCGCCGCCTTGTCGATATACATCAGCGGCGTTTCGAAGGCGAAGGGCCGCGCCATGCCGAGGCTCACCGATTGCGCCAGCGTCTGTATCGTATCGTTGCGACAATCGGGATAGCCCGAGTAATCCGTCTCGCACATGCCGCCTACCAGCGCCGAAGCGCCGCGTCTATAGCCGAGCGCGGCCGCATAGACGAAGAATAACAGGTTGCGACCGGGCACGAATGTATTCGGCAGCCCGCTCGCATCCATCTCTATCGCCACATCGCGCGTCAGCGCCGTTTCGCTGATCGATGAAAGCTCGCGCAAATTCATCATATGGTCGGGGCCGAGCCTCGCCTTCCAGTCGGGAAAGCCGTTCCTTATCTTGCTCAGCACCGTCTTTCGGCATTCCAGCTCGATGGCATGGTTCTGCCCATAGTCGAAACCAACGGTTTCAACGGCGCTATAGCGCGTCAATGCCCAGGCGAGACAGACGGTCGAATCCTGTCCGCCCGAGAAAAGCACGAGGGCCTTGTCGTTCGGCATGTCAGGCAACTCCGGTTCGGCGTCTTTGAACAGGAGCCGTACCCTTGCGTCAAGCACGGCGACATTAATAAAGAAAACCGCCCCGGAGCGGGGGGCGCTCCGAGGCGGTTTAGCCGAATTCCCTGACCCGGGAGGGACGGGGTCCGGCGTCTTGATCAGAACGAGTAGGACACGCTCGCCATCGCAAAGTCGCGATCGGAGACGGCGTTGTACCAACCCGCGCCGAAGCTCGAGGTCCAGCTCAGGGATGCCTTGATCCGCGACTGGTAGTCGGCGCGAACGCCCAGCGACACTTCCTTCAGGCCCTGGAGGTAGTTCGCCGTGATCGGTCCCGGCGAATAGCCGAGCACGTCATGACGGAACTGAACGTAGGGGCTCAGCGTCACGGGCGTATCGAAGGCGTTGTTGTAGGAGGTCATGAGCACCGCGCGATAACCCGTCGAGAAGTTCGTCGCATATTGCGGATTGCTCGCGCCGTTGGCCAGCAGCCCCGCAGCAAAGGGGTTTCTGATGCCACCTTCAGGGCCCGAACGGTTCAGCGGATATTCGCTCGCATCCGGCACATAGACGAAGCCGGCATTGAACACGAAGGCGCCGCTATCCGCACCGAGATTGCGCGGAATGAAGCCGGACGTGGGGAACGACGTGATGGTGCCGATCTGGCCCTGCCACGCATCGAGCTTGATATGCGTGAGGGTCGATTGGCCAGCGCCGGGAGCGTAGGGCAGGGAGCTGAACGTGCAGCCCGGCGCAATGCAGGCACCGCCGCTGAGGCCGGCGCCAGCGCCCAGACCATCGATCTGCGAGGCATTGAGTTCCGCGTCGGAAATGCCGAAAGGCATGTCCGGCGAGAAGGTCGCTTCACCCGAAACCGCCGTGCCTTCAACTGTCGTGCTGAAGCTCGCGCCCAGCGTGTTGATCGTCGGGAAGTCGTAGAAGTAGTTCGCGCTGTTGGCGCTATAGGCAAAAGCAGCCTTGAGGCCAGCGGCGGCTGTGCAATCCACACCCGGAAAACCAAGGCCGCCAATGACGCCGCAGGAGGTGGCAAAGTCGGCCGCGCTGTTGGTGAAGCCGAGATAGGGAAGGCGGCTGGAATAACGCACGAAATAAAGGCCGAAATCCGTGCCAGTGCCGACCTGGTCGGCATAATAATGCGCCGCCACACCGAACTGGTTGAGATTGCTCCCGCCGCGATCCTCAGTGCGGCTGAGGGCGATCGGAACCGGCGAGAGGAAGCCCATCGGGTCGCCGTTGGCGGCCGCGAGATCAGGGTTGTCGAAACCGGGTTGCACGCTCGACATTGCAGGCAGCGAACCTCTGCCGACGATATCATCCGTCGAGTAGAACGATCCGGCCGGGTCGAGTTCGGTCCGCTCGTAGGAAAACTGCCAGAAGGCTTCAATCGTCAGCGCATCGGTTGCCGCGAAGGAGGCATAAATCATCGGCATCGGCGTCAGCGCGTCTTTCAGTTCCGCGCCCGGTGTGCGGATGGCCGTCACGTCGATCGC
>CAZLLB010000243.1:0-4430 GCA_964560165.1 uncultured Parvibaculum sp. | reverse complement strand
TGGTGGGACTCACTAGAAGAAAGTGGCGGACGCGATGCGGCTGATCGTGGGCATTTTGGTTGTGTTGTTGAGTGTGTTCGGAGGCTATGCAGCCTCCGGCGCCCACATGGCAGTATTGTTCCAACCTTTTGAATTCATCATCATTCTGGGCGCCGCCGCCGGGGCCTTCGTGATCGGCAATCCACCCAAGGTGCTGAAGGGCATCGGCGGGATGTTCAAGACGCTGATTCGCGGCCCCCGCTACAGCAAGGCCGCCTATCTCGAGCTTCTCGGCCTCCAGTTCACGCTCTTCAAGCTCGCCAAGAGCAAGGGCAATCTGGCGCTCGAAGCGCATGTCGAGAACCCGCACGAATCGGCAATCTTCAATTCCTTCCCGACTTTCGTTCAGGACCACCATGCGGTCGAGTTCATGTGCGATTACCTGCGGATGATCACGCTGGGCACCGAAAACGCGCATGAACTGGAAACACTAATGGATGAGGAACTAGAAACCCATCATCAGGAAACCGAACAGGTCGTCTCCGGCATTCAAGCTCTCGCCGACGGCACGCCCGCGCTCGGTATCGTCGCTGCGGTGCTCGGTGTCATTCACACCATGGGCTCAATCAACCAGCCGCCGGAAGTGCTCGGCCACCTCATCGGTGGCGCGCTTGTCGGCACTTTTCTCGGTGTGCTCTGCTCCTACGGTCTGTTCGGCCCGATGGCGCAATCGCTGCGCAACATCTTTGAGGCAGAGTCCAAATACTATCTCTCGATGAAAGCGGGCCTGCTCGCGCATATGGCTGGCTACGCACCTGCCGTGTCGATCGAATTCGCACGCAAGGCGCTGATGTCTGATGTGCGCCCGACCTTCATCGAAGTCGAGCAATCCACCGCCACCCTGCAACCGGCCACAAGCTGACGGCGGAACGAGAACAAGACCATGGCCGACCAGACGATCGTCTATAAAAAAGTCAAGAAAGCCTCGCATGCTCATCACGGCGGCGCATGGAAGATCGCCTATGCCGATTTCGTGACGGCCATGATGGCCTTCTTTCTGCTGATGTGGCTGATTAGCATGACCACGCCGGAACAAAAGCAAGGTCTCGCGGATTACTTCGCCCCGGCCAGCGTCAGTCGCTCCACCAGCGGCTCAGGCGGCATTCTCGGCGGCACAGCCTTCGATTCAGAAGGATCGCGCATGCCGGGCTCAGCGCCGCGCGTCGTGATGACGATCTCCACGCCCGCTGCACCCAAAAGCGCCGAAACGAACAACCAGCGCACCGCCAGCGCCTCCAATGGGTCGCGCGAATCCACCAACGCAGCCGAGGGTGCCGCCAACCCTTCGACAACGAACACCTCGCCGGTGCAGACCAACTCGATCGACGAACAGAATTTCCGTAGCGCCACCGAAAGCCTGCGCCAGGCGATGCAGGACAATCCCGAACTTGCCGAACTGTCCAAGAACGTCATCATTGACGAAACGCCGGAAGGCTTGCGCATCCAGATTATCGACCAGGATGGCCGCTCCATGTTCCCCGCCGGCCATGCCGAACCTTACGAGCGCACCCGCACCTTGATCCAGGCGGTCGGGAAAATACTGCTGAAACTGCCGAACCGCGTCAGCATTTCCGGCCATACGGATTCAGCCGCCTATCAGGGCGCGCCCGGCTATAGTAATTGGGAATTGACCGCCGATCGCGCCAACGCGGCTCGACGCATCATCGAAGCTCAGGGGCTGCCGGATGATCGCGTGTTTCAGGTCGTTGGCAAAGCCGATTCGGAACCGCTCTTTCCCGAAGACACGCGCATGGCGGCCAATCGCCGCCTGACCGTGGTGTTGCTGCGTGAAGCGCCACCCACCCCGCCCGGCCTGGCGCCCTGATCCGCCGTTCGCGCTTGTAGAATAACCCTGACGCCCCCATGTCTTTTACCCAAGCCAAGGGAGCGACGGAGATGAGCGAGCAAAAGGGACTGGTGCGCGGCGGGTTCGCGGACGGGACGGCCTATGCGTGGCCCCTGGGTGCCTTTGACGGCGTCATCTGGGCCCGCACTCTGGCTTTCATCTTCGACTTCATCATTGTCACGGCGCTCGTTCTGGCGGCCCTGATTATTTTCGCCATTCTCGGCGTTCTGACATTTGGGCTGCTCTGGCCCGGTATGGCATTGGGGCCGTTGGTCGCGCTCGCTTATTTCACGATAGCGCTTGGCGGTCCGCGCTCTGCAACGCCCGGCATGCGCTGGCAGGGCATTGAACTGCGGACCTGGGACGGCAAGCGTCCCGGCTACCTGCAAGCCGCACTACAAACCATCCTCTTTTATGTGACCATATCGATCGGTAGTGTATTTCTGCTCATCGTTCCCTTCCTGAACGAACGGCGGCGCTGCCTGCACGATTATCTCTGCGGCACGGTGGTGGTCAGGGCCGGTGCCTAAAAGCGCCGACTCGTCACGCCCGCCCGTCCGTTATATCCTGACGTGCCGGCCAAACTGCCGGTGGCAGACGTCTGGACGCCCACATTGACTGAACATTTCGGCAATCGCTTTCCACAGTTCTACATCACAACGCCGCAGCCCTGCCCTTATCTGCCGGGCCGCTACGAGAAGAAGGTATTCACCCATCTTCTGAGCGAGAACGCGATTTCGCTGAACGACACACTGACCCAAGCCGGTTTTCGCCGTAGCCAGAACATCGCCTATCGCCCTGCCTGCGACGGATGCTCAGCCTGCGTCTCGGTGCGCATTCTTGTCGATGAATTTCACCCCAACCGGAGCTTCCGCCGCATTCTCGCGCGCAATGCAGACGTCACCGGCGAAATGCTTCCGGCCCGAGCGACACAGGAACAATTCTCGCTGCTGCGCACCTATCTCGATGCGCGCCACGCCGAAGGCGGCATGGCTGATATGACGCCACTCGACTATGTGTCGATGGTGGAGGACACGACCGTCAGAAGCGCGCTGATCGAATATCGCACGAAAGAAGACGGCGACGGCCCCGGCCTGCTGCGCTCCTGTTCGCTGACAGACACGCTTCAGGACGGCCTGTCGATGGTCTACAGCTTCTTTGATCCGCAAGAGGATGCCCGCAGCCTCGGCAGCTACATGGTGCTTGATCACGTGGCGCGCGCGCACGCCATGGGCTTGCCTTATGTCTATCTCGGCTACTGGGTCGCAGAGTGCCGCAAGATGGCTTACAAGATGCGCTTCCGCCCGATCGAGGCGCTCGGCATGGATGGCTGGCGTCCCATTCCCGCCTGATCTCAACCGCAGATGACGGAGACCGATATGGCTGGCTTGCTGCCGAAAGCCGAATACGGCAAGCGCATGATGAATCAGGCGCTCGCGGTTCTCGCGATGGTCGGCGTGATCATCTATTTTCTTTATGCTGGCAATGTCCAACCCGATGAGCCGGTTACATTCGGGACCACGGTCACGCAAGCAAGCGCCACTGCGCCGGGCCAGCCAATCAAGCTCGATGTTGCGCTGACGCTCACCAACAACACCAAGGACGGCATCGCGCTGACCGTGCCTACACAATGCGAGGTGTTCAACTGGTTCCTGACCGACACGGACAAGGAATTCGTGCAGTCAAAAAATGAAGAACCCGATTGCCCCAAGCAAACGGTTTCGACCTGGCTCGACGGGAAACACGCCATGAACGAAACCTTCACGCTTGATCTGGACCCCAACCGCGTCAAACCTGGGACCTACCTGCTTTTCCTGCGCTACTGGGACCATAAGACGATCGAACGGGTCACCATCAAATGAAAACAGCCCCGGCTGAAACGCCGGGGCTGTTCGCATCATGCGTTCCAGAAAATCCTAGAACTTGTAGTTGATACCGCCGCGCGCAATGTCGATGGATCCGACACGACCTGAGGTGGGCACACCGCCGATCGTGTAGCTGTCGCTACGGAATTCGGCGCGCAGATATTCGGCCTTCACCGACCAGTTGTCGCCGAGGACATATTCGACGCCGCCACCATAAACGCCGCCCGTGATATTCTTTTTATCGGATGCAGCGCCGACATTGACCGTGCTGCTGCCAAAGCCAAGACCGGCCGTCGCATAGACAAGAAATGGGTTCGAGCCGAAATCGCGGCCGAAGTCGTAGCCGACGCGGCCACGCACCGTGCCGAAGCTATTGAGTTCGCTGCCGCAGGCGACGCCCGGCGTGCAGGTTCCGCCACCGCGCATATCGGCCCAGGCATAGTCGCCTTCGGCACCGAAGATCCAGTTGCCGCTGTCGATGTTGAAACCGAACGTGCCGCCGGCAAGCGCGCCATTCGCTTTCTGCGAGCCTGCAAAGGGTGCATCGATCGAGCGATCGTTCCAGCCATAGCCGCCATTCGCACCGATATAAAAGCCACCCCAATTGTAGGTCGCATTCGGGCCGTCTTCGGAACCGTCATAATTCGCGGCCATCACCGGCGAAGCGAAAGCGGCCAGTG
>CAZLLB010000242.1:0-4704 GCA_964560165.1 uncultured Parvibaculum sp. | reverse complement strand
TGCCCGGCGTCTTCATGTCGATCAGCAGGAAGGAGATGCCTTCCTGCGGCTTCGAAGTCGGATCGGTGCGCACGAGGCAGAACATCCAGTCGGCATATTGCGCCAGCGTCGTCCAGATCTTGTGACCATTGACGATGTAATTGTCGCCATCGCGAACAGCGCGGGTCTTGAGGCCCGCGAGATCGGAACCGGCGCCCGGCTCGGAGTAACCCTGGCACCACCAATCGTCGCCGGAAAGAATGCCGGGCAGGAAGCGCTTCTTCTGCTCGTCATTGCCGTAGTTGAAGATCACCGGGCCGACCATGGAAAGGCCGAAGGGCAGCAGCGCCTGCGTCTCGGCGCGCGCATTCTCTTCGTTCCAGATGAAGCGCTGCGTGATCGTCCAGCCGGTGCCGCCATATTGCGTCGGCCAATGCGGCACGACCCAGCCTTTTTTGAAGAGGATGCGGTGCCAGGCGAGAATGTCTTCCTTCGTCATCTCGCCACGGGTGCGGCGCGACTTCAGGTCCTTGGGATAGCTGTCGGCAATGAAACTGCGGACTTCATCGCGAAACGCCAGATCCTCCGGCGAAAAACTCATATCCATCGAATGGCCTCCTGTTCGGCAAAGTGGGCGCGCTGCGGGCGCGAGACGCGGCATTGCCGGAAATGCAAGGATGGGCCGGTGCGAAGCCTGTCGCCCAGCCGCTTTGATTTGGTCGTGATATTAGTCGTGCGAGCGCGTGTTGCAAGGCCGACGCTCGACAAGGAATGAACGGTACGCTGTGCGCCCATGGACGGGCCGGCAGCGCTCAAAGGGAGTTCACAAAGGCCACAAGATCGTCGCGTTCCCTTGCGCTCAGCGCCTTGAAGCGCTCGCGGGCCGCCTCGCCCTCCCCGCCATGCCACAGGATCGCCTCGGCGACGCCCCGCGCGCGCCCGTCATGCAGCAGCCGGTCATGGCCGTTGACCTCAGGCACCAGCCCCAGGCCCCAGAGCGGCGGCGTGCGCCATTCCGAACCCGTCGCCTCGAAATCCGGGCGGCCATCAGCCAAATCCGGTCCCATATCGTGCAGCAGCATGTCGGTAAAAGGATGGAAGGTCTGATTGGCCAGACTGATCGGCGAGGCCATGGCGCCGCTTTTCATCGTCGGCGTGTGGCAAGCCGCACAGCCGATTTGCGCGAAGGTTTTTCCGCCCGCGATCACGTTCACATCATTGGCATTGCGTCGCGCCGGTACGGCCAGCGTCCGACTGTAGAAGATCAGCTTGTCGAGAAACTCGTCGGAAATTTCCGGCTCTCCGCCGGTCGGCGCGGCGGCGCAAGCCGTCTGCACGGCTGTACAATTCTGGTCGGGATGCACCGAAGTCGTCAGCCCTATATCGCCGACGGCGGCAGCCGTGTCCTGCGCGCGCAGGCTCGCCTGATTGGCCTTCCAGCCGAAGCGCCCCAGCACCGTCTTGCTCGTTTCGGGGTCCGGCACCCAGTTGGGCCGCCCTGAAATTCCATCGCCGTCTTTGTCATCAGGGTCGGCGCGTTTCAATATGTCGCTCTCATAGACGAATTCCAGAAGCCCGAGGCCGATCATTGCCGGAGCCACGCGCGGCGAGGTCATCACGTCTTCACCAAGCGGTCCGAACGCCAGATCGACAAGCCGGAAGACCGGTTTCTGCAATTCATAGGCTGTGCCGTCTGCATAATGGCCGCCGATCGTTTCCCACTCGATCTCGACCTTGCCTTCTGCCGGAACGCCAAGGATCGAGCGATCATTGAACTGATCGCCATAGGCGGGATGTGGCTTCGGCCCGCCGTGTTCATCGCTGCCGGGAATGGAAAGACGGATCAGCATCGACTCGAAGTCTTCACCCGCTTTCAGCGGCGGGCGGCCACGCCCGTCGCGCGTATGGCAGCCAGAGCAAGAGACGCGGTTGAAGACCGGGCCAAGCCCGTCAAAAGCCTCGACCGATCCCGGTGCGGTCGCCCAGTTGGTGTTGAAGATGCGATTTCCGAAAAAGAAAATGCGCCGCTCCGCCGTCGTGATGACAGGCCCCGATTGCGCGAAGGCGTTGCGATTGCTCAGCGCCGTCGTGTAATCGCCGCCGGGTGGCGATGAGGGATCTGGCATTTCGATCGACGCGACAGCAGGCAAACCGCGCATGTAGAAATGCGCCGCCCAGCCGCCGCCCGCCACGATGATCACGGCGACCGCTGCAATCATCCACGACGATGTTCTCCATGCCTTCAACGCGAAACTACTCCGTGGCGACCGTCACAGCGAGGCCGAGCTTCTTGCCGATTTCGACAAGGATTTGGCTTTCCGCCAGTAGCTCCGCCCTCGCCGTCTCAAGCTTGGCGCGCTCGGGGCTGCCTTTCGGCGTCGCGAGCAAACGGTCGATGGGAGCGGGGACAGCGGCAATCGCGGCAGTCGTTTTGCGGATCTGCGCCGCCGCCTGCTTGTCGAGTTCGGGATCGACGCGCTGCACCAGCGATTGCAGGCCGGTTCCCTTCCAGTCGCCATATTCGCCGAAATAGATATTCGAGATGCCCTGCTGGTCGGCTTTGAAAACGAGATGCGTCGTGTCGCTGAAACACGAGGTTTCATCTTCCTGATCGCCACTGTCGAGGGCGACGCCCATCCGGTCGGACGCCATTTCAAAACCGCTCAGCGTCGCCATGCCGAGCAGAATGCGGCCAAGCGCCTCGCGCTGGTCGAGCGCCACGAAGTCTTTGGCAAAGACCTTGGCGTTACGCATGTCCCATTGAGCCGATAGCCCGAGCAGATCATCTACGATGCCCTCGGTGACGGTCGCGAGATAAAGGCGGCGGCGGTCCTTTATCGCACCGTCCGATTTATAATCGCTCGCCGGTCGCGCGCCGGGGCCGGTCGCGCTGAGGTCCTGACCCCAGAGCAGAAATTCAACGGCGTGGAAGCCCGTCGTCACATCAGCTTCGTCGCTCACCTGATCGCGGTCGCGAATGCTCTTCGGGCTGATCTTGATCGAGGTATCGTTGATGATGCCCGATTTTGGATCGCCCTTGGTGTAGTCGATGAAGGCTTCGTTGAGCGGCCAGGCGTTCAGCCGGCCTTCCGGGCCTTCATCCCCGTCAGCAGTCTTGGCGAAATCAATGGGGCCTTCATAGAAGCGGAAGGCTTCGGTCAGCGAATAGGTTTCATGGGCGCTGATCCAGGCCTTGCGGGCTGCCGCCAGCGTTTTCTCGTCGGGCGTGGCGAGCAGAGCGTCGATCGCCTTCTGCATCGACAATGCGGACTTATAAGCCTCGTCATAGGAGCGATGAACGAGATCGACATAGGACATGATCTCGGCGGCGGCGCCATAGGTGGGCGCGGCGCTACCGGGCGCAGCGAAGTTCGAAGGCACGATGCTGGGGCCGGACGCCAGAACCGGCGACTGCGTCAGCGCCATCGCAATGCCTGCCGCGGCTGCCATTGTAAAAAGCCGTATTTTCAGCCCTTTTCTCATCGTTCAGCTCCAAGCGCCGAATATCTCCGGCCAGCCACTTCACTCACGCTAGTTGCGAACGAATTGCATTTTCAGCGACCTGTCAAGCGTCTCCATGCGTTCCAAGCTTGTCGCGCGTCGTCATGCCGCTGTGGGTTGCGGCTGCCGCCTTGACGATACCAATGGCCAGCGCGGCTCCCGCGCCATCCTCAAGCGTGATGCCCATGTCGAGCAGCGGTTGTTTTCCCAATGCCGCCAGCAGCTTGTCATGCGCCGCCGTGCCCGAGCGATGAGCAGCGAGGCAATGATCGAGCGCCGAGGGCTCAGCCTTGAACAAAACCGCCGCCGCCGCACAGGCGACGAAGCCATCAAGCAACACCGGAATGCGCTGGAATCGCGCCGCTATGATTGCACCCGCAATGGCTGCGAGATCCCGCCCACCTATGCGGCGCAGCACTTCGAGCGGGTCTTTCAGCCCTTCGCCGTGAAACGCCAGCGCCTGTTCGATCAAAGCTGCATGGGCTGGATTGTCCGTCCACTCCGACGCCTTGCCGCCGAACAACGCACAGGCGACGCCCGCCGCGACCAGCGCATCGCCGCCGCCCGCCGCGCCGACGCAAAGAAGATCGGTGCCACCTGCAATCGACTCCATGCCGAAAGCCATGGTCGCCGCGCAGGCTTGCTCGCTAAAGGCTTCGTCGATGCAGATGTCCGGCGTCGGAATGTCGAGCGCCAGATCGAAAACCTTCAAACCGGCATTTTGCGCCAGCGCCAGTTGATTGACCGCACCCCCACCCGCCGCAAAAAGCTCGACCGCCGCGCGTGTATCCGCCGCTTGCGGCCCCGACGGATCGCGCTTGGCGACTTCGTGGTTCGCCGCGAAAATCGCAACCAGTGGCCGGCTGATGGAGGGCCTGCGGTTCGCCTGCCAACGCGCCAACCATTCCACGATGTCTTCGAGGCGACCAAGGCTGCCCACGGGCTTTGCCAGTTCGACGTTGCGTTCGCTTGCCGTTTCCGCGGCATGATCGTCGGGCGGCGGGAGCGTATCCAGCAGATCGCGAATGTCGTCAAAAGGCATGCCGGTCAGGGGGCGGGTCATATAATTTCTCGGTGTTCTGGGACTGTTTCCTATACCCTGCCCGTCAGCTTTAGAGAACCGGAAACCGCTGTGACAATCTCTCCACCCGCTTCCTCGCCCTGTATTGATGTTTGCCTGCTGGATGCAGAGGGCAATTGCACCGGCTGCGCGCGTACAACGCG
>CAZLLB010000241.1:0-4745 GCA_964560165.1 uncultured Parvibaculum sp. | reverse complement strand
CGCGCGGCGGCAATATTTGGCCAGGCGAGCAAGGCGATGTCGGGCTTGTCGAGGCCGCAGACCACCACGTCCTGCAACAGCGGCGTGCAGGCGCCGACAACATCGGCGCGCAACGTGCCGGTCGAAACCCATGTGCCAGACGAGAGCTTGAAATCTTCCGTGACGCGCCCGTCGAAAACAAGCCCCTCTTCGGGCCTCTCTGGATCAAGAAAACGCGCCGCATCGCCGAGCGAATAATAGCCTTCCTCGTCGAAGGCTTCTTTCGTCTTCTTCGGATCGTTGAGATAGCCCGGCGTCACCGTCGGCCCCTTGACGCGCACTTCGAGCTTGGTGCCGTTCGGCACCAACTTCAGCGTGATGCCCGGCAGCGGCAGACCGATCAGGCCAACGCGCTCGGTGATCCAGTGAACAACGGTAATGCCTTGCGTCTCTGTCGCGCCATACATTGTCGTCAACGGCATGCGGTAGCCGGTCTCGGCAATCGCCAGCGCTTGCATGCGATCATAAATGTCGCTGGAAAGCGTCGAGCCGCCATAGCCCATATATTCCAGATTGGCGAAGAAACTGCGGCGCAGTTCGACATCTTTCTCCATCGCATCGGCTAGCATCGCAAAGGCGATGGGCGCCGAGCCGAAAACGCGCGGCGAAATCTCGCGCAAATTGCGGATCGTCTCGCCAAAAAGCGCCGGGATCGGCTTGCCATTATCGAGATGCACCGTGCCACCGGCATTGAGATTGCCGTTGAAGCCGATATTGCCCGCCGAAATGTGGTTCCACGGCATCCATTCGAGGCTCTGCGGAATCTCGTCGGGGTTCGTCTCGTCGGTGCGCAGCGCCTCCTGGCCTGCCACCACCGCCATCATCATGCGATGCGTCTGGAGAACACCCTTCGGCATTCCTGTCGAGCCGGAGGTGAAGAGATATTTCGCCACCGTGTCATGCGTCAGACTATCCATGACGCGGGCGACATCGCCGCTGATCGGTGTCTGGATGAGATCGGCATAATTGAGCGTCGGAATGCCGGGCACGTCGCCTTCGACGGCAACGACTTCGATGCCCTTGAGATCAAGCGCCTGAATGGCTTTCGCAAACATCGCAGCCTTGTCGGCGAAAATCATTTTCGGCTGCGTCAGCGCCATGACATGACGGAGCTTGGAATAATCGGAACTCATCAGCGAATAAGGCACGCTGACCGGCGCGACGGGAACGCCCGCCTTCAACGCACCAAGCGTCATCACCGCATGCGGGATCGAATTGCCCGACAGAATGACAAGCGGCGTGGCCTGCCCCATGCCGCGCGCCAGCAACGCGCTGGCAACGGCGCTCGCCGCGCGATTGGCCTCGCCATAGGTGATGTAGCGCCACGCACCGGACGCATCGCGCTCGCCGATGAAATTGCGCTCGGGATGCAGCGCCGCTTTTTCTTCGAGCAGATGCACCGTCGAGCGCTTCATCTCGCCAAGCGGATGATCGCAAGAAACATAGACCGTGCCATCGTCCTTGCGCGTAACGGTGATCTTCGGTGGCTTCTGCTTCAGCGCCTTGAAAGGCGGCAGCGCGGTTTTTTCAACGGCAAGGCTCATTCTAATCCTCCATATAGCCGCGCCGGGTTCAAACAGGGTGTTTGCCCGGCGCTTATTCCTGAATAGCTTGGAAGCGCGTTAAAACACGCCTCAGTTGATCATCCGTGTGCGGCCTTCCCAATAGGGAGCACGCAATTCGCGGCGCAGGATTTTCCCCGATGGGTTGCGCGGCAGCGCGGTCACGAAGTCGATCGACTTCGGCACCTTGAAACCCGCAATGCGCGTCTTGGCAAAAGCGATAATGTCGGCAGCTTCGGTTTTGACGCCGGGTTTCAGCACCACGCAAGCCTTGACCGCCTCGCCCCAGCGCTCATCGGGAATGCCTATCACAGCAACGTCGGCAATATCAGGATGGCCAAATAGCGCATTCTCGACTTCCGCCGGATAGACGTTCTCGCCGCCCGAGACGATCATGTCTTTCACGCGGTCGTGAATATAGAGATAGCCCTCATCGTCGAGATAGCCCGCATCGCCTGAGGCAAACCAGCCATCATTGATCGATTCCGCCGTCGCGGTCGGCTTGTTCCAATAGCCCTTCATCAAGGTCGCGCCCTTGATAAGAATTTCGCCCACCGCACCCGTCGGCACATCATGGCCTTTTTCATCGACGATACGGATGCCCGTACCCGGATTGGCGATGCCGCAGGAGCGCAGCTTGCCCTTGGCCGGATCATGCGCATGGGGCGGCAAATGCGTCGCCGACCCTGTCGTCTCGGTGAGGCCGTAAAGCTGCACGAAATCGCAACCGAACGTATCCTGCGCCTGCCGCAGCACGTCTTCGGCGATGGGCGATGCGCCGTAAAGGATCTGGCGCACCGAAGACACGTCCGTCGTCTTGATCGCTGGCTGCTGCATCACGAAGAGAATGACCGCCGGCACCATGAAGGCGATGTTGATCTTCTCCGTCTCCATGAGCGTCAGGATCAGAGCCGGATCGACATCCTTGATGATGATGTTCTTCGTGCCATGCGCGTGGCCGATGACGCCGATATTGACGCCCGCAACATGGAAAAGCGGCATGCAGACGAGATTGACTTCGCCCACTTTCCAGTCGGCCCATCCAGCATCCCGGCTCTGATCCAGAATGCCGATATAGTTGCGATTTGTGAGTTGGACGCCCTTGGGGTAGCCCGTCGTGCCGCTGGTATAAAGCTGGATGATGTCGTCATCGATTCCATAGTCGAGATCGGGGTCGGTCGCCGGAAAACTATCGCGCCAATCGTCGAAAGACGACCAGTCGTTGCGGCCTCCATCGAGCGCGATGACGCGCTTGACGCTCGGGCACTGGGTCAGCACCTGCTCGACGACATCATAGAACTCCGCGCCGACGAACAGCACTTCGGTTTTCGCATCGTTGAGCACATAGGCAACTTCGGGCGGCGCGAGACGCCAATTGACGCCGACGACAACCGCCTTCGCCTTGAAGGCACCATGCAGCATCTCAAAATAGCGATCCGACCCCTTGCCGATAAAGCCGATGCGCGCATCGGGTTTCAATCCTTCGGCGATCAACCCCTGCGCGACCCTGTTTGCCCGCGTGTTCATCTCGCCATAGGTCGTCGAACGGCCTTCGAAAACCTGCGCAACCTGATCCGGTATGACGCTGGCCTGATGGCGCGAAATATCGGCAACAGATTTGATGTGCTCGCTGTCGAACATCGGTCTTCCCTCCCCGGAAGGGTCGTTATGCGTGGTTAGCGGGCGCTCCCCGCGCCCTTTATAGACCGGAGTTTAGCGGCGAATTGGCCCGGAGCAAGCGGCCGTCCCGCTGGACGAACGAACCGCGGGCGTTAGACTGATGGCAACAAGAAAACGCTACGGCAATTCACAAGGGAGAGACGTTACATGGCCCGCATACCCTATTTCGACCCGGCTGAAGCTGAAGGCCGCGCCAAGGAAGCCTATAAAAAACTGCCGCCGCTCAACATCTTCCGCATGATGGGCCATTCCGGCGACATGCTGGACAGCTTCATCAAGCTCGGAAACTCCATCCTCGTCTATTCCAAGCTCGATCCGGTCTTGCGCGAGATCGCCATTGTCCGCACCGGCGTGTTGCGCGGGTCAACCTACGAAGTCTTCCAGCATGAGCGCATCTCGCGCCAGCTCGGCATGTCGGAAGAAAAAATCAAGGCAATCCACGAAGGCCCCGACGCCAAAGCCTTTAACGAGATGGAGCGTCTCGTCATGCGCTTCACCGACGACATCGTGGCCAATACCCGCGCGTCGGACGCCACCTTCAATCCGCTGAAGGAAAAGCTCTCCTATCGTGAGCTACAGGAACTGGTCGTCACCATCGGCTATTACACGATGGTCTCCTGCTTCCTCGAAACCTTCGACGTCGATATCGAGGAAAAGGGCAAGGAAGGCAAAGTGAACCTGCCCGGCATGAAGAGCTGATCATGGCGCGCCTTCCCTATCCTGATCCCGCGAGCTTGCCCGAGGCAAACCGCAAGCTGCTGGAGACGCTGCCCCCGCTTAACATCTTCAGAATGTTGGCGGGGAGCGGGCCGTCTTTCGTGCCCTTCATGTCGCTGATCAATGCCTATCTCAATGAGGGCTTGCTCGATGCACACCTACGCGAACTTGTGATCCTGCGCGTCGGCCATCTCTGCGGCTCGGCTTACGAGCTGCATCAGCATCTGCGGGTCTCGCGCACGCTCGGCCTGTCGGAAAGCCGCATAGAGGCGGCGGCAGGCAGGCTTCCATCGCAGGAGTTCAGCGAAGCCGAAAACGCCGCGCTGGCGCTTGCCGACGATCTCGTCGCGCATGTGAAGGCGGACAAGAAAGTCTTCGAGGACGCCCGCGCCCATCTCGGCGACAGCGGTGCCCAGGAACTCATCATTATCGTGGGCGTCTATCTGCTCGTCTGCCGCTATCTCGAAACGCTGGAAATCGAGCTGGAAGAGACAGACATTGAGGGCAGCGGCCTCGAAGAAATCAGAAAGAGCATAAATCATGGCTGAAGAAAAAGAGCGCTATGTGCGGCCGCTATCCGCTGAATCGCGCGGCGACGCCCCTCCGCGCGACCGTCTCAAAGGCCGCCGGATTCTCGTCGTCGGCGGCGGCCAGCGTGTCGTCGATGCCGCCACCGACCCCATCGGCAATGGCCGCGCCATGTCGGTGCTCTTTGCGCGCGAAGGCGCATTGGTCGCCGTCGCCGAT
>CAZLLB010000240.1:0-4758 GCA_964560165.1 uncultured Parvibaculum sp. | reverse complement strand
TTCCTCAGCCAGCGTTTTGCCAGTGACAGTAATGCAATCGCCATGCAGCAGACCGGCGTTGAACAGTATTTTCAGCACCTGCGGGATACCGCCCGCCTGATGCAGATCGACAGCCATATATTTGCCCGACGGCTTGAGATCGCAGATCACCGGCACCTTGCGGCGCACCCGCTCGAAGTCCTCCAACGCCCACTCGACCCCCGCCGCATGCGCGATGGCGAGATAATGCAGCACCGCATTGGTGGAGCCGCCAACCGCCATTATAAGCGCCACGGCATTCTCGATCGATTTGCGCGTAACGATGTCGCGCGGCTTGATATTCTTTTTGACCGCTTCGACAAGAACGCGACCGGATTCAGCGGCGCTGCCCACCTTCTCTGAATCGGGGCTCGCCATGGTTGAAGAATACATGAGCGACATACCAAGCGCCTCGAAGGAGGAGCTCATGGTGTTGGCCGTGTACATGCCGCCGCACGAACCATTACACGGGCAGGCATTCCGCTCGATACCCTCGAAATCCTCCTCGCTCATAGTGCCCGCCATGAACGCGCCGACCGCCTCGAACGCCGAGACGATGGAGAGGTCCTGCCCTTTCCACTTACCCGGCTTGATGGTCCCGCCATAGACAAAGATAGCCGGTGCATTGGCGCGCAAAATACCGATCATGCCGCCGGGCATGTTCTTGTCGCATCCGCCCAGCGCCAGAATACCGTCCATCCATTGGCCTTGCACACAAGTCTCGATGCAGTCCGCGATCACTTCGCGTGAAATCAGCGAATATTTCATGCTTTCGGTGCCCATCGACATACCGTCGGAAATCGTCGGTATGCCGAACATCTGCGGATTGCCACCCGCCGACTTGATGGCGGCGGCAGCGGCATCCGCCAGCGGCTGCAGGCCCGCATTGCAGGGCGTTATGGTGGAGTAGCCATTGGCGATACCGATCATCGGCTTGTCGAAATCAGCTTTCTCATAGCCGAGGGCGTAGTACATGGCGCGATTGGGCGAACGGGCGACGCCTTGCGTGATATGTTTGGAGCGCTCATTAAAGGGCATGTGAGGCCTCAATGTGGTTTTGCTGGAAACCCGTCTCGTTCAGGCGATAGATCGCCAGGCTCCCCGGTCTCGATAATCCACACCGCCAGAAGAACGACACCCGCCAATGTATCTTATTACGAGGTGGCTACCAACCACGGGCCAAGGGAGTTGATGTCGCACATCCAATCATCACCCGCCGATGGCATGTCGTCGCAGCTGTGCACGCTTGTCCCGCCTGCATTGTAGGCGTAGGCTTTTCCGATGATCCGTGCGTTGAGACAGCTAACTTTCGTCCTGACCGCGCTGGCATTTGTGTTCGCACAGGCCGGCGGGCCGGTCATGGCCATGCCTATGGACAGCACCATCTCGTCTCCCTGCACTCAAAACCAGCATCCCTGTCCCGACGGGCAAATGCCGATGGATCACGGCTCGAAACTGCCCTGCGACATGTTCGCCTGCACAGCAAGCCCCATGGTCGTGTTGCTGCCGGGTATCATTGCCCCGCTGGAAGCGCCTGCCCTCATCCACTTCATGCCGCGGACATCAACCCTGGTGACGAGCGCAACCTCTGCGCCTGATCCATTTCCTCCAAAAATTCTCGCCCTCATCTGAACGGCTGCCCGCCAGGGCGGATCGTACGGACCTCGAATCTTAGTTCGAGGCCTGTGCCGTCATCGTTTGAGACGACGCTCTTTGCCGGGGCGTCTTTGCGAGGAAACTCATGTCGAAATATCAATGGCCGGTTCTTGATCGGCGAGAATTACTGCGTTCCGGCGCCGGGTTGGCACTTGCTGCCGCCATGCCATGGTCCAACGCACAAGCCGATGCGCCATCGGCAGAAAGTATAACGCTCACGCCTGCTCCAGGTCGGGCGGCGCTTACAGGCCCGCGCCACCCCGCAACGGAAGTTTGGGCCTACAATGCCAGCGTGCCGGGGCCGGTCATCCGGCTTCGACAGGGCGAGCCTTTTCGTTCCGTTGTGAAGAATAGGCTGTCGGAACCTACAACCGTGCACTGGCACGGCATCCGGTTGCCAAACAACATGGATGGTGTGCCGGGCCTCACCCAGCCCGCGATCCCGCCGGGAGGTGAATTCGCATATGCGTTCACGCCCCCGGACGCCGGCACCTTCTGGTATCATCCGCATGCAGATAGCTTGCAGCAACTCGGGCGCGGGCTTTCCGGCGCGCTGATTGTCGAAGAGCGCGAGCCGCCTCAGGTCGATCGCGAGCTTTTGTGGGTAATCGGCGACTGGCGTCTGACGGATGATGCGCAGATCGCCTCCGGCTTCGGCAATTCGATGGAGGCGGCCATGGCAGGCCGCGTCGGCAATACCGTCACGATCAACGGCCGGGTGCCGACGCAGATAGCGGTTCGCGCAGGCGAACGAATCCGCCTGCGGCTCATCAACACGGCGCTTGCACGCATCATGGCGTTGAACTTCGAAGGGCATCACCCGCAGGTCGTCGCGCTCGATGGCCAGCCCGTCGCTGCTCCATTTGAACTTGAGAACGAAAAACTTTTGCTCGGCCCCGCCATGCGCGCAGACCTCGTCATCGACATGGAAGGAGACCCCGGACGGACATACACCGTGAGCGACGATTTCTACGGTGGCAAACTTGCATACACGCTGGTGAGCCTAGCTTACGAGCAAGAGAGTCCCCTGCGCCAGCATCCGCTCCACAGCCCGATCATCTTGCCGCCGAACCCCCTGCCCGAACCCGACATTGCACAGGCCGAACGCCACATCCTGACCATTCAGGGCGGCATGATGGGCGGAACGGGAATGATGGGAGGCATGATGGGCGGCGCCATCTGGTCGATCAATGATGTCGCAGGCATGAACCCCGACGCGATGCATAATATGCAACCCGTTCTCACAATCGCACGTGGACGGAGCGTTCTCATCACCCTCAAGAACGACACCGCATGGTGGCACCCGATGCATCTGCACGGGTTCAGCTTCCGCGTCGTGGCGCGCAACGGCGTGCCTTCGCCGCGCCGTCTCTGGCAGGATACGGTCCTCATCCCGCCACACGAAACCGCCGACATCGCCTTCGTCGCCGATCATCCCGGCGACTGGATGTTCCACTGCCACATCACCGACCATCAAGAACGCGGCCTCATGGCCGTTATCCGAGTTGCCTGACCACCCCTATTTCCCTGACCACCCTCTTTCAAAGAGAAACAGCATGTTCAAATTCCTGTCGAAATTTAGTCTGGCGTCCCTGCTTCTTGCTTTTTCCTTCGCTTTGCCCGCCTTCGCCACACCGATCGCCGTAACCTTCTTCAAAAGCCCGCAATGCACCTGCTGCAACGCCTATGCCGCCTATCTGGAGAAAAACGGCTTCAAGGTGGATGTAACCTCGACCAATGACCTCAGCATCATCAATCAAAAAGCAGGCGTGCCGGAAGCGCTTGAAGGCTGCCATGCAATGTTCGTCGATGGCTATGTCATCCAGGGGCATGTGCCGGTTGATATCATCCGCAAACTTCTGAAGGAGCGGCCCAAGATCATCGGCATCTCGCTTCCCGGCATGCCGTCGGGTGTCCCCGGCATGGAAGGTGCGCGCTCCGAACCGCTCTCGGTCTATGAAATAGCGCCGGGCAACGCAGCGCCAAGAGTCTTCGCAACTATTCCCTGAACCTGATGCAACGACGCGGGTGGGCGGAAAAACCTGCCCATCCGCATAAATTCAAAAAGGAGAACGACATGACCAGAACCACGCAAACAGTATTAATCAGCGCCGCACTACTCATTGGCCTGGCCGCTTTGCCAGCGCTTTACATGACCGGCTGCATGAAAGGAATGATGTCCTCGCAAAGCGGGATGATGAGCAGCCACATGATGGGCGGCGGCAACCAGCAACCCAACGAACAATGGCGCAATTGACCGAACTGAACCCGGACGAGGGCCCTGCTCTCAAGCGCAGCCATTTCTCTAAATGGCAAATCTCACGGTACCGGAGAATCGAATGGTGGCCCCTGCCGGACTCGAACCGGCACTTGGTGGCCCCTGCCGGACTCGAACCGGCACTCTCTTGCGAGACGCAGATTTTAAGTCTGTTTGTCGGGCGGAGAGGCGTAACAAAATCAATAACTTAGAAATGTGGCGATCTAACTTGCTGCGCAAATTTGGCAACATCCGCAACAATCGCCGCAACAATTCATCCGTGCAGATTGTATCTTATGCAGTAGGTGAGCCTTAGTCAGAAACCACACCTCGATTGCGAAACGCAGCCACCTTGCCCGGCAACTCAAACACATACCTCAGGAACATCTCTGTAAAATATCTCAAAGACACTGCGTCGCGTTCATCAAATTCCTCAGGATCATGCAGAGCATCGTTGCCTTCCACACGAACCTGATCTGCCCATTCACGGACATCGGCAGTAATTCGACTATTCTCAAACATCCATTCGAGGCGCTTATAGAATGACAATCCGCTGGGAATGCCATCCATCCCTTTAGTCGCGATGTCCAATGCGCTTCGATACATGGCCACGGCTGAGTTCCATCGCTGTCGTGCGAAAGCATCTTCTCCTTCAATAAACCGTTTTCCTACCGGCGCAGGTGTAAATTCTGGTGCCACGAGCGGTGCCGCGCGCGGCCACATATCTACCGCAACGAATTGAGGGTTCAGATCACCTGTAAATTTAATCGGTCCGTGCTGCATCGCTTGCGTGTTAGTGGGAGCAAGCGAAAATCCAACACCCTTCC
>CAZLLB010000239.1:0-4834 GCA_964560165.1 uncultured Parvibaculum sp. | reverse complement strand
TATGAAGCACTGTGCCGCCAGTGCGGTCGATCACTCGCACGCTTTCATGATCGAGGCGCATCAATTGCTTTTCGCTGCCTTGCGGATCATCAGGATTGTAATGCAGCGGTCCCTGCCAGCCACGCCGGAAGCCAACGACATCCCAGCCGCGCTCCGTTGCGCGCCACGTCACCGCCTTGATGCAGGGATTGAGGCCGGGCACATCGCCGCCGCCGGTCAGAATTCCAATCCGCATAAGCCGCACTCCCTTTGCCGTTCCGCTTCAGCTAGTCTCTCTTATAACAAACAACATCGGCGCCCGTTCATCATGACATCCCAAAGCGCATTGACCATCGCGGTCGCAGGCCTCGGCCAACGTATCTCCGTGGTGCTCCGTCATCTCCTTGCCGCCGCGCCCGGCGCGCGGCTCGTCGGCCATGTGGATCCCGAGCCCTATGGCCTCGCCTCGCTGGCCAAGCGCGACATCGATCCGGGTCCGGCCTTTGCCGATGTCGAGACGATGCTCGTTCAAACAAAGCCCGACCTGTTGATGATCGGCTCACCCAATCATCTGCACCTTGCGCATATCAAAGCCGGACTTGCCGCGGGCGTTCGCATTTTCACCGAAAAACCCATCGTGCGCACGGAAGAAGAGACGTGGGAGCTTGCGCGGCTCTTGCGCAAGCATGGCGAAAATTCCGTACTTGTCGGCCTCGTCATGCGCTCCTCGCCGATGACGCGCGCGGTCGCGGCCCTCATTGCGCAAGGCCGCGTCGGCCAACTCATCAGCATGGAAGGCAACGAACATCTCCATCCAGAGCATGGCGCGTTCCTGATGCGCGACTGGCGGCGCAGGCAAGAATTCGGCGGCTCATTTCTATTGGACAAGTGCTGCCACGACTTTGACATCTACCGCATGTTCGTCGGTGCGCTCCCCTCGCGCATCGCGAGCTTTGGCGGACGGACGATTTTCACGGCGGAGAATGAAGAAAAGCTCGCGGGCCAGCGCTATGAGGATGGTACGTCCGCTTATTCCGTCTGGCGGCCGGGCTGGAACACATCGAACAAGACCTTCGGCTCGGACGCTGACGTCAACGACCATCAGGTCGCCATTGTCGAATATCAAAACGGCGTGCGGCTTACGTTTCATGCCAACACGCATGCAGGGCTGCCGCAGCGCCGCTGGCTTCTTGCAGGCACCGCAGGCGCAATCGAAGCCGATCTCGTCAGCGACCGCATCATCGCCCGTGACGCGCGGGGCCTCGCGCCTGTCGAAACAGTTCCCGTCGAAACCGGCTCAGGCGCGCATGAAGGCATGGACCCCGCCATGGGCCGCGACCTTGCCGCGCATCTGCTGACGGGCACGGCATTCCCCGTCAACGCTTACGACGCGATGGTGGCGGGGCTGACGGTAATGGCCGTTGACCGCACCATGCGCCAAGGCACGGTGGTCGATTGCGCGCCGCTATGGGCAAGGCTGGAAGCGGAGTTGGGGCGCGCCTAGACCGTCATTGCGAGCGAAGCGAAGCAATCCAAAAGCCGCAAGGAAAGACGGGATTGCCGCGTCGCTGCGCTCCTCGCAATGACGAATATCTCATTGTCATCCCAGAACGCCACGCAGAACTATTAGCCTTACGCGCTTTTCCCCCGCGCCTCGATCGGCCAGATCGCGACCAGCGTATCGCCGCGCACCACGTGATAGGCGTCGTAAAGATTGACCGTCGGGTCGCAATGCGGCGTCACGGCGGTAAGCGCAGCGCCAAGCGGCAGGCTCGCGCCTTTCGGCAGCGCGATACCGCCTTGCTCGTCGCCGAAAAAGAAATAAGCCGAACCTTCCGGCGCGCCGGAATGCAGCACGGGCGGCGCTGCGTCTGTCGAGAACGCTTTGAAGCCCGCATCCGTCGTCGCAAGGTTGCGGGTATTATTCGACACCACACTCATTTGCACAAAAAGCGATGTTTCGAAAGGCATCGAAGCGCCATTGCCCCCGTGGACGTCGTTATATTGCTTGTCCATGAAGATGTAGGAGCCGCCTTGCAGTTCGGTCAGCACGCGCGCCTCCGGGTCGATGTCGAAGCTGCCGGTACCGCCGCCCGAAACGATGTCGCAAGGCAGGCCCGCCGCCTTCAACGCGTCGCGCGTTTCGCCCAGCAGCTTCATCGCCACCAGCGATTTCTCGCGCCGATCCGCAAAATCCTCGATGTGCATCACATGACCCGCATAGCATTGCAGACCGCGCAAGGTGAGCGAGCCGGATGCGTGAACCTGTTTGGCCAGCGCCATCACAGGCTCTCCGGCTGCGATGCCGGTGCGGTGCAGGCCTGGATCGAGATCGACGAGAACCTTCAGCGGCTTGCCCGCAACCTTGGCGGCTTCAGCAAGCGCCGTGGCATTTTGTGAGTTATCGACGGTCAGCATCAGGTCTGAAATTTTTGCGTTCAGCGCCATGGCGCGCGCGATACCGCGCGGCGTCACGACCGGCGAGGTAACGACGATGCTTTCAATGCCGCCCTCCCCCATCGCTTCGGCTTCGCCCAATTTGGCGCAGCATTGGCCGATGGCACCCGCCGCGATCTGCGCCTTTGCGATGGCGACCGATTTATGTGTCTTGGCATGAGGCCGTAGCGACAGGCCATTGCGGCGGCAATGTTCGGCCATGGTTTTCACGTTGCGCTCGAAGGCGTCGAGGTCGAGCACCAGAGCCGGCGTCGCCAGCTCCGCCCGCGATCCCGGCTTTCCGATAAGATCTTCGTTGACGAAACCGCCGGTCATTTTTGCACCCCTGCTGCCTGGAACGGCGGTCATCCTACTTGCCGTCCGGGAAACCGCAACCGCGCGGACCCGCATCTGGCGCCTGGTGCCATCGCCCCCGAAAAATGACGCTCCGGTCTTAGTTTCGTCACTTGCCAGTGCCATTTTACCTAACCCGGCAAAGACGTTAATGCCGTTTAGCCCCTTGGCATTTTCTTGTGCACATCTTGACAGTTGGCGGGCATGAGCCTATCTCTGCGCCGAGCTGTTAGCACTCCGCTCATGTGAGTGCCAAGGCTCCCAATCCACACGTTTCCCGCGGATCAACGCGGTTCCGAAACAGGAGACCTCAAGATGAAATTCCGTCCTCTGCATGACCGAGTTGTTGTGCGCCGCCTCGAGGAAGAGACCAAGACCGCTGGCGGCATCATCATTCCCGAGACCGCCCAGGAAAAGCCCTCGCAGGGCGAAATCGTCGCTGTCGGCGCTGGTGCGCGCGGCGATGACGGCAAGATCGTCGCGCTCGACGTCAAGGTCGGCGATCGCGTGATCTTCGGCAAATGGTCCGGCACTGAAGTCAAGATCGACGGCCAGGACCTGCTGATCATGAAAGAATCCGACATCATGGGCGTCGTCGAAGGCGTCAAGAAAAAAGCCGCCGCTGAATAAGGCTCGAGAACCCTCACGGGTTTTCCGGGCCTTTTTCATTCGGCCCGAGCTTTTTTCGACAGCCCATTCGAATTCATAAGGAACGAAACACATGGCTAAAGAAGTCAAATTCGGTCGCCCCGCGCGTGAGAAGATGCTGCGCGGCGTCGATATCCTCGCCGATGCGGTGAAGGTGACGCTCGGCCCGAAAGGCCGCAACGTCGTTATCGAGAAGTCCTTCGGCGCTCCGCGCACCACGAAGGACGGCGTGACGGTCGCCAAGGAAATCGAACTGGAAGATCGGTTCGAGAACATGGGCGCCCAGATGGTGAAGGAAGTCGCCGCCAAGACGAATGACACGGCGGGCGACGGCACCACCACGGCGACGGTTCTGACGCAGGCGATCGTTCGCGAAGGCGCGAAGGCAGTTGCCGCCGGTCTGAACCCGATGGACCTGAAGCGCGGCGTCGAGATGGCCGTCAAAGCCGCCATCGAAGACCTGACGAAGCGTTCCAAGAAGGTGAAGTCGAACGAAGAGATCGCCCAGGTCGGCACGATCTCGGCGAACGGCGAACACGAAATCGGCAAGATGATCGCCGAAGCGATGGCCAAAGTCGGCAACGAAGGCGTCATCACGGTTGAAGAAGCCAAGTCGCTCGACAGCGAACTCGAAGTCGTCGAAGGCATGCAGTTCGACCGCGGCTATCTCTCGCCCTATTTCATCACCAATGCCGATAAGATGGTGACGGAACTCGAAGAGCCGCTCATCCTTCTCCATGAGAAGAAGCTCACGAACCTTCAGCCGCTGCTCCCGATCCTGGAAGCCGTCGTGCAGTCGGGCCGCCCGCTCCTCATCATCGCGGAAGACATCGAAGGCGAGGCGCTTGCCACGCTCGTCGTCAACAAGCTGCGTGGTGGCCTCAAGGTTGCCGCCGTCAAGGCGCCGGGCTTCGGCGATCGCCGCAAGGCCATGCTCGAGGACATCGCGATCCTCACGGGCGGCCAGGTGATCTCGGAAGAACTGGGCATCAAGCTTGAAAACGTAACGCCTGACATGCTTGGCAAGGCCAAGCGCGTCAACATCACGAAGGACGACACGACGATCATCGACGGCGCCGGCAAGAAGAAAGACATCGAAGGCCGCGTCAGCCAGATCAAGCGTCAGATCGAAGACACGACGTCGGATTACGACAAGGAGAAGCTGCAGGAACGTCTCGCGAAGCTCGCGGGCGGCGTTGCGGTCATCAAAGTCGGCGGCGTGACGGAAGTTGAAGTGAAGGAACGCAAGGACCGCGTCGACGACGCGCTCAATGCGACCCGCGCGGCTGTCGAAGAGGGCATCGTCCCCGGCGGCGGCACGGCGCTTCTGATGGCCACGAAGGCTGTTGCGAAGCTCACGAACGACAACACCGACATCCAGGCGGGCATCAACCTGATCCGCAAGGCGCTCGAAGCC
>CAZLLB010000238.1:0-4907 GCA_964560165.1 uncultured Parvibaculum sp. | reverse complement strand
CGACGGCCCATTTGACGAAGGATTTTTCCGGCGTCAGATCGAGGATGTAATATTTATTGATCCACGGCGGAAAGATCAGCAGTGGCCGCTTGTGAACCTTTTCGGTGGTCGGTTCATATTGCAGCAACTGAATCAGATCGTTCTGGAAAACAACCTTGCCCGGCGTCAGCGCAATGTTGCGACCAAGCTCGAAGGCTGTCATGTCGGTCTGCTGGATTTGCAGTTTGCCGTGACCGCGCTCCACGTCTTCGAGCAGATGCTGCATACCAAGAACGAGGTTTTCGCCATTGGTTTGCAGCGTCGTACGCAGGACTTCAGGATTGGTCAGCAGAAAATTCGACGGCGAAAAAGCATTGGCGAGTTGCTTGACGTAAAACTCCGCCTTTTTGCGCGTATGCTCATCGACGCCTTCCGCATCGCGCACCTGATGTTCGAGCCATTGGCTTGAGAGGAGATAGGACTGCTTCATCAGATCGAAGATGACGTTGTTCTGCCAATCGGGATCTCTGAAGCGCTTGTCGGCGCGAGACGGCTGGGCCACGGGCGCGGCCTCCTGTCCCATCAGGCGTCGGGTTGTCGATTGCAAAAGATCGATATGGCCGTTCCAGAGCTGGGTCTGAGCCTCGACAAGCTTCAGCGGATTTTTCACGTAATTCGTGGCGACATCGAACATCGTTTTACCGATACGGCGTATGTCGTTCATTGACGATCCGAGCGAGCCCGAATCTTCGCCACCCACCATCATCCGGGCGGCCTTCTGGCCTAGCGCCGCCGCCTGAATGAGATTGAGCGCAAAAGCGCCCCAATCGGGAACGGGATAAGCCGGCGCTTTCGCGGCGGGCGAAGGCTTCGGTTCAGGCTGAGCAGGGCTCGCTTTTGTCGTCGGGCCCTGCGAGATCGAAGTCTTTTTGCGTGCCGTCACGTCGTTTCCTTGATCAGGTCCGCCGCCGCCGATTTCGCGAGCGACTATCGGTTTGTGTTCTGTCCCTATACTATACGCTCTGGCGCAGCCGCCCACGAAAATGCGATAAGCTGTGTCGGCTGGTAGCCAGATCGAAATCAGGGAGCGAAGACCATATGTCCAGGCAAGTATCGGACGTCGCGCGGAACCGGAGCAATCCGTTGGTGAACTCTGTCGTCAGGGTCGCCGCCGCTGCCGTGCTTATGGGCGGTCTGGCCGCGTGTTCGCTGGTGCCGGACTGGTCCAAGCCCAGCACCGTTTATAGCGATACTGCGCCCGCGCCGACGCAGCCGGGCACCGAAGGTTTCCCGAATCTCGCCGATACGCCGGACCAGAAGCCTGCCTCGACCAGCCCTGCCGACCAAAGGACCATTGCTCAAGGTCTGGAGGCTGATCGCGCCAGTGCGAGGCATAGCGACGAAGTGCTGCGTGGCGGCACCGAGCCGCCGGCTCCGCCGCCCCAGGTTGCGGCCCCCAAGCCCGTTCCTGCTTTGAAGGATGTTCCGGCCGACGCCGTCGATCCCGATGCCAGCAAGGCGAATGACAAGAAAAGCGAACTTCTGCCGATGCCGGGCGTAGGCGGACATGCCACGCTCGCCGCTGCCCGTCGCGTGCAGACGGCGGCTGTCGATATCTCCAAGGACGCTTCGGCGACCTCGGGAGAAGAGGCAGAAGCAAAGCCGGATCCCGATGCCGAGCAGCCGACCAATGCCGCCCCGACCACGCCAGTCGAGGTCAAGCCGACCATCGATAGCGGAAAGGCTATGTAGGCTCGAAGAGCCCTTCTTCGAGCCTTACCCGACTTTCCTGTGCAATAAGTCCCCAAAGGGATGAATCCGTCATAATCTTGCCTTGAGCCGCTCCGCTATTGGAGCGGGGCGGGTTCCCTGTCGGATGGTCACGGGGCCGCCCCGTTTTCTGCCCTTTTGGCGTGGCTCGGCCTCTGGTTTGGCGTTATAAGAGCGGCGTTATCAGGGGTTTGCGCCCCGTTTCAGGATTTGGCCATGAGCGAAGAATTTCATCGCATAAAGCGTCTTCCCCCTTACGTCTTCGAGAGCGTCAACAAGCTCAAGGCCAAGGCGCGCGCCGAAGGCAAGGACATCATCGATTTCGGCATGGGCAACCCGGACATGCCGACGCCGCCGCATATCGTCGAAAAGATGATCGAAGCGGTGCGCGATCCTAAGACCCATCGCTATTCCTCCTCCCGCGGCATTCCCGGCCTGCGCCGCGCACAGGCCGCCTATTACGAGCGCCGCTTCGGCGTGACGCTCAACCCGGAAACCGAGGTCATCGCGACGCTCGGCTCCAAGGAGGGGCTTGCCAATCTTGCTCAGGCCATCACCGCGCCGGGCGACGTTATTCTGTGCCCGAACCCGAGCTATCCTATCCACGCCTTCGGCTTCATAATTTCGGGCGCGGTCATCCGCAGCGTGCCGTTCGAGAGCGAGTCCGGTTTCTTCGACATGCTGGAGCGCGGCGTCCGCCACAGCGTTCCCAAACCCGTGGCGCTTGTCGTCAGCTATCCGTCCAACCCGACGGCGCAGGTGGCCGATCTCGATTTTTATCGCGAGGTCGTCGCTTTCGCGGCCAAGCACGATCTCTACATCATCTCCGATCTCGCCTATTCCGAGATCTATTTCGACGGCAACCCGCCGCCTTCCATTCTGCAAGTGCCCGGCTCGCGCGAGCGGGCGGTCGAGTTCACCTCGCTGTCCAAGACTTTTGCGATGCCCGGCTGGCGCATGGGGTTTGCGGTCGGCAATGAGCGCCTGATCAACGCGCTCGGCCGCGTGAAGTCCTATCTGGATTACGGTGCCTTCACGCCCATTCAGGTTGCAGCAACGGCGGCGCTCAACGGCCCGCAGGACTGCGTCGAAGAAATCCGTATGACCTACAAGCATCGCCGCGACGTGCTGGTCGATAGCATGAGCCGTGCTGGTTGGGATATTCCAAGCCCGCCGGCCTCCATGTTTGCCTGGTCGCCGATCCCGGAGAAATTCCGCCACATCGGCTCGGTGGGCTTTTCCACGCTGCTGCTGGAGCAGGCCGATGTTGCCGTCGCGCCGGGCATCGGCTTTGGTGAATATGGCGACGGTCACGTGCGCATCGGCCTCGTCGAGAACGAGCAGCGCATCCGGCAGGCAGCGCGTGGCGTCAAGCGCATGATGCAGAACGCCGACCAAATTCTTGCCGAATATGAAGAACGCGTCGGCATCAAAGGCAACGTAGTTCCTCATCCCAATTCGACGAGAGCAGGCCGGAAGTGAACAAACCCCTTCGGATTGGTGTCGCGGGCCTCGGCACTGTCGGCGTCGGCGTACTCAAGATTTTGGCCGACCGCCGGGATTTTCTTGCCGCGGCTTCCGGTCGTACCTTTGAACTAGCCGCAGTCAGCGCGCGCGATGCCTCCAAGGATCGCGGCATCGACCTGGCGGGCATCCGTTTTGAAACCGACGCCCGTGCGCTTGCCGTCGCTGACGATATAGACGTTGTTGTCGAGTTGATCGGCGGCGCGGACGGCATTGCGCGCGAACTGGTGGAGACGGCGCTCTCCAATGGCAAGCATGTCGTTACCGCCAACAAGGCGCTGATCGCGCAACACGGCATTGCGTTGGCGCGTGTGGCTGAGCAGCGCGGCGTGGCCCTCAACTACGAAGCCGCTGTCGCAGGCGGTATTCCGATTGTGAAGGCGCTCCGCGAAGGCCTTGCTGCCAACGAGATCACAAGCGTCGTCGGTATTCTCAACGGCACCTGCAATTATATTCTCACCGAAATGGAAGCGACGGGCCGCGACTTCGCGGAGGTGCTGAAAGAAGCGCAGGCGCTCGGCTATGCCGAAGCTGATCCCTCTTTCGATGTCGGCGGCATCGACGCCGCGCACAAGCTCTCCATTCTCGCAAGCCTTGCCTTCGGTCAGGAAGTCGCCTTCGACAACGTGCATATCGAAGGCATCGAAAAGATCACTGCAACGGACATCAAGTTCGCTGCTGAATTCGGCTACAAGATCAAATTGCTAGGCATCGCTACGCGCGGACAAGACGGTATCGAGCAGCGCGTGCATCCGGCTCTCGTGCCCAATGGCTCGCCGCTTGCCGCCGTCTCGGGTGTTTTCAATGCGGTGGCCGTGCGCGGCGATCGCGTCGGGCTTTTGGTGCTTGAAGGTCGCGGCGCGGGCGAGGGACCGACAGCATCGGCTGTGCTCTCCGATCTCGTGGACATTGCGCGCGGCCTTGTTATGCCGCCTTTCATCGTACCGACAAGCCATCTGAAGCCGCCAGCGCGGACGACCATCGACGCCAGCAGAAGCGCCTACTATCTGCGCTTCAGCGCCATCGATCGTGCGGGCAGCATGGCCGATATCACGCGCGCGCTGGCACAGGCTTCCGTCTCCATCGAGCGTATCGTGCAACGCGGAGAGCGCCGGGAAGGCGATACGGGCCGTATGCCCGTCGTCTTCGTGACCCATGCGACCGAAGAAGGTTCGATGCGCAGCGCGCTTGAACATTTATCGAAACACGAAGAAGTGGCGGGCAAACCGCTCGTGATCCGCATTGAAGACGGCGAATCGCGTTAATCAGGCTGAACACGTCCGACGAAGGAAAGATCGATGGCTGAGAAGAAGGGTTTGAGCAGGATGCTGACGCTGGAGGTGACACGCGTCACCGAGCGCGCGGCGATACTTTCTTCCTTGCTTGCGGGGCGCGGCGATGAAAAGGCCGCAGACCAGGCAGCGGTCGATGCCATGCGCACCGAACTCAACCGCCTCGATATCGACGGCACCATCGTCATCGGCGAAGGCGAGCGCGACGAAGCGCCGATGCTTTACATCGGTGAAAAGGTCGGCACCGGCAAAGGCCCCAAGGTCGATATCGCGCTCGATCCGCTCGAAGGCACCACGCTCTGTGCCAAGGCTATGGCGAATTCGCTCGCGGTCCTGGCCATG
>CAZLLB010000237.1:0-4907 GCA_964560165.1 uncultured Parvibaculum sp. | reverse complement strand
GCCCGTGCCGAGGATCGTCGCGCCCTTGGCCTTCATCTCGTCACGCGCTGCAATGATGTCATCGACCTCAAAGCAGATGTGATGCTGGCCGCCTTTGGGGTTCTTCGCCAAAAACCCATGAATGGGCGAGGCTTCGCCGTAAGGCTCGATCAATTCGATCTGAGAATTGGGCAAGTTGACGAAGCAAACCCAGACGCCCTGTTCGGGCATGGCCCATTTTTCGGTTATGTCCGTCACGCCCATCACGTCGCGATAGAGCTTCACGCTGTCATCGATCGAGGGCGTGGCGACGCCCACATGGTTCAATCTGCCGATCATCTTAAGATCCTGACTGGAATGCGATTTCGAGGTCGGTCCTCGTTGCCGCAATCTTACAATTTCTTCGGCCCTTTCGTCACCTTTGTTGCTGACGCTGCGTCAGCAGCGCACAGGCCCTCTTGGTATTCGCAGCGAGGACCGATAACGTCTCCCGCAAACAAACATCCAGAGGGATCGCCATGGAAGAGCGCATCAAAACGACAATTACGGACGGCGTCGCCGATGTGCGCCTCGTTCGCGCCGATAAAATGAACGCGCTCGACGATGCGATGTTCAACGCATTGGTCGAAACCGGCGAACGGTTGAAAGTCGACAAGTCGGTGCGCGCCGTTGTCATTTCAGGCGAAGGCCGCGCCTTCTGCGCCGGGCTCGACATGGGCAATTTCGGACGCATGGCGTCCGGCGAGCGCGGTACGCCGGACAAGAAATCCGTCACCGACGGTCTGTCGAAGCGCACGCATGGCATCGCCAACCGCGCACAATATGCGCCCTTCGTCTGGCGCGATGTGCCGGTGCCCGTTATCGCCGCCGTTCACGGTGTTGCTTTCGGCGGTGGCTTTCAGGTCGCGCTGGGTGCCGATATTCGTTACGTCGCCCCCGGCACGCGCATGTCGGTCATGGAGATCAAATGGGGCCTTGTGCCCGACATGGCGGGCATGGCGCTGATGCGGACGCTCGCGCGGGAAGATATTGTCCGTGAATTGACTTATACGGGCCGCATCTTCGAGGCCGAGGAAGCGCTGACCATCGGCTTTGCAACAAAGGTGATGGACGATCCTTATGCGGCGGCTCTCGCCACCGCGCGCGAGATCGCCAACAAGAACCCCGCCGCCATTCGCGCCGACAAGCGCATTCTCAATGCCATGGCAGACGGCACCAATGCAGAGCTTCTGCTCGCCGAATCCATGGAACAGGACAAACTCATCGGCAGCGCCAATCAGAAAGAAGCCGTCATGGCCAATCTTGAAAAGCGCCAGCCTAAATTCGCCGACTGAATTCACGACCCATTTTTTCCAAGGCACAGGACAGTTCTATGAAGACGCGCATTACCGAACTTTTCGGCATCAAGCATCCGATCATTCAGGGCGGCATGCATTTCGTCGGCCTTGCCGAAATGGCGGCAGCCGTTTCGAATGCGGGCGGCCTCGGCATCATCACCGGCCTCACGCAGCCGACGCCCGAAGCGCTGGCGAAGGAAATCGCCAAGTGCAACGGCATGACGGACGAGCCGTTCGGCGTGAACCTCACTTTCTTGCCCGGCTTCGCCAATCCGCCTTATCCCGAATATATTCAGGCGATCATTGACGGCGGCGTGCGTATCGTCGAGACAGCGGGCCGCAGCCCCGAAGCCTATATGCCTGCCATGAAGGCCGCGGGTATCAAGGTCATTCACAAATGCACTTCTGTGCGTCACTCGCTGAAGGCCGAGCGCATCGGCTGCGACGCGGTCAGCGTTGACGGTTTCGAGTGCGGCGGTCATCCGGGTGAAGATGATATCCCGAACATGATCCTGCTGCCGCGTGCCGCAGAAGAACTCAAGATCCCCTTCGTCGCTTCAGGCGGCATGGGCACTGCCTCGCAGCTCGTCGCCGCATTGGCGCTGGGTGCCGACGGCATCAACATGGGCACGCGCTTCA
Organism: uncultured Parvibaculum sp.; assembly: GCA_964560165.1. Lineage (GTDB taxonomy): Bacteria > Pseudomonadota > Alphaproteobacteria > Parvibaculales > Parvibaculaceae > Parvibaculum. Next base: position 2,952 of record CAZLLB010000237.1, on the reverse strand, counting down.
TGGCGACGAAGGAAGCGCCTATACATGACAACGTCAAGAATGCACTGGTCGCTGCATCCGAACTCGATACGCGCCTCATCATGCGCCCGCTGCGCAATACCGAGCGGGTCTTGACCAACCCGGCGGTCGAGAAGATCGTCGCGATCGAGCGCGAAAAAGGCGCGAGCCTCGGCATCGAGGATATTCGCGAGCTGGTCGGCGGCGTCTATCCGCGCGTCATGCAGGAAGGCGATATGGATGCAGGCGCATGGTCTTGCGGCATGGTCGCGGGGCTTATCCACGACATTCCGACCTGCAAGGAACTGATCGAGCGGATGGTGAGCGAAGCCGAGACGATCATTCGCAAGCGCCTCGAAGGTATTCTCGCCGCCTGACCGGCGACGTTTACGGCAAAGAAGCCCGTGGCTTTCATCAAAGCTACGGGCTTTTTCTTTCAGCCGTATTTGCTCTCAAGCAACAGATGCGCGGCATGCAGAACGGTGTCGCGCGCTTCGGTGACGGAGAGTTTCTGGTCCTTCCGTAGCCGCCGCCAGACGTCGAAACTCATAAGCAGGTCCAGCGCCTCGAGCGTCACCCCCTCCAGACGCACGACAGGCGCCAAAGCATCACACAATATGGTGCGCTGGATCACGTTGAGTTGCGCATGTTCGTCGAGCAAATATTTCGAGCGATGCCGATGGACGTCTGCGGCGATCTTGAAGGGCATCATTTTTTCGAAGACCTGCGAACGGCGCGTGGCGAGTTCGGCAATTTTCTCGCGCCAGCCGCCTTCCGGCATTGGCGCCGCCGCAATCGGCATCAACTCGCCAGTCATCACCTCCGAGAGCTCCCGGTAGAGGCTATCCATGTCGTCGAAATGCCGAAAGACGGTGCGCAACCCTACATTGGCGCGCGTCGCCACCTCTTCCGCACTGGGCGAAATCGTACCTTCATTGATGATGGCGAGCATCGCTTCGATGATCTTGCGACGGTTTTCATGGCCGCGAACCCTGCGGCCGTCAGGTACTTCAGTTTTCGTCATTGCCCTTCCCGAGCAGCAGTTCTCTCAGAGTTATGACGCTGAAAACGATCAAAGAAAAGACCGCGCCATATTGGCCCGGCACAGCGACCGGAAGCGGCCTCCAGATGAAGAACAGAAAAAGGCCCAGCGCCAATCCGATTACATGCACCACAAGAAGTGGCAAAACAAAGGCGCGGTGACGCAAGACCGCCAGAAGATCGACCAGACCGAGCGTGATCTGGCCGATACCGACCGCACCGATGAAAAACAGGACCGTTTCGCGCCCGGCGGAAAGATCGAGACCGGCAATCGCTGTCAGGCCACCGGCCGGCGCGAAGAGATGGATGGAGCCGCGCACCAGATTGATGGCGGCCATCAAAGCGAGCGCGGCGACAGCGATTTTTGACGGGTTGGCATATCGCATGGCGGCTCGCCTCAACGCAGCGTCGTGCGAACGAGGATCTGACCTGCAAGGCCGGCCTCGCGGTGGATGCTCAGCGCCGTGACTTCCGGCAATGTGGCGATGGTGAAAAATCCGGCGGCCGAGGGATATTCCATCATGGCGACCACGTCCCAAAGATCGCTGACTTCGCCGATGACCACGGCATTGAGATCCGCCGACAGATGGAACCGCCCGCCATGGGCTTCCACGATCTTCTGCATTTCAGCGCCATAACGCATATAGGCTTCGCGACCGCTGATCTTCTCGGTGCGCCCGTCATTATATTCGGCAATCTCGCGGAACTTCAGCAGATTGAGCATGACGACCGGCGTCTTGTCCTGCGACCCGGCAAGCTCCATCAGTCTTTCGCGCGTCGGATAAAGGGCATTTTCGTAGTTCATCTGGCGCTCCCGGTTACGATGTTTTGCGGATGAAGCCGTCGAGCAATTCGACGAGTTCGGCGGGCTTGTCTTCCTGCAGAAAATGTCCTCCGCCAGCAATGATCACATGCTGCTGGCCCTTTGCGCCCGGCACGCGCTCTTGGAAAACCCGCTCGCCGCCTTTCGAGACCGGATCGCCATCACTGAAAGCCGTCAGAAAAGGCTTGTCGAAGCGCTCCAGCACTTTCCACGCTTCCTTGTTTTCCGCGACCGAAGGGTGTTCAGGCGTGATCGGCACGAATGTCGGGAAGACTCTTGCGCAGGCCTTGTAGCTTTCATCCGGGAAAGGCGCGTAATAGGCCGCTTTTTCCGCATCGCTCAATCCGCGCACCGTGCCCATGCTGACGATATCGCCGACCGGCAGTTCCGGTACGCTCTGGCTGAATTCGAGCCACTGCTTGAAACCCTCGCTCTTGCCGGTGCCCACCGGCATTCCGGTATTGGCGACGACAACACGGGCAAAGCGCTCGGGAAAAGCCGCCACGAGGCGCAGACCGATCAAGCCGCCCCAGTCCTGACAGAAAAGCGTGATGTTCGTGAGGTCGTTGGCGAGCAGCCAGTCGCTCATCCACTTCACATGCCGCTCATAGCTGTAATCGGACTGCTCGGAAGGTTTGTCCGACTTACCGAAGCCCACGAGATCTGGCGCCACCGCGCGATGGCCCTTGGCGGCCAGCGCCGGGATCATGTGGCGATAAAGATAGGACCACGATGGCTCGCCGTGCATCAGCAAGACCGGCCCCGCGTCCCGGGGGCCTTCATCGACATGATGAAGGCGTAAAATGCCTCCAGCACCCGATGCCATATCGGTCCAGTTCGGCGCGAAGGCATAATCGACGAGTCCTTCAAAGCGCGCATCTGGCGTTCTTAAAATCTTCATGGCCTGTTCCTCCCGAACATATATTGACACTAATAATGTCACTATATACAAAAGTGTCAAGAGCCAGAGAAGGATGACCGGCATGAAGGTTTTCATCATGCGCGTGGTGACGTCTTTTATGACGAGCCGTGCGTTACGCAACTTTCGACGCGCCCGCCATGCGCGCAAACGCAAAGGCGGAACGCCGACC
>CAZLLB010000236.1:0-4911 GCA_964560165.1 uncultured Parvibaculum sp. | reverse complement strand
CGAGCGCGAGGCCAATCGCCGTGTCGCCTCGGCCGAGCACGAAGTCGAGGACGCCCGCCGGATGGCCGATCAGCGGTTGGATCAGATCCGGGATCAGTATGACAAGCGAGAGTCAAGCGAGTCGGACCGGCAAACGGAACAGATCGAAAAACAGAAGATGAAGGGCTACGAAGAGCTGCGTGCTCTTCAGCATCAGCAGCAAGCCGAGCAGAGGTCGCAAAAGTACCAGCAGGTAGAGGCCGTGATGGGAGGCCTTGGATGCGATCCGCTGCCAGCGCGGCAGATCGGACGGAAGTGCAGGCACCGGATGGGCGATGCGCCAGGCAAGGCGCGCCAGCATCAAAAGCAGGATGATGAGGCCGATGCCTGAATGGTTCTGGAGGAAGCCCAGGCGATCGGCCTTGGGCAACTCATGCGCCTGAAAGCCGTAATAGAGCATCGGCAGAAGCAGGATGACGATGGCCCAATGAAGCGTCTTGGCGACAGTATCGTAGGACTGCGGGGATTGCGTTGTGGCGTCGGTCATTTCGATTTCGTCCATGCTTTGCGCCAGGCGACGATGGCTTCGCCGATTTCGTGCGGGCTGTCTTCCTGCACGAAGTGGTTGCCCTTCACGGTCAGCTCGGTCTGGTTTTTCCAGCTCCGGCAAAATTCGCGTTGCGCGCCGATCAGGATTGCGCCCGGATCGGCGTTGATGAAGAGTTTCGGGATGCCGGTCGTGCTCATCCAGTCGGCATAGGATTGGGCGATTTCGACCATCTCGGCGGGTTCGCCATCAAGCGGGATCTGGCGCGGCCAGCTTAGCGTGGGGCGGCGGTCTTCGCCCGGTTCCTTGAAGGGCGCGCGATAGATGTTCATTTCTTCTTCGGTGAGTTTGCGCAAGATCGAACCCGGCAACACGGCTTCGACGAAAAGATTTTTTTCGAGGATCATCTTTTCGCCTTCGGGCGAGCGGAAGCCTTCGAAGATGCGCCGCGCGCTGGGGCTCCATTCGTCCCATGTCATCGGGCGCACGATGGCTTCCATATAGGCGATGCCGGCCACCGCGTTGCGGTTGCGGTTTGCCCAGTCGAAGCCGAGCGCCGAGCCCCAATCGTGGATCACCAGCGTCACGTTTTTTTCAACGCCGACAGCTTCGAGAAACGCGTCGAGGAAACGGCGATGCTCGCGGAATGTGTAGCGCTCGGGGCCTGAGGGTTCGAGCTTGTCGCTATCGCCCATGCCGATGAGATCTGGCGCGATGCAGCGGCCCATATCTTTCAAGTGCGGCATTACGTTGCGCCACAGATAAGAAGACGTGGGATTGCCGTGAAGAAAGACGATCGGGTCGCCCGTGCCCATTTCGACATAGGTCATCTTGCGGCCCGCGATATTGCAGCTCTTTTTTGGATGTGCGGCGGCGGAGATGGCTGACATCGGAAATCCTTCTTCTTTTCGCTAAGGCGTAAGGATAGCCGCCATTGGCCCCAGGACGCAAAGAGGCTTTGATAAGCGGGGATAAAGGCGTGGGAATATAAGGTTTGCGAAAATGGAAAGGGGCGCCGTCGGGCGCCCCTTTGTCGATCGGATCGTGAGGGATCAGATCAGAATTTGAAGCCGTAGCGCAGGCCGATACCTGTGAGGCCGGGATTGGGCGAGCAGAGGCTTGCGCTCGACATGTGATCGATTGTCAGCATCAGGCTTGAATTGTCGGTGACGCGATAACCGACGGAGGCGTTCTCGTGAAACATGACGCGGCAGCCGAGATCGAGCTTGCTCGCGGTCTGCTTGTCGGTTTCGCCATTGTGGATGGCGCCGCCGAAGGAGCCTTCGACAAACCAGGCGGGCGCGAAATTGTAAGTCCAGGTCAGGCCCGTATAGGCGATGCTGGTGCCGTCATCGGTATTGATGTTCGCGCCGAGATTGATGCGGGGCGAATAGGCCCAATCGAGCCATGACGGCGATTTGAACAGGATCTCGGCGTTGATGTCGGGGCTGTCCGTTTCATGGCGCGTGCCGAAGAGACCTGAATTGTGATCGTAGATACCGAGGCGCACTTCATCGACGATGCCGTCGCCAGCCTGAGCGGGCGCACTTATTCCAAATAACGCACAGGCCGCGGCGGCGACCAAGATCAGCTTGTTCTTTGACAAGATTATCCCCCTTTGACTGCTCGTCGGCGCCCGAGCGCGACGCGATATAGAATACATTATCTGTCGGGACGTTCCCGGCTTGTTGCAAAATCTAGCAGGACTGTTGCCGATTTGTCGCCAGCCTTGGAGAGGTAGTTTCGGGCGGTCAGCGCGAGGTGAAATAGAGCGCCAGCATCAGGAAGACCACGGCGACGAACTGGAGGCCGACGCGCCAGCGCATCAGCGTTTGCGACCGAGAACTGGAGCCGCCGCGCATCATGTTGATAAGGCCAAAGATGAGGACGAGAGCAGTGGCACCCATCATGATAGGGCCGAGATAGGAGAAGAACGTTTCCATGGGAGACCTTTGGGGGAGGAGGCTCTGGCAGATCAGAAGAATGCCGGAATGAAAAACGGATTGTCACCCCGGCTTTGTGTCGGGGTCGAGGGCGTTATGCGCGAAGCTTGCGGCGATTGGACCCTGGCATGAAGCCGGGGTGGCAGTGATCGTCGGAACAATACCAGAGTCTATCGCCGCCTCCGCATATTCAGTTGCCGCCTTCAAGCAGGCGACTCACATCAATTGCCGCCTTCAAGCAGGCGGCGGGCGATGACCTGGGCCTGAATTTCGGCGGCACCTTCGAAGATGTTGAGGATGCGCGCGTCGCAGAGGACGCGGCTGATTTTATATTCGAGCGCGAAGCCGTTGCCGCCGTGGATTTGCAGCGCATTGTCGGCGGCGGCCCAGGCGACGCGGGCGGCGAGAAGTTTCGCCATGCCTGCTTCGAGATCGCAGCGGCGTCCGCCGTCTTTCTCGCGCGCGGCGTGATAGGTGAGCTGGCGGGCGATCATGATTTCGACCGCCATCATGGCGAGTTTGCCCGAGACGCGGGGGAAATTGAAAATCGGCTGGGCGAACTGGATGCGTTCGCGCGCGTAAGCGAGGCCGAGTTCCAGCGCCGACTGGGCGACGCCGATGGCGCGCGCCGCCGTCTGGATGCGGGCGCTCTCGAAGGTCTGCATCAATTGCTTGAAGCCCTGACCTTCAACACCGCCCAGAAGATTTTCGGTTTTGACTTCGAAACCGTCGAAGCCGATTTCAAATTCCTTCATGCCGCGATAGCCGAGCACCTTGATTTCGCCGCCCGTCATGCCTTCGGCGGGGAAGGGATTGGCGTCGTCGCCGCGCGGCTTTTCGGCCAGCAGCATGGAGAGGCCTTTATAGCCCGGCTGATCGTTGGTGCGGCAAAGCAGCGTCATCACATCGGCGCGGGCGGCATGGGTGATCCACGTCTTGTTGCCGGTGACCTTGTAGGTGTCGCCGTCGAGGCGTGCGCGCGTCTTGAGGCTTGCGAGATCGGAGCCGGTATTGGGTTCTGTGAAAACGGCGGTGGGCAGGATCTCGCCGCTGGCAATCTTCGGCAGCCATTTCGTTTTCTGTTCGGGCGTGCCGCCGCCCAGAATGAGTTCGGCGGCGATTTCAGAGCGTGTGCCGAGCGAGCCGACGCCGATATAGCCGCGGCTCAACTCTTCGGAGACGACGCACATGGATTCTTTGCCAAGGCCCAGCCCGCCGAATTCTTCGGGGATCGTCAGGCCGAAGACGCCGAGCGCGGCCATCTGGTTGATGACTTCGAGCGGAATATATTCGTCCTTCAGATGCCAGTCATGGGCGTGGGGCACGACTTCGGCATCGGCGAAGCGGCGCATCTGTTCGCGGATCGCTTCATAGGTATCTTCAAGGCCCGCATCGCCGAATGTCGCAGCGCCTGCCTTGTCGGCGATCAGTTCGGAAAGGCGCATGCGCACTGCATTGGTGTTGCCGCCGCGGATCAGCCAGGCGACGTCCTCGGTCTGGAAGGCGGTTTCATCGGTTTCGGTGAGGCCGAGATCCTGGGGGCGGATGATTTCGCCCTGGCTCATCGGGATGCCGCCGCAGAGTTGCCAGAGATATTCGCCGAAGCCTGCTTGCACGATCAGGCGTTCGATCTCGCCAAGGCGGCCCTCGCCATCCATGCGCGTCGCATAGGCGAGCAACTGGCGCAGCGCTTCCACATAGGTCGCCATCCAGGCGAGGCCATGGGCGGCGAATTGTTCGCGCTCCAGCAGGGCGGGAGAGACGCGCCCGTCCTTGCTGACTTTTTGCGCGACTGCGATTTTGGCGCGCCCGAGCAAGGCCTCGGCGCTGGTCAGTGCGCGGGAGGCGCGCGGCAGCAAGTCGCGAAGGGCGATATGATCGTTTGGCGACGTGGCGGCGCGCGGCGTATTGGCAAGGCTCATCGGGGGCTCTCGGTCACTGGTGGGATGGCGCGGGCGCGGACCTGTCCGGGCAGGCGTCTTACCCATATATAGCCCGAAGCGCGGTCAGCGACCAGTGGAACGGGGGCGGGCCTTAGCTGTTGCCAGCCTCCACCGCATCCTCGTAAGTGCGCAGGCCCGGACGTCTGGCTGAAACGAGCACCGCCATGTTGCCGGGCAGGTGTTCGTTGCGCCACATCTTCATATGCGCCTTGGGAATGTCGTTCCAGGAGAAGACTTCCGAGAGGCCGGGATCGATGCGGCGGTCGATGACGAGCTGGTTGGCGGCGGCGGCCTGCTTCAGATGCGCGAAATGCGAGCCTTGAATGCGCTTCTGGCGCATCCAGACGAAACGCGCGTCGAAGGTGATGTTGAAGCCCGACGTGCCGGCGCAGAAGACGACCATGCCGCCGCGCTTGGCGACCATGCAGGAGACGGGGAAGGTTGCTTCGCCGGGATGCTCGAAAACGATGTCGGGGTCGATGCCCTTGCCGGTGATGTC
>CAZLLB010000235.1:0-4914 GCA_964560165.1 uncultured Parvibaculum sp. | reverse complement strand
AACGCCGGTCGCGGCGATGGCGGCGGCGGCGTGATCCTGCGTCGAATAAATGTTGCACGAAGCCCAGCGGACTTCCGCGCCCAACGCCGTCAGCGTCTCGATCAGCACGGCGGTCTGGATCGTCATGTGCAGCGAGCCGGCGATGCGCGCGCCCTTCAGCGGCTGCGCCTTGCCGTATTCGGCGCGGGTGGACATCAGGCCCGGCATTTCGGTTTCGGCGATGTTGAGTTCCTTGCGGCCCCACTCGGCGAGGTTGATGTCCTTGACGATGTAGTCGTTGCTCATAAGGGCTCCTTGGAGAGAGGCGCACGGCCAGGCAGGGCACGGAAGGCGCCCAGCAAATTCGGCGGCGTTATAGCAGGGGGCGACTATGGGGGCAATAGTGATATAAAGGAATGTTTATATCGTTGTTTGAGAACCGCAGAGAACACAACGATAGCGAATTTATAACGTATATGTTATATAAAGAGGATGAGGTGGGCCACAAAGTCTTGAAGCTCACGAAGCAAAGCCCATCAAAGGAAAGATCTGGGAATTCCGGGTGTCGGCGGAGGATGGAATCGGGCGGGCGCTCTATGTCGCCGTTTCAGGCCAGACTGTGATCGTTCTGCATATCTTTGAAAAGAAGACTCAGAAGACGCCGCCTGAGGCCATCAAACTCGCTGAAAAGCGCATGCGGGAATATGTTGGATGACGAAGAAGAAAGAGTTGATCGATTTTGACGAGGTAGCCGCGCGGGCTTTGAAAAAGCCTGAAGTGATGGCGGCTTATGTGAGGTCGCGCGCCATGAGGCTGGCCGCTCACGCCGTCAAGAAGGCGCGCGAGGACAGAAAATTCAGTCAGGCCGATATGGCGAAGGCCATGGGCAAACCGCAATCGCTTGTCGCCCGCATCGAAAGCGCGCGCGCCAATACGACGGTCGAGACGCTCTACGAAATTGCAACGGCGACGGGGACCGAGCTTGTAATCTCGTTCAAGAAGACCGGCACGAAGAAGCATAAGGCTAGCGCAGTTTAATCGCGCTCGCCGAAACCGTCGGTGACGAGGGCTTCGAGCGCGGTGAGGGCGGCGTCGGCCTCAGCGCCCGTGGCTTCGATGAGGATGCAGCAGCCGGGACCGGCGGCGAGCATCATCAGGCCCATGATCGAGGTGCCGGAGACGGAGCTGCCATCTTTGGAAACTTTGATATCAGCTTCAAACTTCTCCGCACACTGAACGAACTTGGCAGAGGCGCGCGCGTGCAGGCCGCGCGTATTGACGATATTCAGAAGCCGACTTTGAGCCATTCAGATCAGGCTCCGTCGCCGGCGAGAACGCGGCTGGCGATCGAGATGTATTTGCGGCCTGATTCCTGCGCGAGATCGACCGCCTTGCTCAAACCCACCGTGTCGCGGACGCTGGCGAGCTTGATGAGCATGGGCAGATTGACGCCCGCGATCACTTCAACCTTGGCTTTGTCCATGACCGAGATGGCGAGGTTGGACGGTGTGCCGCCGAACATGTCGGTGAGCAGGATGACGCCTTCGCTGGAATCGACGCTGGCGACGGCGGCAAGGATATCCCTGCGCCGCTGCTCCATATCGTCATCGGGACCGATGCAGATCGCGGCGACCTGAGCCTGCGCGCCCACGACATGCTCCATGGCCGCGACGAACTGGCTGGCCAAAGCGCCATGGGTTACGAGTACTAATCCGATCATCCACTGCCCTCTTGGCGGCTCCTGCCGGATAAGCAAGTCCACCGTTCCACGCCCCCGCGGGAAGCGCCGTATGGTGCCTCCAAAGGTGCCTGAAATACAAGCACATGGGGAGGTCTTTTCAAGGGTGTTCGCCGAGACGGCCATCGTCGCCGGGAAAGCCCTTTGCGGGGATCAAATCGACCGCGAGACGTACCTTGTCCACCACCGTCAGGTCAAACGCATGGAGCGCCAGAAGCGGGAGTTCGACGTCGCAAAGCATAGCCGTCCTTGCCTCTGGAAGGCGCGGCACGTCGTCGCGGGGCACGAGGTCGATGACGAGCGCGACCTGCGCGCGCGCCACGGTGGGCATGACGACAAGACCGAGGCCGCGCAATTCCAGCAGACCTGCAAGAACCGGCGGTGCAGAAGCGAAAAGCCGTTCCGCTTCGCTTTCAAGCACGACCTGATCATCGGAAACGAGACGTGCCTGCGCCGGACTGCGGATAAGGCGGAAAGCGAGGTCGGATTTGCCCGAGCCGGAAGGCCCGCGCAGCAGCACGCCCTTGCCGTCAATCTCGACGCAGGTGCTGTGAACAAGAATTTGTCCGCTCATGCGTTGTCCGAAACAGGCAGTTCAACCACGAAACGCGCGCCCAGCACCGTGCCATAGGCATCGCGGTTTTCGGCATGGATAGTGCCGCGATGCGCTTCGACGATCTGTTTGGAAATGGCAAGGCCGAGACCTGAATGTTCGCCGAAACTGTCGGGCCGGTCGGTATGGAAGCGATCGAAGATGCGCTCGAAATTATCGGGTGAAATGCCGGGGCCTTCATCCTCGACCTTGATGACGATGCGATCGGGCTCGCGCCGCGCCGAAACATGCACCGCGCCGCCTTGCGGGCTGAAGGACAGCGCATTGTCGATCAGATTACGCATCACCTGCCCCAAGCGCATGTCGAAGCCTTTGACCACCATGCTGTTGCGGCCAAGCATTGCGGGCTCGATCTCAAGCGTGACGGTGGCCGCGCCCGAAGCGCCGGTTTGCGTGAAGAGATCGCAGACGGTTTCGAGAAGCGTCGCCATGTTGACGTCTTCCATTTCCTCGCGCGACAGCTCGGCATCGAGACGCGAGGCGTTGGAAATGTCGCTGATGAGACGGTCGATGCGCTTGACGTCATCCTGGATGATTGCCATCAGCCGCGCCTTGGCCGTCTCGTCCTTGGCCATGGCAAAGGTTTCGATGGCGCTGCGCAGCGAGGTCAGCGGGTTCTTCAATTCATGCGAGACGTCGGCAGCGAAACTTTCGATCGCATCCATGCGGCTGTAGAGAGCATTGGTCATATCGCCGAGCGCGCCGGAAAGTTCGCCGATCTCGTCGCGCCGGGTGGTGAAGTCGGGAATCTGGGCGCGGCGCGTCTTGCCGCGGCGAACGATTTCGGCGGATTCGGCGAGGCGGCGCACAGGCTCGGCGATGGTGCCTGCGAGAACGACGGAGAGCAGGATCGTGACGCCGAGGGCGACGAGAAAGACCTGCACGATGGCGAGGCGTTCGGCGCGCACGATGGCGTCAATGTCGCCGCCGCGCGTCGAGAGCATCAGCGTCCCGAGCACGGCGCGATAACGCTGGATCGGCACGGCGACGGAGACGATCAACTCGCCGCGATCGTTGACGCGCTCCATACTCGAAGGCAGGCCGGTCAAGGCGCGCGTCACTTCGCTATAGATCGAACCGTTCTGGCTGCCTGCTTCGCGGTAGCGCTCAAGATCGCGTCCGGGCAGGAGCTTCAGCAGATTGTCGGCGAGGCGGCCAAAGGGGCCACGCTGTTCAGAGCCTGCGGGCGGCGGCAATTCGAAGGCGACGATCTGGCTTGATGCGGTCAGTTGGCGTGAATCGAGAATGAGCCAGCCATCCTTGTCGTAAAGGCGGGCGCGTGTCTGCGTCGGAAGCACGAGGCGGCGCAGGATCGGCGCGGCGTTTTCTGGAATGATCGGCAATTCGTGATCGGCATCGGCGTCGTCATCCATGTCGCCGCGCGCATCGCCAAGCAGAGGACGCAAGGGGCGAATGTCGAGCGGCCGTCCGCGCTGGCGTTCCAGCGGATCGATGAGTTGGGCTTCCTGAGCAGAGGTGGCGCTTTCGGCGATGGCGCCGGCGATGATTTCGGCTTGCGTCAAAAGGCTCTGGCGGCGGGCGTCGATCAGCCCTTCGCGGAACTGATTGAGATAGAGAACGCCGCTCACCAGCACGCAAAGGCCGACGACATTGAAGACGACGATGCGGCGCGTCAGGCTGGAAAAGCGCCCGCGCAGAAGGAAGCTGCGAAACGCCGCGAGAAGGCGGACGATCAGCGCTTCGATGCTGCGGCGCGCCTGCGCAAAGCGGATGTGAACGCTTTCCGGCACATGCTCTTTGATGCGCTCCTTATGCGACATGCGTGCCCTGTCTGAAGCACTCCTGTGGCCGGAGGCGGGCGTTCTGCCCGGAGCGTGAGGGGCCTTTCGTTCCGAGTACGGAGCGTTTTTCGCTTCCTGCTCCGTGACGCTGGCCATGAGTTGCCTAGGCCTCGCGGTAACGGTAACCGACACCATAGAGGGTTTCGATGGCGTCGAAATCGTCGTCAACTTCCTTGAACTTCTTGCGCAAGCGCTTGATGTGGCTGTCGATGGTGCGGTCGTCCACATAGACCTGATCGTCATAGGCCGCGTCCATCAGGCTATCGCGGCTTTTGACGTAGCCCGGACGCTGGGCGAGCGCCTGAAGGATCAGGAATTCAGTGACGGTGAGAACGACGGGCCTGGTGTTCCATGTGCAGGAATGGCGTTCGGGATCGAGCACCAGCGCGCCACGTTCCAGCACGACCTTCTCGGCACCATCGGCAACAGCGCCTTCAACCTTGGGAGCGGCGCGGCGCAGCACCGCCTTGACGCGCTCGACGAGAAGGCGCTGGGAGAAAGGTTTGGTGATGTAGTCGTCGGCACCCATCTTCAGGCCAAAGAGTTCGTCTATCTCATCGTCCTTGGAGGTGAGAAAGATCACCGGCAGATCTGATTTCTGGCGCAGCCGACGCAAAAGCTCCATGCCGTCCATGCGCGGCATCTTGATGTCGAAGATCGCAAGCTGCGGCGGCCGGGCGAGAAGCCCGTCGAGGGCGGAGGCGCCGTCCGTATAGGTCTCGACGCGGTAGCCTTCAGCCTCCAGCGCGATCGACACAGACGTCAGAATGTTCCTGTCGTCG
>CAZLLB010000234.1:1858-4966 GCA_964560165.1 uncultured Parvibaculum sp. | reverse complement strand
ATTTCCTCCGACGTGCCGTCCTTGAAATTCACGGTCTGCCCGTCAAAGCGCGCGACATCGCGTTTCGCCTTGATGTCGCCATGAGCGAGAAAATGCAGGAGCTGCGTGTTGAGGATCGGGTGTGATTCGAAAATCCTGTGATCGGGCTTCTGCAGTCCGAGCCGCGTCACATCGCCGTTCAAGAGCCGCAGCATCGGCCCGAAGATGCGCTGCGTCAGCCACATCGGAAGTTGCGGGCCGTTATGCGCGAAGACATCGGCGGGAATACCGAAGATGTGCTTCGGAATGAAATGGTAGCCGCGCCGCAGACTGATGAAAGCCTTGTCCGCCGATTGCGCGGCGTCGCAAGCAATGTCGCAACCGGAATTTCCAGCGCCGATGATGAGAACGCGCTTGCCTTTGAATTCATCCATCGCGCGATAGGTGTTGGCGTGGCGCATCTCGCCGGTGAAAGTGCCGGGATAGGAGGGCATGGCGGGATGCCAGTTGGTGCCCGTGGCGCAAACGAGCGCTGCATAGGATTTTGTCTTGCCGCTCGCCAGCGTCACCTGCCAGCCATCGCCATCGCGCGTGGCGGTTTTGACGGCGGTGTTGAAATGAATGTGATCGCGTAAACCATAGGCATCGGCAAAGCCGCGCATATAGGCGTGGATCTGTTTGTTCGACGGATAGTCCGGGTAATCTTCCGGCATGTCGTAGTCGATATAATGCGACTGGGTTTTCGACGAGATGAAATGCGCGGAATTATAAACGGGCGAACCGGGATTGGACTGGTCCCACAGGCCGCCGACGTCGGAGTGGCGCTCATAAATGTCGAAGGGAATGCCGAGCGCCTTGAAGCTGCGGGCAAGCGCCAGCCCCGCCGGACCTCCGCCGACCACGCAAACCCGACCTGTCTCTGCCGCCATGACCGCGTCTCCAATAAATGAATAATCCTCACATTTTGAAATATGTGATAAACCGGTCGCGTTTCCGCCGCAAGAGGATTTTGAAAGACCGATGACCTCCCATGCCCGCCGCCAACCGACACAGGAACGCGCCAAAGCCCGCGTCGAACGCATTCTTGCCGCTGCCTCGGAGCTGATCGCCGAGACGGGCAGCGACACGGTGCGCATGACGGAAGTGGCGGCGCGGGCAGCTATTCCCATCGGCTCGCTCTATCAGTATTTCCCCGACAAGGCCGCGATCCTGAGAATGTTGGCAATGCGCTTTATGGAACGGGTGCGCGAGGGGCTGTGTGACGGATTGGCCGGGATCGAAAACGCAGAGGAAGCGCTCGCCCGCGTCGATATGATCCTCGGCACCTATTACGCGACCTTCCTCACCGGGCCTGTGGTGCGCGACATCTGGTCGGGCACGCAATCGGACAAGGCGCTCCAGGAAATCGACATTGAGGACAGCCGCGCCAATGGCGAACTGGTCTTTACGGCGCTGAAACCGTTGGTGAGGAAAAGGGATCACAAACGCTTCGAAGCGTCGTGCTTTCTGCTGATGCAGCTTTCGGGCGCGGCGGTACGGCTCGCCATTGCCGTCGAGCGCAAGGAAGGCGATCGTCTGATGCAGGAATATCGCCGCATGATCCGCACGGAGCTGAGCGGCTTCATCGGCAACGAGGGCTAGGGCTGCTCGGCGTTTCCGTCATTGCGAGGGCTGAAAGCCCGAAGCAATACAGTCCTTCCGATATGCGCGGCACCGGATTGCTTCGCTGCGCTCGCAATGACGAATAGCGCTAGAGCCCAGGTACCGGAAACCGCGCGGTCAATGCCAGCGTCCGGGCCGCAAGCGCTGCCTCCATGCCGCTATCGCCTTGCGCGCCAAGCGTTTCCGCGATGATTGCCGCGATCTCCTCCATCTCCGTACGCCCCATGCCGCGCGCGGTCGCGGCAGGTGTGCCGAGGCGGATACCCGAAGGCCGCATTGGTGGCAACGGGTCGTCGGGGATCACCTGCTTGTTGGTGGTGAGACCGACGCGATCAAGCGCGGCTTGCGCCTTTGCACCGTCGATAGCGAAGCTCTCCATCGCGTCGATCACCAGCAGATGATTGTCGGTACCCCCAGTGATGAGTTTCACCTGCCGCGCGGCAAGCGCGCCCGCAAGCGCCTTGGCATTGGCGAGAACCTGCGCGGCGTAAACGCGAAAGGCGGGAAGGGCGGCGAGTCGGAATGTCGTCGCAGCGGCGGCCACCTGGTTCATATGCGGGCCACCTTGCAGGCCTGGGAAGACCGATGCGTCGATGGCCTTGGCGAATTTCTCTTTGCAGAGAATGAGGCCGCCGCGTGGACCGCGCAGCGACTTGTGCGTTGTCGTCGTCATCACATCGAACCCGGCATCGAGCGGATTGCGCATGACATCGGCAGCGATCAATCCGCCTATGTGGCTGACATCGGCCATGGTGAGCGCACCGACCTCATCGGCCACGCGCTTGAAATCTGCATAATCGTAATCGCGTGGATAGGAGGAATAGCCGCAGACAACCATCTTCGGCTTCGACGCGCGCGCCACATTGCGCAAAGCCTCGAAGTCAATCGCGCCATTCGTCGGATCGGTCTTGTAGCGCACGAAATTGAAGATGCGGCCCATGTGAGACACCGGCGCTCCATGCGTCAGATGCCCGCCATGGCTGAGGTCCATCGCAAGGATCGTGTCGCCGGGTTCGAGCAGGCCGAGATAGACAGCCTGGTTCATTGGCGAGCCGGAGAGCGGCTGCACATTTGCGTGCTCGGCGCGGAAGAGAGATTTTGCGCGGTCGCGGGCGAGCGTCTCGATACGGTCGGTGAATTCCTGCCCGCCGTAATAGCGCCGCCCCGGATAGCCTTCGGAATATTTATTGGTAAAGGCCGAGCCAAGCAGCGCGAGCACTTCAGGGAAGGCATAGTTTTCAGACGGGATGAGTTCAAGGCCCGTGCGCTGCCGCGCTTCCTCGCCTTGAAGCGCCAGAAAAATATCGGGATCGGAGGCGGCAAGCTGCGCCCGGTCGGGGGAAATGGTGATGGATCGGGTCATGGGGTCGGTCTCCTGAAAGCCAAAAATGACAACGCCCGGCCAGCTTTAGATGCTGCCCAGGCGATCGGCTTTCAGATCAGTCTCCACGCTCCCCGATGGTTGCC
>CAZLLB010000234.1:0-1758 GCA_964560165.1 uncultured Parvibaculum sp. | reverse complement strand
ATGCTGCCCAGGCGATCGGCTTTCAGATCAGTCTCCACGCTCCCCGATGGTTGCCCATCTCAAATCGCCAGTCGCGCGGAGGATATGTAACGACCGGTAGTGGGAGGAAGGTATGTCCGTGTGGCGGCGGCGTCAAACGGAGTCTCGGGCTTCTAGACCTCGCCCTTCGAGACGCGATGCGAGGGCATCGCTCCTCAGGGTGAGTTTTTGTTTGATGGACCCAGCCACACACCCCGTCATTGCGAGCGCAGCGAAGCAATCCAGAGACCCATCATTCCGCGCTCGCTGGATTGCCACGCCCCTTTGGGGCTCGCAATGACGGGTAATTTTTGTTCATTCCTCCCACCACTCCCCTCATCCTGAGGAGCGACGAAGCCGCGTCTCGAAGGACGAGGCCCGGGCCTCTCCACATCAGCTAAGCGGCTGGAGTTCCAGCACGCCGTTATTCAACGTGAACTTGAAGTTGCCGAGAAATGACAGACCGAGCAGCCCGTCAATGTCAGGGCCGAAACCTTTCTGTCCTTCCGTCTGAATGAAGACCGGCACATTGCCTGTGGTGGCGCTGCCGAGTGAAATCTTCTTCGCGCGGCCGCCCATGGCCCAGACCGAGCCATTGGCTGTATGGACCAGCGCGCCATCGTCGCTTGCAGGTTTGATGTTCGCACGCGCCGCGAAAGCTTTCGTGAGTGCAGTTCGCGACGCGCCTGTATCGATGACCATCCGACCCTCGACGCCATTCACCTTGACGGGGAGAATAATGCCGCCCGCGTTCCTTGCATATTTGATCCGTGTGGTGCCGTTGCCGAAAG
Organism: uncultured Parvibaculum sp.; assembly: GCA_964560165.1. Taxonomy (GTDB): domain Bacteria; phylum Pseudomonadota; class Alphaproteobacteria; order Parvibaculales; family Parvibaculaceae; genus Parvibaculum. The sequence goes on along the minus strand of CAZLLB010000234.1, from coordinate 949 downwards.
CCGATGGGCAAGCGCCTTGTTTCCGCCAATCGGCGATGAGGCCGAGAAGCTCCGGTGAGCGGCGCTTGAGGCTGTCGAAGGCGATATAGTCTTGTATCGTCGCGACGGCTTCGCAAGGACGTCCGAGCATCACCGCATCTTTAGCCAGCGCGTCGAAGCCGCGATAAAGGATCGTCGAAGGATCGGAATAGACATAGATGGCTTTGCGGAAATCCTCATATGAGCCTGAGTAATCGCCATGCGCCGCGCGAACCTCACCACGCTCGAAATAGGCGCGGGCGGCATTGGGGTAAAGTTCGATTATGCGCGCAATAGTTTTTTCCGCGCCGTCGAAATCGCCCGATTTCTTCTGGGCGAGGCTCAGTGGCGTAAGCAGGTCTTCATTGGGGCCGCATTTCTTTTCGGTGTATCTGACAAAGGAAATGGTCGCCGCATACTCGGCGGCCGAAGAGAGCGAGTTGGCGAATTGCGTGGCTAGTGTCCTGTTGCAAGGCTCTTCATTCAGTCGGATGGCGATGTTGCGCGTCGGCGGGTCCAGCCGCGAGATGACGTTGGCTGAGACGGCATATTTGATTTCCGGCCTGGTCAGGTAGTAGCCAAGCCCTATGGCACCCGCCACGACCAGAATGATTGCAAAGGCCAAGAGCACATAGCTCTTTTCCGAAGAGCCGCTGTCATGGCTCCAGTCTCGCATATTGTCCATAGATCCCCCGTCCCTTGGAATAAGTATGAGGGAGCGTGGGTGAGGGATTCAATAGAAGAATGCGGGAAGATGTGCGGCCTAGCCCTTCGAGACGTGATGCGAGAGCATCACTCATCAGGGTGAGGATTTTTTTTGGCCCTATCCGCACACCCGGTCATTGCGAGCACAGCGAAGCAATCCAGAAGCTCAGCATTCCGCGCCCGCTGGATTGCCACGCCCCCTTCGGGGCTCGCAACGACGGGTAAT
>CAZLLB010000233.1:0-4974 GCA_964560165.1 uncultured Parvibaculum sp. | reverse complement strand
CGACGATCAAGGGCGGCACCTATTATCCGATAACGGTGAAGAAGCATCTGCGGGCGCAGGAAGTGGCGCTCGAAAATAACCTTCCGTGTTTCTATCTGGTCGATAGCGGTGGTGCGAACCTGCCGAACCAGGCAGAGATTTTTCCTGACCGCGAGCATTTCGGCCGCATTTTCTACAATCAGGCGCGCATGTCGTCGAAGGGCATTCCGCAGGTTGCCGTGGTCATGGGCTCCTGCACGGCGGGCGGTGCCTATGTGCCCGCCATGTCGGACGAGACGATTATCGTGCGCAAGCAGGGGACAATTTTTCTCGGCGGACCGCCGCTCGTCAAAGCGGCGACGGGCGAGATCGTGACGGCGGAAGACCTCGGCGGTGCTGATGTGCATTCGCGCAAATCGGGCGTCACCGACCACTATGCTATGGATGATACTCATGCACTGGCTATCGCGCGCCAGATCGCCGGTACGCTCAACCGGCAGAAAAGCGTCAATATCCCTCTGCGTGAGCCGCGCGATCCGCTTTATGAAGCCAGTGAACTTAACGGCGTCGTGCCTCATGCTTTGTCCATCCAATATGACGTGCGCGAGGTGATTGCCCGGCTGGTGGATGGTTCGGAATTCGATGAGTTCAAGAAGCTCTACGGTACAACCGTAGTGACGGGTTTTGCGCATCTTCACGGTATGCCCATCGGCATCGTCGCCAATAACGGCATCCTGTTTTCAGAGTCCGCATTGAAGGTGGCTCATTTCGTCGAGCTTTGCTGTCAGCGGCGCATCCCGCTTCTTTTCCTGCAAAATATCGCGGGCTTCATGGTGGGCCGGGAATATGAAACAGGCGGCATAGCCAAGGATGGCGCAAAAATGGTGACGGCGGTTGCCTGCGCTGATGTGCCAAAAATCACGCTGGTCATCGGCGGTTCCTATGGCGCAGGTAATTACGGTATGTGCGGACGCGCTTATTCCCCACGGTTCCTGTTCACATGGCCCAACGCACGTATTTCGGTCATGGGCGGCGAGCAGGCGGCCAGCGTTCTCGCCACCGTCAAGCGTGAAGGCATGGAAGGGCGCGGCGAAAGCTGGAGCGCCGAAGAGGAGGAAGCCTTCAAAGCGCCGGTCCGCCAGCGCTATGACGAAGAGGGCCACCCCTATTTTGCAACCGCGCGGCTATGGGATGACGGCATCATCACACCCACCGAAACGCGCCGTGTGCTCGCCCTCGCTTTTTCCGCAACGCTGAACACACCTGTGCCGGAGACACGCTTCGGCGTGTTTCGGATGTGAGGGATATGCCCATGATCAAATCCCTCCTCATCGCCAATCGCGGCGAAATTGCTGTGCGCGTCATGCGGACGGCGCGCGCCATGGGTATTCGCACCATCGCCGTTTATTCGGATGCCGATGCCAGCGCCTATCATGTGCGCGAAGCGGATGACGCTGTGCATATCGGCCCATCGGCGGCGAAAGAATCCTATCTCGTCATCGACAAGATTATCGCGGCAGCGCAGGCCAGCGGCGCGGATGCAATCCATCCGGGTTACGGATTTCTCTCGGAGAACGCGGCTTTTGCGGACGCCTGCGAAAAGGCGGGGCTGTTCTTCGTCGGGCCGCCTGCATCGGCAATCAAGGCGATGGGGTTAAAGGATGCCGCCAAGGCGCTGATGGTAAAGGCGGGGGTATCTGTCGTTCCCGGTTATCACGGTGACAATCAGGATGCTGCTTTTCTCGCCGGTGAAGCAAAGAGGATCGGTTATCCCGTTCTCATCAAAGCGGTGGCAGGCGGCGGTGGTAAGGGGATGCGCCGCGTTGATGACCCCGCGAAGTTCGAGGCGGAATTGAAATCGGCTCAGCGAGAAGCGGGCGGGGCTTTTGGCGATGAGCGTGTTCTGGTTGAAAAATATGTTACACGGCCACGTCATATCGAAATTCAGGTCTTTGCCGATGGCCACGGCAACGCGGTCTATCTGAATGAACGCGATTGCTCGCTTCAGCGTCGCCATCAGAAGGTGGTCGAGGAAGCGCCAGCGCCGAACATGCCGCCCGAGATGCGGCGCGCGATGGGTGAGGCGGCTGTCGCGGCGGCAAAGGCCATCGGTTATCGCGGCGCGGGCACGGTTGAGTTCATTGCCGATGCGTCGCGGGGGCTTCGCGCCGACGCTTTCTGGTTCATGGAAATGAACACGCGATTGCAGGTTGAGCATCCGGTAACAGAAGCGATCACCGGCACCGATCTTGTCGCCTGGCAATTGCAGGTCGCAGCGGGCGGCAAGCTGCCGTTGACGCAAGCGGAAATTCCGCTCAACGGCCATGCCGTCGAAGTGCGGCTTTATGCCGAAGATCCGGCGAAGAAATTCTTTCCCTCGACAGGCAAACTGATACGCCTGCGCGCACCGCAAGACGCAAATATCCGAATGGATATGGGCGTTGAAGAGGGCGACGAGGTTTCAATGTTCTACGATCCGATGATCGGCAAGATCATCGCGCATGCCGAGACGCGGGACGTGGCCTTGGCACAGCTTCGGCAATTTCTGCTCGGGATGGAGGTTGCCGGGCCGAAAACCAACCTGTCGTTTCTTGCTGCCATCATGGGGCATAAGTCTTTTCAGAGTGCCGATATCGATACGGGTTTCATCGAGCGGCATCTTGATGAGTTGGTGCCCTCGCGGGAATTGAGCGCGCAGGTGCTCGGTGCGGCGCTTCTTGGCTATTTGCGTGATCGCGCGCGGACTTATCATCGAGCGCAAGTCGGAACCAGTGATCCCTGGTCGCCTTGGGCCGCTGCGGATAAGTGGATTCTCGGAGGGCATCGGGCGGAGGTGCTGACGTTCACTATTGATGGCGAGACAATTTCAGTTCCGGTCACGCCAACGGGGCAGGGCGCATGTTTCTCCTATGGCGATGCGGAGCATGTTGTTTCCGGTAGCTTGAGTGAGAGCGGCGAAGTAGTTGCGGCTGTTGATAATGTGCGGGTGAAGGCGGCCTTCCTGCCCGATACGCGCGGTTTCACGCTGATCCATCAGGGCGTGGTATATGAATTTGGCAAGCCTGATCCGTTGGACGTTGATGTTGCCTCCGATAGCGATACGGGTTCATTGAAGGCTCCAATGCCCGGCAAGGTTGTGCAGGTGCTGGCCGAAGCGGGAGTAAGGGTCAGCAAAGGCGCGGCGCTCATCGTCATGGAGGCCATGAAGATGGAGCAAACACTTGCGGCAGCGGCAGATGGCGTCATAGCTTCGGTAAATGTCGCGGCGGGTGATCAAGTGGAGGCCGGTGCGGCCCTTGTTGTGTTTGAGGAAAAGGCATCGGAGTGACACTTCATCTGATTAAACTTTGTGTCGGCGCCGAAGATGTCGAGGACCTGCGGACGTGGCAGGCCGCGCGGTTGGCCGAGAAACGCAAGTTGAAGCAGAAGCCGGTTTTGGCGCATGTCACACGCATGACGCCGACGCGCGCGAGCGAAATTCTCGAAGGCGGTTCACTGTACTGGGTAATGAAGGGCTATATCCGCTGCCGCCAGCGGTTGCTCGACATCGAGCCTTTTGTCGATGGGGAGGGCATCAAGCGGTGCAGGTTGGTGCTTGACCCCGAGATCGTGCTTACGCGGCGGCGCGAGCGGCGGCCTTTTCAGGGCTGGCGTTATTTCGACGCTAAAGATGCGCCCGCGGACGTCAAGGGCGTCGATGAGATCGACGACATGCCTGAGACCATGCGCGCCGAGCTTGAGGCTCTGGGGCTGCTTTAAACTGGCATGTTGTCGATGAGGCGCGTGCGTCCGATCTTGGCCGCGACGAGGATGCGTGCCGGATTGGTCGGATGGCCTGACGGAAATATCTCCAGCGTCTCGGCGTCGCGGACTTCAAGATAATCGACGTGATCGAAGCCGAGGGCACGGATGCGGTCAGTGCCTTCCCGTGTGGCTTCGGGGATAATTGCCCCCGCCGCGACCTTCGCCGCCGTCTCGCGGACGATCACGTTGAGTTGTCCTGCCGCTTTGCGCTCACCCGGCGAGAGATAGGCGTTGCGCGACGACATGGCGAGGCCATCGGCTTCGCGCAGGATCGCGCCGCCGAGGATTTCAACCGGGATATTGAGGTCCGCGACCATGCGACGGATCACTTGCAACTGCTGCCAATCTTTTTCACCGAAAGCGGCGACGTCGGGCAGGGCTTGCACAAGCAGCTTCGAGACGACCGTGGCGACACCCGCAAAATGTGTTGGCCGCGCCGAGCCTTCAAGCGGCTCGGAAACGCCGGAGACGTGAACGGCGGTTGAAAAGCCATGGGGATACATTTCAGTGGCGTTAGGCGCGAAGATCATATGGCCGCGTCCCGCGAGTTTTGCTGCGTCCGCCGCTTCGGTGCGTGGATAGGCATCGAGGTCTTCGTGCGGCGCGAATTGTGTCGGGTTGACAAAGATCGAGACGATAGCGCGATCGGCTTTTGTTTTAACGAGATCGACAAGCGATAGGTGGCCTTCATGCAGCGCGCCCATGGTAGGCACCAGCCCCACGCGCAAACCCTGTTTTCGCCACTCGGAGACAGTGGCGCGGAGGTCGGCGACGGTTCGCGCTACGGGGAGGGCATAGCTGGTCGTATCGAGCGGCATGAGTTTACTCGCGGTTACGAAATCGACGCGACCTTAGACGATCGGGGGGATGTGCTCAACGAGATGGCAAGACGCTGCGCCCATACCCATATGCAACCCATGAAACAGATCTGGATCGGCGCGGTTGCGGGATGTTTGCTCGGCCTTATGCCGGGCGGGGCGGTCGCACAGCAGTTTCCTTGGGAACCTGCGGAGCCACCGACCTATTCGCCGCCTGCTCCATTGCCCGAGGCGCGGACGCCGAAACTGGAAAAGCCCACGCATCTCGTGCCTGGGCACAAGAGCAGTTACGGATATGTGCCTACATATAAAAGCGATGGCCCGGTTACGCCGCCGCTGGCTCCGGGCGAGAAATCGAAAGGCTGGGTGCCCG
>CAZLLB010000232.1:0-4982 GCA_964560165.1 uncultured Parvibaculum sp. | reverse complement strand
GCGGAATGTGACGGCGACGTGAAGGAAGATGGGTCCCGGGACCAAGTCCCGGGACGACACCTGATTATTTGCCTGCCTTGCCGAACACGCGCGCGAAGATCGTGTCGACGTGCTTGGTGTGATAGCCGAGGTCGAAGAGGTCTTCGAGTTCCTTGTCGGAAAGCTTCGCGGAGACATCCTTGTCTGCTTTCAGCAGCTCAAGGAAGTTTCCTTCGCCGCGCCAGACGGGCATGGCGTTGCGCTGAACGAGGCGGTAGCTGTCCTCGCGGCTGACGCCTTTTTGCGTGAGAGCGAGAAGCACGCGCTGCGAGTGGACGAGGCCGCCGAGCTTGTCGAGGTTCTTCTGCATGTTCTCGGGATAGACGAGAAGCTTGTCGATGACACCGGCAAGGCGCATCAGCGCGAAGTCGAGCGTCACGGTCGCGTCCGGGCCGATCATGCGTTCGACGGAGGAATGCGAGATGTCGCGCTCGTGCCAGAGGGCGACGTTTTCCATTGCGGGGATCGCCATGCCGCGCACGAGGCGGGCGAGGCCGGTCAGGTTTTCCGTCAGCACCGGATTGCGCTTGTGCGGCATGGCCGACGAGCCCTTCTGGCCTTCGGAGAAGAACTCCTCGGCTTCGAGGACTTCGGAGCGCTGGAGGTGGCGGATTTCGGTGGCGACGCGCTCGACGCAGCTTGCTATGACACCGAGGGTGGCAAAGAACATTGCGTGGCGGTCGCGCGGGATCACCTGTGTCGAGACGGGCTCGGGCGCGAGGCCCAATTTTTCGGCGACGTGTTCTTCGACGCGCGGGTCGATATTGGCGAAGGTGCCGACCGCGCCGGAGATGGCGCAGGTAGCGACTTCCTCGCGCGCGTGAACGAGGCGCGTGCGGCAGCGGGCGAACTCGGCATAGGCCTGAGCGAGCTTGAGGCCGAAGGTCGTCGGCTCGGCATGGATGCCGTGGCTGCGGCCGATAGTGGGCGTGTCTTTATATTCAAAGGCGCGGCGCTTCAGCGCGGCGAGAACGGCGTCGATGTCTTTGAGCAGAAGATCGGCGGCGCGGACGAGCTGCACGTTGAGGCAGGTGTCCAGCACGTCCGACGAGGTCATGCCCTGATGGACGAAGCGTGAGTCTTCGCCGACGAATTCGGAGAGATGCGTCAGGAAGGCGATGACGTCGTGCTTCACTTCGCGTTCGATTTCGTCGATGCGCTCGACATTGAACTCGGCCTTGCGGCCAAGTTCCCAGATTTTTTTGGCCGCTTCCTTGGGGATCACGCCGAGGTCGGCCAGCGCGTCGCAGGCATGGGCCTCGATCTCGAACCAGATGCGGAATTTGGTTTCCGGGGTCCAGATTGAAACCATTTCGGGCCGCGAATAGCGGGGGATCATGGGCAAGCCTTTGGATAGGTGCGGGAAAGAAGGAGGGTTTATCAGGTTGGGGGTGGAGGCTCAAGGGAGGGTGTTTGGGGGTGAGGCGACGGGGGTGGGGGCCTCGCCCTTCGAGACGCCGCTTTGCGGCTCCTCAGGATGAGGGTTTGGCGGGGGGTGGGGTTGGGCTTCTTAAACTCATTTGTTCGGCGGCGGGGATGGGTATGATCTTTTTCAATAAGAGCCGACTCACAGGGGGAGAGACCATGACCGTTCAGCTTAATCGCCGGTATTTTCTGGGCACCGCCGCCGCCAGCGCCATTGTGGCGGGGGCGGCGAGCCTCCGGCCCAAGTTTGCTTTTGCCAAGGACAGCTTTGCCCATCTCGATGCGATGGCGCAGGCGGAGCTGGTGCGCAAAAAGGAAGTGACATCGCTTGAACTGGTCGATGCCGCCATCGGGCGCATTGAGGCGGTGAATGGCAAGGTCAATGCGGTCGTCTATGAAGCCTTCGATATGGCGCGCGCGGCGGCGAAGGGGAAACTGCCCGACAGTCCGCTGAGCGGCGTGCCTTATCTCATCAAGGATCTCGATGATGTGAAGGGGATGCGGCAGACGAGTGGGTCGCGGCTTTTTGCCAAGCATATGTCGGACAGAACAGCGCCGGTGCCGGAAAGCGCGATCAAGGCGGGGATGGTTATTCTCGGCAAGACCAATACGCCGGAATTCGGATTGCTGGGCACGACGGAGTCGCTGTTGCTCGGGCCTTGCCACAATCCGTGGAACCTTGAGCATTCGAGCGGCGGCTCTTCGGGTGGCGCGGCAGCGGCGGTGGCGTCGGGCATGTTGCCGGTGGCGCATGCCTCGGATGGTGGCGGGTCGATCCGTATTCCGGCGTCGGCTTGCGGGCTTGTCGGATTGAAGCCGACGCGCGGGCGCATGAATATCGGCCCGATCCCGATGGCGGCGGATATTGGCGTTGAAAATTGCGTGAGCCGGACGGTGCGTGATAGCGCCATGGTGTTTTCGCTGTCGGAAGATGCTGCGCCGTTGAAGCCTGTGGGTTTCATTTCAGGGCCTGCCAAGAAGCGGCTGAAGATCGCCTTCAACACGATGAACTATTACGGCAAGGAGCCGCATGAGGATGTGAAGGCGGCGTTGGAGGCGACGGCGAAACTTTGCGCGGGGCTTGGGCATGAGATTGTCGAGGTGACGAACCCGGTCAATGGTGAGGAATTCATCGACGCGTTTCTCACTGTCTGGGCTTCGGGGCCGGCGAACCTCGTTGCGCTTGCAAAGAGCAAGGGGCTGAAGCCGGAGGATGTGCTGGAGCCGTGGACGATCGGGCTGGCGGAATACTTCGCGAAGAAGCCGAAGGATGCGCTGCAGGTGTCGCTGGCGAAATTCAAGGATGCGGAAAAGAAGGTCGATGCCTTTATGGCGGGTTATGACGTGTGGCTGACGCCGGTGTTGAATGCGCCTGCGCCCAAGCTCGGTGAGCAGGCGCCGACGGTGCCTTTCGATACGCTGTATCAGCGGACCATCGACTATGTGACCTATACGCCGATCCATAATGTGGCGGGGACGCCGGCCATATCGCTGCCGCTTGGCATGAGCAAAGACGGGTTGCCGATCGGTAGCCAGTTTGCGGCGGCCAAGGGCGGGGAAGGCGTGCTGCTGGCGCTGGCTTATGAGCTGGAGGCGGCGCAGCCGTGGATCGGGAGCCGAGCGCCGACTTACGCGGGGTGAGGGCGCGGGCGTTGAGAGAGCTAGTGGGGCCTTGGCTTGGAGGCGCGGCTTTGCCGCTCCTCAACTCACCCTAACTCTTCAACCTCATTCTGAGGAGCCGCGTGGCTGCGTCTTGAAGGATCGCCGCGCGGTTAGGCTTGCCTGTTCAGAATTAGGGTGAGCGCGTTTCGTGCAACACGGACGCGCTTGCGCGCGTTAAACTGCGCTCATGCGACATATTCGCCAGGAGCCGCTTCAGAGACGAACTGACGCGCTTTGTGAGGTTTCCAAGCGTCGTGGAACTTCACATTGTGGATGCGGCGACAATCCGCCAGAACGGCGGCGAACCTATCGAAACAAAAAGGCTATCCATGACAGGGACTGAGACACTCACGAGGCCGAAGCCCTCATCCACCCAGGCGGTTGAGCATTTCGATGTGCTGATCGCGGGGGCGGGGATTTCGGGCGTTGGCGCTGCCTATCATCTCGCGACACAAACGCCGGACAAGAGCTTTGTCGTGCTCGAGGGGCTGGAGAGCTTCGGCGGGACGTGGCACATGCACCGCTATCCGGGCATTCGCTCCGACAGCGATCTCTATACGTTCGGCTATCGCTTCAAGCCGTGGCTCGGTGCGCCGATTGCCAGCGCCGACAAGATTCTCGCCTATATGGGCGAGGTGATCGAAGAGAACGATCTGGCGCGGCATATCCGTTATCAGCACAAGATTCTCTCGGCGCGCTGGTCGAGCACGGAGAAGCTGTGGACCATTGACGCGCTGCGCAGCGATACGGGCGAGACGGTGCGCTTCACCACGAATTTCATGTGGATGTGTCAGGGATATTATCAGCACTCGGAAGGTTATACGCCCGAATGGAAGGGCATGGAGAGCTTCAAGGGGCAGATCGTTCATCCGCAGACTTGGCCGGAAGACCTCGCCTATCAGGGCAAGCGCGTCATCGTGATCGGCTCGGGCGCGACGGCGGCGACGGTGGTGCCTGCCATCGCAGCGGATGTGGAGCATGTGACGCTATTACAGCGCTCGCCGACCTATTTCATTCCGGGGCTCAACCGGAACGAGCTTGCCGATCAGTTGCGTGCGCTCGACATTGACGAGACATGGATCCATGAAATCGCGCGGCGCAAGGTGCTGGCCGATCAGGCAGAGCTGACGCGGCGCTCATTCGAGGAACCGGATGCGCTGACGGCGGAACTGCTGGGCGCGGTCGGGATGTTCCTGCCTGAAGAGCAGGTGAAGGAACATTTCACGCCGCATTACAGGCCGTGGCGGCAGCGCATCGCCTTTGTGCCGGATGGCGATATTTTTCAGGGCATCGCATCGGGCAAGGCATCGGTCGTTACCGACGAGATCGAGCGCTTTACGGAGAAGGGCATTCTGCTCAAATCCGGCAAGGAGCTTGAGGCCGATATCATCATCACGGCGACGGGGTTTAACCTCAGCGTGATGGGCGGGATCGACTTTGCGGTGGACGGCAAGCATGTCGATTTCGCCGAGACGGTCAATTATCGCGGCATGATGTTTACGGGTGTGCCCAACCTCATCTGGGTGTTTGGATATTTCCGGGCGAGCTGGACGTTGCGCGTCGATCTGCTCGGCGATTTCGTGGCACGGCTGCTGAAGCACATGAAGGGCAAGGGCGTGGAGAAAGTGACCGTGGCGTTGCGGCCTGAGGACAAGGGCATGAAGCTGCTGCCCTGGATCGACCCGGAGAATTTCAATCCGGGCTACCTCATGCGCGGGATGCATCTTCTGCCCAAGCGTGGCGAAAAGCCGGAGTGGCAGCACACGCAGGATTACTGGCGGGAGAAGGATGAGTTGCCGCTGGTCGATCTTGATGCGACCGAGTTCATCTACGAGTAAGACGATTGACGGTTTGAC
>CAZLLB010000231.1:0-5012 GCA_964560165.1 uncultured Parvibaculum sp. | reverse complement strand
ATGGCGGCATCGAACTCGCCTGCGCTCCCGCATGGGAAGCCGCGAATTTCCGCGCCCAGGGCCACGATATCTGGAAGGCCCTCGCCAAGCTCAACGTGCCCCTGACTTTGTTGCATGCCGGTGCTGGCTCAACCTGCCGCGCCCCCGCCCCGCAACTCCTCGGCCAGCGCGACCCGAAGGCCACCCTGCTGCGCCTCGGCCAAGCCTCGCACTTCCTGCCAATGGAATTCCCTGACACGGTGCGCCGCGAAACGCTGGCCCTTGATACCCGCCTCTCGGTGTAACGCGCCACCGTCATTGCGAGCGCAGCGAAGCAATCCAGAAGCCGCGAACATGAAAGAGCCGGATTACCTCTTTCGCACTCTCGATGACATAAAAATAGCAAGCATCGCCAGCGCGTAACCAAACGTGGACCGCGGCAGGCGCAAACCTTCCCCTCATCCTGAGGAGCATTCGCCCCGCGAATGCGTCTCGAAGGACGAGGCCCCAGTCATCGCGACCGGCAAGATGGATCACCCGATCAAGCCGGGTGATGACGAAATTGGAAAGGGGAAGCCCGCGCCGTCATTGCGAGCGCCAGCGAAGCAATCCAGAAGCTGCGCATATAGACGCACCGATCAATCCCGCGATCGACAACGAAAGCTTCTCCCTAAACCTCCGCTCCATAGCTCGCCATCAACCCCGCGCCGATCCGCTCCTGCATGATCTCAGTCGATCCATCCGTATAAGCTGCAATCTTGGCGCAGGCCACGTGCCGCCCCAGCCCATATTCCTCACGCAGCCCCGCCGCACCCATCGCCTGCATGCAATCGCCGATCCGCGCCAGAGCCACGCGCCCCGCAAACCGCTTCGCATGCGCCGCCGCCATCACCGCATCATCGCCCTTGTCGATCAGCAATCCCGCCTTCGCGGTCAGCGCCCGCAACGCCTCAAGGTCCGTCGCCACATCGCCCAGCACCCAGCGCATTCCCTGATGCTCCACCACCGCCTTGCCGAAAATCTGCCGTGCGCCCGTATAAGCAAGCGCCGTCGCAAGGCTCCCCGCCATCATGCCTGCACACATCGCCGCCACATAAACCCGCGCTCCGTTGACGCTTTTCATGGCGAGCTTGAACGCCTCACCTGCATGGGAGAGCACATCGGCGTCCGGCACGAAATAATCATGAAGCGCAAACCCGCCCGTGCCAATCGCCCGCCCACCCATCAGCGCATAAGGTGCAGCGCGCTTGAACCCATCGCGCCGCCCATCGACCAGAAAGCACGCAATCCCGCGCCACCCCGCCGCCGGGTCCGTCTGCGCATAAGTGACGAAGAGGTCGGCAATCGTCGCATTGGTGATCCAGCCCTTCTCGCCATTGAGCTTCCACCCGCCATCGACCTTCACGGCTCGCGTTTTGATCGCCGCGAAATCGCTCCCTGCGCCGGGCTCGCTCAGCGCCGTCGCGCCGAAAATCTCGGCCTTCATCAATTGCGAAACCTGGTGCGCGCGCTCATCCGTCATCGCGCTTTGCGTCAGCCGCGCGGCCACATTATGCGTGTTCACCATCGCGAATGTGAAAGCCATATCCGCCCGCGACATATCCTCGGCAATCGCGAGCTTCAACAGGTAGCGCTGCCCAAGCCCGCCAAAGGCTTCGGGCACTTCCAGCCGCAACAGATCCCGCGCCGCCGCCTCGCGCATGGCGGGCACCACGCTCTCCCCGCGCTCCCATGCCTCCGCGCCCGGCGTCACCACTTTGCGGCGAAACGTGCGCGCCCGCGTGAGCAACGCGCACTCGGCCTCGCCCAATTCGGCATCCAGAAATCCGCTCATCTCGTTTCCCTCTCACCGAAAGCACGATAACCTCGAAGTCTCATCCCGTGAAACCCGAGCCGCCCTCGTGCCTTTAAGTTTCCCCGAAACAGATCCCGACCGTCCCGCCAAGGAAGCGCAGCTTCTCGCGATGAGCGACGCCGAGCTTTTGGCCCTCTACGCCGAAACCCGCGCCGCCGCCGCGCAGGCGAGTGAGGCGCGTGACATGGAGCGCCTCTACCCGCTGGTGCGCGGCATGAAAACCATCCAGCGCATCGCGGGCGCGCGCGGCCTCATCATCAAGGCGCGGCGGTTGCGCGAAGCCACGCCCACCTGACCACGACCCTCATCCTGAGGAGTATTCGCGCAAGCGAATGCGTCTCGAAGGATCAGGCCAGCGCCGGTGCTTCGCCCTTCGAGACGGCGCTATCGCGCCTCCTCAGGGTGAGGATTTTATGGCGCGGGTGAGGATTAAAACTCAAACCCCCAACCCGCTCACCACCATCCCCTCAAGCCGCTCGCGCATCTCATCGGGAATGGGGATGGCCTTGCGCGTCTCAAGATCAAGCGCAATGGCCACCGCCTCCGCCGTGCCCGCGCATTTCCCGCTCTCCAGATCGAAGAGCCAATGGCACCACGTATAAGTCTTCGGCCCCACTTGCTTCAGCCCGCTCCTGAGCGTCAGCACATCGCCCGCCTTGGGATAGAAGTGATAATGGAAGCGATACTCCAGCGCCGCGGCGCCCACCGTCGAATTCTTCGAGCGATCATCGCCCCGCGTCTGCCCAAGCAGGTTCGGAATGGAATCAGACACGATCCCCATGAAATGCCGCGTCACAAGAAATCCCTGCGTATCGCATTGCGACGCCTGTATTTCGCCCTGCCATGTGAACACGAGTTTCATCGCCTCAGCTTCGGCAAGCGTCGGCGCGCGGCGCGGCTCATACATCTGCAACCCACGCGGGGCTCCATGCGCAGGCAGATCGACGATCAGCGCCTTTGCCGCCGTCTTGGCGCGCGCAGGCAGCGGCTTTGTCTCGCGATTGTCTTCATCCAGCAGTTCCACATCGACGGCGAAAGTCGCCGCCACTTCGCCAGATACCGTGTTCCACATTTCCGAATAAATGCGCAAACCGAAATCCTGCACCGATAGAACGCCCGCGCGGATCGTGAAGGGCGCGCCCGGCCGCTGCTCACGCAAGAACCGCACATGATGATCGCGTGCAATCAGCCGCGCTCGCTCCGCATCGATAAAACGTGGTCCCAATCCCAGATGCACGCCGAGCGCCGCCAGCCCCTGCGTCGCCTGCTCCAGATAGAACTGCACATTCATGTGCCCCATCTGGTCGGCCTGCCATGTCTGCACGCTTGAGCGCGCAACGTCGATCATCTCAGCCATATGCTAGTCCTCAAACTCTCGTTGCTAAAATATCAGACGCGTTGAAACCGCTTTGCGACCGCGTCGGGAATGGATACGGCCTTGCGGCTTTCCTTGTCGAAAAGCAGCCCCAGCCCTTCGGCGGCACAAACCGCTTCGCCCGTTCCGGCATTGAACATCCAGTGCCGGTAGCGCAGCGTTTTCGGCCCCGCCTCCACAAGTCCGGTGCGCACGAGAAGCGTGTCGCCCGCCGTCAACTCGCGAAAATAGACAAGCCGCATTTCCACCGTGGCGGTCGCAAGCCCGGCATCCGCCTGTTGGTGCCGCCCAAGCCCCGCATGCGCCCACATATGCCCCTGCACATCCGAAAACCGCGCCATGATGAAGCGCGCATTCATATGTGCATTGGTGTCGCATTCCCACGGGTTCACCGCCGAGCGATTGCTCTCGATCATGCCCGCTGCATCCGCGCGCGCCAGCGACACATCGCGCTCCATCACCTCGCGCGAGAGCCCGCGCGGCTCTGCATAGTCAGGCAGCTCCGTCATCAGCGCCTGCGCCTTCACGCGCGTCTCCTCCGGCCATTCCGTCAGCCTGCGCGTCGCAAGATCGAGACATCCCACATCCACCACAAATGTCGCCGCCAGTCGGTCGTCCAGCACCTCGCGCATTTCCTGAAACTTGCGAAAGCGCTTGTCGCGCATCTCCACAATGCCCGAGCGCACGGCCACAAGATCGCTCGTCTTCACCTCGCGATGAAAGCGGATGTGATGCTCCATCGCCACATAACCAAGCCCGCTTTGCGCCTGCCGCGCCGCCGAAAGCCCCAGCGCATCGCGCAGATGAAACGAAGCGTCCGATGTCTTGCCGATATAATGCTGAATATTCATATGCCCCATCTCGTCGCATTCCTGCATCGAGACATAGCCGCGATAAGTGTCGATCATCATGGTGCGGCCTTCGCAATCGAACGGACATGGCTTTGCAGCCGGACGCGCTCCTCGTCCGAAAAACTCGTCGCCCGGCGGCTGTCGAGATCAAGCTGTATCGCCGTCACCTCGCTCGTCGCCGCGAGCAACCCCGTCTCCGCATTGAACATGAAATGGCAGATGCGGATCGTCTTCGCCGCCACTTCCACAAGCGCGCTTTTGACGATCAGAATGTCGCCGCTCAAAACCTCGCGCACATAATTGAGCCTCTGTTCCAGCACCACGCTGCCGCGCCGCGCCGCCAGCATCTTCTTTTTCTCCATACCCAGCCCCTGCCACATATGGCCCGAGCCGTCGGAATAGCGCGATATATAGAACTGCGTGCTCATATGGCCAAAATCGTCGCAATGCCACGGCATCACCGGCCCGCGATAAATTTCGATGAAGCCGCGCGCCGTCGCCTCGTCAAGCCTCAGGTCCGTCAATCGCTTCTCGCGGGTGACGCTGCGCGCCGCCGCATGATCGGGCAATGGCCCAGTCAGCGCCCGGCCTTTCGTCACCGCACTCTGCGGCCACACGTCCAGCTTCCGCGTCTCCATGTCGAAATAACCGCTCACCGCCACCATCGTCGCCGCCGTCTCGCCGGTCCCGGCATTCAGCAACTCGTGATAGACGACCAGCGTCTTCTCGCGCATGTCGATGAGCCGCGAGCGCATCGCCATCATGTCGCCCGCGTGAAGCTCGCGATGAAAACGGAAATGCTCTTCCAGCGCCACCATCGTGTGCCGCGTCCCGCGAATGACGCTGGGTGAAAGCCCCAGCTCATTGCGCAGAAAAAACGCACCATCCGACGCCCGCGCGACATAGAACTGCACGTTCATATGTCCGTTGTCGTCGCATTCCCAGGTATTGA
>CAZLLB010000230.1:0-5064 GCA_964560165.1 uncultured Parvibaculum sp. | reverse complement strand
CGCACCGGACGTGCTCTGCTTTTCGGTTTCCGCAAGCTTCTTCTCAAGCTCGGGAATGATGCCGTAGGCAAGTTCCGACGCGCGTTCAAGCTTGCCCGCCCGTTGCGCCTGCACAAGCTCGTTGCGCGCCGCATCCAGTTGCTCCTTCAGCTTCTGCGCGCTGCCGAGTTTCGACTTCTCGGCCTGCCAATTGGCGGTGAGATCGGCCGATTTCTTCTCAAGCTCAGCAAGCTCGGTCTCGATTTTCTCAAGCCGGTCCTTGGAAGCCTCGTCTTTTTCCTTCTTCAGCGCCTCTCGCTCGATCTTGAGCTGGATGACGCGGCGATCGACCTCGTCCAGCGCCTCGGGCTTGCTGTCCACCTGCATCCGCAAGCGGCTCGCCGCCTCGTCCATCAGGTCGATGGCCTTGTCGGGCAGGAAGCGATCCGAGATGTAGCGATGAGAAAGCGTCGCCGCCGCAACCAGAGCATTGTCGGTGATGCGAACGCCGTGATGCAGCTCATACTTCTCCTTCAAGCCACGCAGAATCGAGATCGAATCTTCTACCGTCGGCTCGTTGACGAAGACCGGCTGAAAGCGCCGGGCAAGGGCTGCGTCCTTCTCGATATATTTGCGATACTCATCAAGCGTGGTCGCGCCGACGCAATGAAGCTCGCCGCGCGCCAGCGCCGGCTTCAGCAGATTGGACGCATCCATCGCCCCATCCGTCTTGCCCGCGCCGACCAGCGTATGCAATTCGTCGATGAAAAGTATGACGCCGCCTTCGCTGGAACCAAGCTCGGTCAGAACAGCTTTCAGCCGCTCCTCGAACTCGCCGCGATACTTGGCCCCCGCGATGAGCGCGCCGAGGTCGAGTGAGAGCAGCCGCTTGCTCTTCAGGCTTTCCGGCACGTCGCCATTGACGACGCGCAGCGCAAGACCTTCGGCAATCGCCGTCTTGCCGACGCCCGGCTCACCGATCAGCACAGGATTGTTTTTCGTGCGCCGCGCCAGCACCTGAATGGTGCGGCGGATTTCCTCGTCGCGGCCGATAACCGGGTCGAGCTTGCCCGACCGCGCCTCCGCCGTAAGATCGCGCGTATATTTCTTCAGCGCTTCATAGCCATCCTCAGCCGAGGCGCTATCAGCCGTACGGCCCTTGCGCACTGAGTTGATGGCTTCATTGAGCGTCTGGGCGGTCACGCCCGCCGTTTTGAGGATTTTGCCAGATTCGGTGCCGGGTTCTATCAGCAATGCGAGCAGCAACCGTTCGGCGGTCACATAGCTGTCGCCCGCTTTCTTCGCCAGACCCTCAGCGCCTTCAAACACGCGCGCAGTTTCCGGCGCAAGGTAAAGCTGGCCCGCCGAAGACCCTTCCACTTTCGGCAATTTCTTCAGCGCCGTTTCCACGCCGGTCAGCGCCTGATCGGGACGTCCGCCCGCAGCGCGAATGAGTCCGGCGGCAAGGCCTTCCTCATCGTCGAGCAGAACTTTCAGAAGATGTTCGGGTGTAAATCGCTGGTGGCCTGAGCGCACCGCCAGACCTTGCGCCGACTGAACAAATCCGCGGCTCCGGTCGGTATATTTTTCCAGATCCATGCTTTGGTCCTTTCAAGCACGCATCGAACTTTCCTGCTCCCCTGAAAGGAGCAAACTGGCCCTGTTCGAGCGCCTCACAATCAACTATGCGCAAGGCTCCTTTAAGGAGAGCATAGCGCCGAGTGGCCCTCTTGGAGGCACCACTTCGTTCCGAGATATGGTGTTGCCTGCGAGCCACACAAGAGGATCGGCGGGTTTCCGCCGTAATTTTCGCCTTTCAAGGATGTCTGCATGACTGAAGCTGCAAGAATATCGAGCGTCTATCGCTATCCGGTGAAGGGCCTCTCGCCCGAGCCATTGCAGGCCGCCGAGTTGCTGGCTGGCGAGTGCCTTGCCTGGGACCGCGCTTTTGCCATTGAGAACGGCAAGCATGACTTCGATCCAGCCAATCCGCAGCACTTCCCGAAGGTCAAATTCCTGATGCTGATGCGCGACGAGCGGCTGGCGCAATTGCGAACCCGTTTCGACGACGAGACGACGGTACTCACCATCTCCGACGATGAGCGCGAACTCACCCGCGCCGACCTGATGACGGCGGAGGGCCGCGCCGCCATCGAAAGCTTCATGTCCGATTTCATGAAGGCCGAACTGCGCGGCGCACCGCGCATCGTTCATGCGCCCGGCTTTTCGCATTCGGACGCCCCGTTCAAGCTCGTTTCGATCATCAATCTGGCAACGCTGCGCGAAGTGGAAAAGCTGATCGGCAAACCCATCGATCCGCTCCGCTTCCGCGCCAATGTCTATGTCGAGGGGCTCGAGCCTTGGGTGGATCACGACTGGATCGGCAAGAATATTCGCCTCGGCTCAGCGACGCTGAAGGGCTTTCACAAGATCCCGCGCTGTGCGGCAACGAATGTCGATCCGGTGACGGCAGCGCGCGACATGGAAATCCCCAAAGTGCTGCAACGCGTCTATGGCCATGTCGATCTCGGTATCTATGCTCAGGTAACGGCGGCGGGTGCCGTGCAACCCGGCGACGAAATCGGCCTCGTCTGAATAATCCGGCTTTCCAAAACAAAACGGCGGCGCTCGAAAGCGCCGCCGTTTGATTTCATATCCAACCGAGATTTCAGCTCGCGGACACTTCGTCCGAATCGCTCGCAGCCGGGGCGGTATCGCCTGCCGCCTGCTCTCCGCCTTCACCACCGGTTGCCGCACCTGCCTCATGCCTCGGGCGGCGACGGCGACCCGGACGACGACGCACGCCCTCTCCGGGTGCAGCGGCGGCCTGGGCTTCACCGGTTATCACCGGCTGCTCACTACCCTCAGCAACAGTTTCAGCGGCGGCTTCAACCGGCTCCGGCGCGGGCGCAGCCGCGTGCTCCTGATGGGAATTCTGATTGCGGTCCTGATAGGAGCGCCCGCCGCCATTGCCATTGCCGTTATTATTGTTACGGGGCTGGCGCTCATATTGCTGCTGTTGCTGATGATGATAGGGCTGGTTCGGAAAATTCGGCTGCGGCTGATCCGCGCTGAAATCGTCCTCGTCCTCGTCCTGATCTTCATCGGGGCGATAACCCAGCGCGTTTTGCGGCCGGGGCTGGCCGTCATTCGGCGTCTGCGAAGCCATGATGAGGCGGTAATAGTGCTCAGCATGCTGATAGTAGTTTTCCGCCATGACGCGGTCGCCGGAGGTGATCGCATCACGCGCGAGCTGCTGGTACTTCTCGCAGACATGCGTGGCAGTACCGCGAATTTTCACGTCGGGACCGTTGCTGTCATAAGCCCGGTTGCCGGAACT
This sequence comes from uncultured Parvibaculum sp., assembly GCA_964560165.1. Lineage (GTDB taxonomy): Bacteria > Pseudomonadota > Alphaproteobacteria > Parvibaculales > Parvibaculaceae > Parvibaculum. The sequence continues at coordinate 1,745 of CAZLLB010000230.1, read as the reverse complement.
CTGGGGCTTTCTCCCGCGTCCACGCGAACGCTTGGAGTTGTTGTTGTTCTGCCCCTGCCGAATATGATTCATGATCTCGCTGCTGCTTGTTTAACTAAGAATTCAAAAGAGCGATTCTGCCCCTCCGGGCGAGCGCCAATGGCGCGGCTCCGATCCAGATGCGATAAACCGGCTTTAGCCCAACCGGCATGCCTATCCCGCATGATGGCCTTCCGCATCAACCGCGCCATTCGGCTGTGCCGAACTGGTCATGTCAGATGCTCAGAAGTTCCAGCCCCCGGCGCCTTTGCAAACCGCTCAACCTGAACTGTTCGCCGGGGCGCCCGCCTTCAGGTTCACCTCAAGCTCTCTAGAAACCAGATTGTAACGATGCGGTTTGAAGAGCGAGGTGGTGTTCCCTTGGCTCATATCCCTAAATTCAACCTAACCTCTAACCCGACCCATTCCAAACACTTTTTCAGCCTCGAAATGGAGAAGATCATTCCCGTTGCAACCTCGCCACGAGCGCTCGCGATATACCTCCCAGATCGGAAACCACCCCCGAAACGTCAAGGCCCCTACCCTGGAAGATCGCCCGCACGTCGCTCTCCTGTCCCTGTCCCAGTTCGATCACTGCGTGACCTAGCGGAGCGAGAAGCCCGCGCAGTGCATGGGCGATAGCCCGATAAGCCTCCAGCCCATCCGCTCCGCCATCCAGCGCCAGCCGCGGATCGTGCTCGCGCACTTCAGCCTCCAGCCCCGCAATATCGGAACCGGGAATATAAGGCGGGTTCGAGATCACAAGATCGAAACGCTCATCAATCCCCTCCGCCCATGCCCCGTGTCGAAAGGACGCACGCCCCGCCACGCCATTCGCCGCCGCATTGTCTTGCGCCACATCGAGCGCCGCTTGCGAAAGATCGACGCCGAGCCCCTTTGCATCGGCACGTTCATGCAGCAGCGCGATCAGCAGGCAGCCTGTTCCCGTGCCGAGGTCGAGGATCGCGGGCGATCTGTGCCCAGCCAGCAATCCCAGCGCTGTCTCGATCAGCGTCTCGCTGTCGGGGCGCGGGTCGAGCGTATCGGGCGTCACCCGAAACGACAGGCCCCAGAATTCGCGCCGACCCAGAATGCGCGACACAGGCTCACCGCCAAGCCGGCGCGCTTCGAATCCCGAAAGCACCTTTTCCTCGGCCTCCGACATTCTCTTCCCCGGCTCGCGGACCATCTCGATCTCATCGCAATCGCAAGCCGCCTGCGTCAGCAATCGCGCATCAAGTTGGGGATTGGCGATGCCCGCTTGCCTGAGACGCCAACCCAGCATCCGAAAGGCATGGTCGCGCGTCATCACAGCCATGGCATTCAAGCGTCTTCGCCGAGCGCCGCGAGACGCTCCGCTTGATCTTCGGCAACCAGCGCCGAGAGCATCTCGTCAAGCGCCTCGCCCTCAAGCACCTGATCGAGCTTGTGCAGCGTCAGGTTGATGCGGTGATCGGTGACCCGGCTCTGCGGAAAATTATAGGTGCGAATACGCTCCGAGCGATCGCCCGAGCCGACCTGCCCCTTGCGGTCGGCGGCGCGCTCACGCGCCAGCTTCTCGCGTTCACCCTCATAGATGCGGGCGCGCAAGATCTGCATCGCACGCGCCTTGTTCTTGTGCTGGGACTTTTCATCCTGCTGCGCCACCACCACACCGGTCGGAATATGCGTGATGCGCACCGCGCTCTCGGTCTTGTTGACGTGCTGCCCGCCCGCGCCGCTGGCGC
>CAZLLB010000229.1:0-5099 GCA_964560165.1 uncultured Parvibaculum sp. | reverse complement strand
CCGCCGCTATCTCGTAAGGCCGGACCAGAATATTGAAAATGTATTTGGCAACGGTGAAACAGAGACCAAAGGCAATGGCGATCGCCACCATCGACTTGATAAGCCGCGAGCGCAGTTCGATCAGATGATCGAGCAGCGGTGCTCGCGTGGCCTCCATATCGTCCAATGGCATATCGTCGGGAGACATATTGTCGGCGGGATCGCTCATGCCGGCCCCGTGGTTTTTGGCTCGGCGGGTGCCTCGGCTTCGATGGCGGGCGTTGCGCCCGTTTCGTCGGGCTGCGGCGCGGCCTTGTCAGGAGCTTCGACCGCGCTCTGCATATCGGTAAGTGGCCGCATTACATCATGGCGCAACTCGGCGACCTGTTTGCGTAACTCATCGAGTTCGGTTTCGCGCGCCATATCCTCAAATGAGTTCTGAAACTCGCGAGCCATGGCGCGCATCTTGGCCGTGTATTGGCCAAGGGTCCGCATCAGCCTCGGTAAATCCTTGGGGCCGACGAAGATGATGGCGAGTACCGCCACAAGCAGCAGTTCGGACCAACCGATATCGAACATGAAGATTACCCGGATTGCATTGGCCGACCCCGCCCGCAGACGAAGGGCCGGGCTGCGCGTCAGCCGTTGGCGGACTTATCCTTGGCGCGCGCTTCTGCGTCCTGCGTCGCGTTGCCCTCGATGATTCTCGGCTCCGGCTTGGCGGCTGGCGGGACATCGTCGTCCGCGAGGCCTTTCTTGAAACTCTTGATGCCTTTGGCGACGTCGCCCATCAGGTCGGAGACCTTGCCGCGCCCAAAGAGCAGGACGATCACCGCAACGACGACGAGAATATGCGTCCAACTCAGCATCTAAAGCGTCTCCTCAATGGCCTGTCGCGCGATGCGCGGAAACCGGTTTCTCATCTTATCGCATATGGGCAGCGAGTTTGGGACTTTCGAGCGGAGAATACATCTTCGAGACGACAGCGCTACTGAACAAGGTCAACTTCCGTGGCCAAGCCCAATCAATGACTTGGCATTACGGAACTTCTAAGCTTCTGAATGAAGTCGGCTTACTCCGATGGCTCCTCGTCATCCAGATGAGCGAGATGTTCATCCTGCGCCTGGCCGTATTCTTCGCTTCCCTCATCTGTGAACTCGCCGTCGCCTTCAACGCCGCCCTCTGTGGGAATCGGAATATCGAAGCCGGGCGGCAAGCGGCCGTCGAGCAGGCCAGCCGCCTTGAGGTCATCGAGGCCAGGCAGATCGCCAACCGCCTCAAGTCCAAAATGCACAAGAAAGGCTTCAGTCGTGCCGTAGGTCACGGGGCGACCCGGTGTGCGCTTGCGGCCGCGCAACCGCACCCAGCTTGTTTCCATCAACACGTCGATAGTGCCCTTGGAAACCGAAACGCCTCTGATCTCTTCAATCTCAGCGCGGGTAACGGGCTGGTGATAGGCAATGATCGCCAGCGTTTCCATTGCCGCGCGCGAGAGCTTCTTCTGCTCAACAGCCGAACGCTCCATCAGGAACGAAAGGTCTTCCGCCGTGCGAAACATCCATTTGTTTGCGACACGCACGAGATTTACACCGCGCTTCTCATAGAGCGCCTGAAGATCCTGGATGACTGCGCCCACATCCGTCCCTGTGGGCAGGCGAGCCGCGAGGCTGTCAATGTCCAGCGGTTCGGCAGCGGCAAATAGCAACGCCTCGGCCATGCGCATCAACTGCACATGATCCGTCGCATTAGCCGGAAAACTCACGACATTGACCGCAGCGGCCTCATCCGCAGGCGCGTCGCTGGCCTGCCCCTCGGCAGGAGCTTCGCCTTCGGCCTCCTCGGTCATTTCCGTCATGTCCGGCAATTCCGCTTCGGTCGTGTCCGTTTCCACCATTGCTTCTTCTATCGTCATTCTTCTTCGGTCTGCTGGCCGTTATCGTTTTTTTCTTGGGGCGAGGGTTCGTCTTCCTCAGTCTGCGCTTCAAGCGGGTCAGTTCTCTTCTTGCGCATGAACAGCGGCTCATAAGCCCCTGCTTGCCTTATCTCTATTTCACCATCCTTGGCCAGCACCAATGCCGCGCTAAACGTGCTCGCCAGCGTAGAGCGGCGCATTTCCGGGCTCATGAACTCCGCCGGCAGATAGGCGTCGATGCGTCCCCAATCGAACATCATGCCCAACATCGACTCAAGCCGCCTGCGGGCTATCTCGATGGCCATGATGGGCAGCCGTTTGGGCTGCCAATGGCTGACATGGGTTTTGAGCCGCTGGTCGGAATAAGACTTCAGAAGATCATAGAGCGTTCCCTGATACTCGCTTGTTTTAACGAGACGAATTCCCTCGGGCGCACCACGTTGAAAGACATGTATGCCAAGCCGCTGGCGCGCAAAGATATTACGCGCCGCACCGCGCATGGCTTCCAGGCGCTGAAGCTGGAAGGCAAGTCGTGCCGCCATCTCCGCGCCACTCGGGCCTTCTTCGACATCCGGCGGCGGCAGCAGCAGGCGGGATTTCAGATAAGCGAGCCAAGCCGCCATGACGAGATAGTCGGCAGCAACGTCCAGCTCCATCCGATGGGCGCGGTTGATGAAGTCGAGATATTGCTCGGCCAGCGCCAGAATGGAGATGCGTGTGAGGTCAACCTTCTGGTTGCGCGCCAGCGCCAAGAGCACGTCGAGCGGGCCTTCAAAGCCGTCGAGATCGACGATCAGCGATTCAGACGCGTCCTCCTCCGGCGCACCACGCGGCGGGCCTTCCACGAAGCCGTCCATGGCGGCGGCATCCGGCGGCGGCGCGTCCGGCGTATTGCCGTCAGCCTCGCGATGTGAGGGCGTCTCTTGCATCTGGACCTTATACCCTGCGCCCCATGGCGCCGGTACCCTGTTTCGCAGTTATCCCCAGGAAGTGCCGAGCAACTCGCCGAACCGGGCCAGAGCCGCTTGTTCGTCGAATTCCTCAGGCGCAGCAAGGCGCGAGAGAGCTGCTTGCGAGCGGCGGAGTGCGTCCGCTGCCAGCATCGGCGCTTGGCTCGCCACTGCCTCCATCTCCTGCATCTTGCCGTTGCAGTGGAGCGCGATGTCGCAGCCTGCCCAGAGGCTCGCCCTCGCCCGCTCGGCGATGGAGCCTTTCAGCGCCTGCATCGACAGGTCGTCGGATATGAGCAAGCCGTCAAAGCCTATGACCCCTCGGATGATGTCGCTTATCACCTTGCGCGAGGTGGTGGCGGGCGCTGCGGCGTCGAGCGCCGTGTAAACCACATGCGCCGTCATCGCGAGCGGCATGTCGGCCAGCGCCTTGAATGGGGCAAAGTCGGTTGCGCTCAATACCTTCGCGTCAGTTTCCACGACCGGCAGGCTCAGATGGCTATCGACACCGGCGCGGCCATGTCCGGGAACATGCTTGATGACAGGCAAGACGCCACTTTCAAGCAGCCCTTCAGCCGCGGCGCGACCAAGGGCCAGAACCGGTTCTGGTGTCTCGGCATAAGCCCGGTTACCGATCACGTCATGCGCTCCTGATACCGGCACGTCGAGCACTGGCAGGCAATCGACGTTGACGCCGACGCTGATCAGTTCCGCTGCGATCAATCGGCTGGCGAGCCTCGCGGCCTCAAGCCCCTGCTCCCTCGATAACGCATAGATGTCGCCATAGCGCCTGGCCGGTGGATAGGCACGCCAATGCGGCGGGCGCAACCGGGCGACACGCCCGCCTTCCTGATCGATCAACACCGGCACGTCGGCTCCGGCGATCTCGCGGAAATCGTCGGTGAGGGCGCGAAGCTGTGCAGGCGTCTCGATATTGCGCCCGAAGACGATGAAACCCCACGGCTCCGCATCTCTGAAAAAGCGTTTCTCGTCTTCGGTGAGCTTCAGACCGGCACAGCCGTATATGGCGGCCCTGACGGGCATTATTTCGGCCTGACGAGGCAGGCCTGCCCCTTCGCCTTCAACTCGGTGCAAAGCGTCTGCGCGACGGATTTGTCGAGATAGCCTGCACGGAGGCGGTAATAGATGCCCTTGTCGCCCAGATCCGCTTTCTGAATATCGGGTGTCATGCCGACGAGCGAGGGGAACTTCTTCTGCAGATTCCTGAACTCCGTACGGGCTGAAGCCTCGTCGCGGAAGGCAGCTAGTTGGGCGACGTAACCACCAGCGGCAGCGCTGGCCGCTTTCGTCGGGGGTTGAGGCTCGGGCGTTGCGGAAGCCGCAGGCGCCTGGGTCACAGCAGGGCTTGTCGGAGGCGTCGTCTCAACCGGGCTGACGGGCGCTGGCTGAACGTCTGTCGGCGCGGGGGGCACGGCGGGTGCCGCAGGCTGCATGGCTATCGGCTCTTCGGCCTTTGGCAGCAAATGCTCGGTGTCGGGAAGGCCATCGCTCTCGCCGCTCCCGGACATCCGATCATAGACGGAGCGATCCTGATGCGGAATCTTCATGCCGCCCGGATTGAGCGGCGCGACCTTTGTGGGTGAATCATCGGCGCGGATCACCGGCGGATTGTCTTGTGCACCCTGCTTCAGGCCTTGCTTGTAGGCAAAGAAGACAACACCGGCAAAGACCACGATCAACGCAATGATGGCAAGCACGACGATGGGACGGCGGCGGCCCTCATCCTCGTCGTCGGTCGCGTCATAGGTGTAATAGTCGTCCTCTTCGGCCTCATAGCCGTAGCCGGGTTCCTGCCGTCCGCCATCCGACATCAGCGCATCTCCTCCGCAGGCTCAACGCCGAGAATGCCGAGACCGGCCGCCAGCACATAGGCGGCAGCGCGAATCAGGGCGAGTCTTGCAAGAGTAACATCCCTGTTCTCGCTCAGGATAAACCGCAGGCCAGGCTCGTCCTTGCCTTTGTTCCAGAGGCCATGAAATCCCGCCGCCAGATCATTGAGCGCAAAGGCGATGCGGTGCGGCTCATGGGCCAGAGCGGCCTGCTCGACTGCGCGCGGAAAAGCGCCCATCAGCCTCACCAGCCCAAGCTCCGCTTCATCCGTCAGCAAACCGGCATTGGCTTTGGCCAGCGCCTCGCCTGAAATATCGAAGCCTTCTTCCGTCGCCTTGCGCAGCACCGAGCTGATACGCGCGTGAGCGTATTGCACATAGAAGACCGGATTGTCGCGCGACTGCTCC
>CAZLLB010000228.1:0-5128 GCA_964560165.1 uncultured Parvibaculum sp. | reverse complement strand
GGTTTTCACCTGGCTCGATTTCGGCATGATCGTCGGCTACATGATGGGCTGGGCCTTGCTGCTCGCTGCGGGCCTTTTCATTGCGACGGGATTTTCCGCATGGCTGGCGGGTCGCTTTGGCAGCGTGGATACGTTCCGCGCGCGTTTTACCGAGCTTGGCTATCAGTTCGCGCCCGCTGCGATGGTCTCCTTGTTGATCGGTCTGGGAGGCAAGCTTTTCGATACGGCCGTTGCCGCAGGCATTCCCGCCAGTGAAGTCGGTGCGCTGAAGGCGGCGCTGCTCGGCGGCGCGGTCATCTGGGGCCTCGCGCTCGCTGCCCGCATTCTCGCGCGCCAAGGCGTTTCGCGGCGCGGGCGTTTCGCGGCGCTGATGCCCGGCCTCATGGGAAGCCTCTTTATTGCCTTCTGCTGGTGGCCTGCGGTTGCCGGTATCTGACTGTTCACCCACCCGCCATCCACCAGAAAGTCTGAAAGGATATCAAGATGAGTATTCTGACAAAGCGCCTTCGGGTGGTGTCAGGTGCGGCATCGATTGCCGTTCTCGCCGCTTCGCCAGCCTTCGCGGCGGAGGTTCCGATCGGAAATCCGATCGAGAAGGACGGAATGAATATCGCCGCCATCTATCTGCAATCGGTGATGATGGCACCTATGCTACCCGGCATGGACAAGCCGACAGACATTCATCTGGAGGCGGACATTCATGCGCTGAAAGGCAATGGATACGGTTTCCGCGACGAAGACTGGATTCCCTATCTGACGATCACCTATCACATCGAAAAAGAAGGCTCGACCTGGAAGACGACGGGCGCCTTCATGCCCATGTGCGCCAATGACGGGCCGCACTACGGCGATAACGTCAAACTCGATGGTCCCGGCAAGTATCATCTGACCTATAACATACAGCCACCAGCCTATAACGGCTTCTATCACCATGTGGATAAGGAAACCGGCACGAAGGAATGGTGGGAGCCGTTCCAGGTGGCCTGGGATTTTACCTATGTGGGCGTCGGCAAGAAGGGCGGCTATTGAGCGACTTGGAAGCTAGTCGCACTTTCCTTCTTTCTGGCAGCTTGTATAGGCACCCACCGCGCCGCCAACCGCTGCGCCGACCAATGCGCCCGTCAATACGCTCGTTCCGGCAATCGCAGTTGCGGCGATGCCGACCGCGCCGCCAATAGCGCCACCCGTCACGGCGCCTTGCTGGGTGTTGCTCATATTGGTGCACCCACTCGTTCCGAGCAGGGCGATGACCGCCAACGCGGTTGCGATCTTTTTCATAGCGACCTCTTCAGCGGCCCCCCACACGTCAATCTGGAAAGATCGGATGATTTCGAGTCGAAAATGAGTCGGAAATCCGGCTATTGCCGGGCCATGTCGATCTGCAAGGCTTGTGCGTGACCGGATGTTCCGGGATGATCCCCCCGTGACCCAGTCGAGACGCGCCCCGCGAACGGTGGGCGGCGGGCGGAAGAAATTCGCGCGCCCTCCGCGGCGTTCAACTTTCAAGAGATTGCTCGGCGATCTTCTGCTGGTGCTGTTCGTCGTGCCGGCGCTTATTCTCGTTCTTTATCGCTTCGTGCCGCCGCCGGTGACGCCGCTGATGCTCATTCGCCTCGTTGAAGGCCATGGCGGCATTACCAAGACATGGAAGCCGCTTTCGGAGATTTCGCCGAACTTGCAACGTGCCGTCATCGCATCGGAGGATGCGAAGTTCTGTCAGCATAGCGGTTTCGATTGGGCTGCCGTTGACCGGGCCCTCCAGCACAATCAGGCGGGCGGCAACATGCGCGGCGCGAGCACCATCAGCATGCAGGCCGCGAAGAATCTTTTTCTTTGGCCCGAGCGCAATCTGTTGCGCAAAGGGGCGGAGGCCTATCTGACGGTGTGGCTTGAAGCGCTGCTGCCCAAGAAGCGCATTCTTGAGCTTTACCTGAACGAGATTGAATGGGGACCGGGGCTTTACGGCGCTGAAGCGGCGGCGCGTGAATATTTCGGCGTCAGCGCCGCCAAGCTCACCCCTTATCAAGCGGCATTAATGGCGACAGCGCTGCCCAACCCGCTCAATTGGCGACCCGATCGCCCTGGCCCATGGCAACGCGATCGCGCCAGCACCATTCAGGCGCGCATGAATAGCGTTGCGCTCGGCAAGGGGACGCCCTGCACGTAAAGCCTAACTGTGTTCGACGGCGGGGGCGGCGTGCTGTGGTGCGTGATGCAGGGCTGCCAAAGCGCAAAGTTCTGCGCTGGTGCGGGCTATCTGCCAGCCTGAGACTTCAACCATTTCACCACGTTCGAAATCGTGCCGGATGCGAGCGGCCAGCGCGGTGTGCATTTCCTCCGGCGACGCGCCAGGCTGCCAGCCATGGGTGCGCAGGCGCTTGCCGATCTTGGCGGCGACAGCTTTCTGTTTCTCGGGGCCGGTATCTGCGATCAATTGTCGGCCGATGACTGCGGCACCCGCCGGATCGGCAAGCATCGCCAGCAATTCATCGGCGAGGCTTCCCGATTCGCGTTCAAATAGCCGGAACGAGGCGGGCACGGCAGCGGCAGCCAGCGCCACGCCGCCAAGGATCAGCACATTCCGGCGCGAGATGGTGCGCTCATTGCTCATGGCTACACTCCTCTCACGAATTTCTGCTGCACATGATCGGCAAGACGTAGCGCCAGCGCGATGATGGTGAGCGTCGGATTGACGGTGGACGAGGTCGTGAAGACCGAGCTGCCAGCGACATAGAGATTGGACATGCCATGCACCTTGCAGTCGGCATCAACGACGCCCTTGCGCGGATCTGCCGTCATGCGCGTCGTGCCCATGTGGTGGTTGCCCCAGCCTTCGGCTTCGTCCCATGTGTCGCGGTCTTTGAACAGGATGCGCACGTTGCCATTGCCCCAAGCCCCGAAGGAGCGCGCCAGAGCTTCAAGGTTGAGGCGTAAATTGGCGCGATCAGAAGGCGAGAGGCGCCAGTCGATCTTTGTCCGGTTGAGGCCGAGCGCATCTTTGCTCTGTGAAAGCGAAATGCGGCTGTCGGGATTGGGTGATTGCTCAGTTGCACATCCGGTGCCGTAACGCATGCCGAGAACGGGACCGGAGACAGGCTGGGCCGTTGTCGAGCGGATAAGCTGCAGCAGGCCCGGCTCAAGGGCGCGCACGGGCTCGGGGTCTTTCTCCTCGACATCCGCGTCTGTGCGGATTTCCTTGGCTTTGTAGAAAGTCATCACCGTGCCGAGGCGGCGGCTGCGGCGCAGATATTCGTCGGTGAACATGAAGACGCCGCGAATATTGGCCCCGTTCAACTTCGTATAGGTGTTGTAATAGGGCGCGACGTCCTCGGGATTGGTCAGCAGGATTTCGACGGGCCGGTCGATATGGGGGTGCTCCATGAAGTAGCGCCCGACCACACCACGCCCATTGCCGAGGCCTGCTTTCTCGACGCTGTTCGACAGCAGCAGCATTCTAGCGTTTTCGATACCGCCGGTGGCGAGGATGACAAGCTTCGGGCGAACTTCTAATCGTTTGCCGGTCAGTGTGCCGAGGCGCAGATGATCGACGCTTGATGCATCACCCGTCGGCACGATCTCCAATACGTTGGAATGGAGATAGGTTTTGATGTTGCCGGCTTTCTCGATGTCCTTGCGATAGACGCTGCCAAAGCGGGTTGGCGGGCTGTATTCGAACCAGCGCGTCATCACTTCGCCACCGGGCAGCGGTAGCGGCGTGTTCTGGCCGCCTTCCGACCAGAAGTCGGCATCGTCATAATTGAACGGGCCGATCTGGGCGACGTCATTGGCTTTGCGGTAATAGGGATCGAGGTCTGACCGCCCGATTGGCCAGCCCGAATGCGGCACCCAGTCGCGCTGTTCGAAGTCGATGGGCTGGAAGGGCCGACACCAGCCGCCCCAATGATTGGTGGAGCCGCCGAAATAGCGCAGTCGCGAAGTGTCGAGCGCATAGGGCACGCCGACGCTCTCGCCTTCATAAAGCGTCTGAGTTTCGGGCTCGAAATCGAGGCCGCCGCTTTCGATGAGGGTGACGTGAATATCCGAGCCACCAAGCGCGCGCGCAATGGTGATGCCCGCCGCGCCCGCGCCGATAATGGCGATATCGGTTTCGATCACAGTGCCATCCGGCACCTGCCGCCCGTCGATAAACATATTTCACTCCGGCTTTGCGTCCGGTCCCTTTTTGTCCCTTGGCAACGAAGGGTCTTGGCGGCGGTCGTTCTGACTATTTGCCACAGTCTGGTGTGTTTCACTCGCGTGTCAATTTTACGGCTTAATATGGAAATTCCGGTGGCGCCACGGCGGTTTTGCGCTGCAGGGGTCGAAAGGGCTTGCTGGCTGAAAATGCCGGTGTTTTAGGCTGGACCCGCCTTGAGCGTCTGTGTCAGGTTCATTGCAAACAAGAACGCCCCCGGCTTCAACGGGCAGACCTTGCTATGGAGGGTCGGCGAAACGGTGCTTTCCGATTCGCGTGGGTTCAGGGACGGTTTCAAACGGAGAACTGACATGACCGATTATCTGAAATTCTACATCAACGGCAAGTGGGTTGAGCCCAGCGTGCCCAAGACGCTCGATGTCATCAATCCGGCGACCGAAGAGTCGATCGGCAAGATCAGCATGGGCAGCAAGGCCGACGTTGATAAAGCCGTCGCCGCCGCCAAGGCCGCTTTCCCGAAATTCTCGACCACGACCCGCCAGGAGCGCATCGAGCTTCTGCAGTCGATCATGGCCGTCTATCAGAAGCGCTACCCGGAAATCGCCGCGGCGATCACGGCCGAAATGGGCGCGCCGACGAAGCTCTCCATGCAGGCTCAGGCCGCTATGGGCATCGCGCATTTCAACACCAATCTTGAACTGCTGAAGTCCTATGAGTTCGAGCAGAGCAAGGGCGCCACGCGCATCGTTCGCGAGCCGGTTGGCGTTTGCGCATTCATCACGCCCTGGAACTGGCCGATCAACCAGATCGCCTGCAAGGTCGCGCCCGCTCTCGCCGTTGGCTGCACGATGGTTCTGAAGCCGTCCGAAGTTGCACCGATCAACGCCATTCTCTTCGCCGAAGTGCTGCATGAAGCGGGCGTTCCCGCTGGCGTCTTCAACCTCGTCAATGGCGACGGTGTGGATGTCGGTT
>CAZLLB010000227.1:0-5190 GCA_964560165.1 uncultured Parvibaculum sp. | reverse complement strand
GAGTCTGGGCCGTGTCTCAGTCCCAGTGTGGCTGATCATCCTCTCAGACCAGCTATGGATCGTCGCCTTGGTGAGCTTTTACCTCACCAACTAGCTAATCCAACGCGGGCCCATCTAGGGGCGATAAATCTTTCACCCGAAGGTCGTATACGGTATTAGCACAAGTTTCCCTGAGTTATTCCGTACCCCTAGGTAGGTTCCCACGTGTTACTCACCCGTCTGCCACTGCTGTATTGCTACAACCGTTCGACTTGCATGTATTAAGCCTGCCGCCAGCGTTCGTTCTGAGCCAGGATCAAACTCTCAAGTTGAGTTGATCCGACTTATCCATCTTCCGGGGAAAACCGGAAGACGCGACGCAAGACACTCTCTTAGTCAACGATCTTGCGATCGTATGACGGAGTAGTGTTTTGAAACGTCAGACAGTCGGTATTTGGTTTGCTCGCAGATCCCAACTTTACAGTTGGGCGAGCTCGCCAGGACACCGCCGTCCACGTTTCTCTTTCTCAAACCACAATGTCAAAGAGCACCTAAGCTTCCTGATGCTTCCGCATCCTGAAACCGAGGGTCGTAACCGACCCGAAGGACAGCCGAACCGCCGCTTCCGGAGAAGTCGGGGTAAGCTGTCATCCATCATTGGATCGCTCACTAGGCCACAAAGATCACCAACAAGCAAGCCGGAAGTTGATCTTTTTACCGAGGTGGTAAGCGGCACACCGTGTTGTGTGGTGGCCGCCGTGGCCTCGTTCGTGGAGGCGGTTTATAGGGGGGTCGCCATTGCCTGTCAAACGCCTTTTGCCTCTTTTTTCAAAATAAGTTCATACCACTTGCAGTTGACTCTTCATGCCGAATTTGCCTTACGCCATAAGGATTTCGGGGAAAGTGATTCCGGCCTGAATCCTGCTCCGGTACATATGGGAGACGCGCGGAGGGGTGCCTTTTCGGAGCGTTATGGGACAGCGAAGAGAAAACTGAAGGCCATCGCCATGAAAATGGGCGAATGACGACGAATATGGACATACCGTGCGTTGACATGAGTGTCCCAAGACAGCATCGTTCGATCACGGGACATTTCAGTTCGTTACGCTTCGCTGGGGGACCTGGAAACAGGCGGCAGGCGGCCGGTTGGCAGGCCGGAAGGTTCGAGGGGATTAGAGTTTGTTCGATACGGGGACGCTAAACGAAGAGGAAGCGCCTAAGGAGGCGTTGAACGCGGTTGAAAAACCCGTTTCAAATGCCGCGCGCCTCGCAGACCTCCGCCTCACCTTCCAACGCACACTCAAGCTATATGGTTCCGCCAGCCGCCTCGCGCTTGGCCAGAGCCTTGGGCAGCGCCGTTGGCTGGCAGCAGCCGGCATGGCCGGCGTCCTGTCCCTGGGCCTTCTAGGGGCAGGCATCGCTACCTTGGTGGCCCCCTATTCCGGCGTTGAGACTGCAGCTCTGACCGCCGATGACGCTCCCCAGATCCTTGCCGTCAACGCAACCGGCATCAGCGTCGCGCCCGAAACCATCGCCGCCAGCGCGCCTGCGCCCCAGCATATGGCCGCCGCTTCGAGCATCACGCCGGTGCCGGAACTGCGCCTGACACCTGGAGAGACGCCAGCCGCGGCTGAAAACAACGCGGAAACACCGACGGCCCCTGCAAATGCGGAACTTGTCACCGCTTCCATCGCACCAGCCGTTCCCGAATTGCCAAAGGAAGTGCGCACACGCATCGCGCTCGACGATGGCGCGACGCTGATGCAGGTGCTGACCGACAATGGCGCCGACCGCGTGGACGCCTATCATGCAATCGCCGCCCTGCGGCCCGTTTACAGCCCGTCAAAGCTGCGCAGCGGTCAGGAAATTTCCCTGACCTTCTTGACGACGCCCGCGAACGCGGATGACGAAACCACCCCATCCAAGCTCCTCACCGCCATTTCGCTCCAGCCCGATTTCGACCGTGAGATCGAGGTGCAGCGCGGCAACGACGGCAGCTACAAGACAGCGGAGATACAGAAGGAACTGACCAGCGGTTATGCGCGCGCGAAGGGCACGATCAATTCGAGCCTCTTCCTCGATGCCGACCATGCCGGCGTTCCCGCACCGATCATCGTCGAGATGATCCGCATGTTCTCCTACAGCATCGACTTCCAGCGCGAAATTCAACCGGGCGACGCTTTCGAGGTCTTCTTCGACCGCAAATACAACGAAGACGGCGTCGCAGTGAAGGAAGGCGACATCGCCTATGCCTCGCTGACCGTCGGCGGCAAGGCTCACCGCCTCTGGCGCTACAAGACGGCCGACAGCTCGTGGGATTACTTCGACGAGAACGGCAATAGCATGAAGAAGTTTCTGATGAAGACGCCGATCGACGGCGCCCGCATCAGCTCCAGCTTCGGTTCGCGCAAACATCCGATCCTCGGCTATACGAAATTCCACTCCGGCGTCGATTTCGCCGCCCCGCGCGGAACCCCGATCTATGCAGCCGGCGACGGCGTCGTGAAGATCGCCGGATGGGTCAACGGCTATGGCAAATTCGTCGAGCTCGGCCATGCCAACAAATATGAAACGGCCTACGCGCATATGAGCGCTTTCGCCAAGGGCATCCGTCCCGGCGTCCGCGTTCGTCAGGGTCAGGTGATCGGTTATGTGGGCACCACGGGCCGCTCCACGGGACCGCATCTCCATTATGAAATCCACATCGCGGGCAAAAAAGTGAACCCGCTGGGCGTCAAAGTGGCGACAGGCGTGAAGCTCGAAGGCAAGCAGCTTGCGGGTTTCAAGGCCACGCGCGCCAAGGTCTCTTCGCAGATGGCCGAAGCACCAATGCTCGGCAAGGCCACGCAGGTCGGCGTCGCCGACGCCGGAAGCAAGGCGAACTGACGCCGGGAGCTTTCCTGCCCACATCCATTCAACATCCATCACGAAGAGAGACCGCCTTACTTCTGGCAGTCTTTTCCGTGGTTCTCGTCTGGTCCTGGATAGGTCCAAAAGATCGTTTTACATGGTGGCTTGAAGCAACCCCCGCGCTCCTCGCCTTGCCTTTGCTCGCGCTTACATTCAAGCGATTTGCGCTGACACGCCTGAGCTATTGGCTCATCTGCGCCCACGCTCTCGTGCTGCTTATCGGCGCTCATTACACCTATGCCGAAGTCCCCGCCTTCGACTGGTTGCGCGACAATCTCGGCACCGCTCGCAACGATTACGACAAGCTCGGCCACTTCTTTCAGGGCTTTGTGCCTGCTCTGATCGGACGCGAATTGTTGTTGCGCACATCGCCGCTAAGGCCCGGCAAATGGCTCTTTATCATCATCGTGCTGGGCGTTCTTGGCATCAGCGCCTGCTACGAGTTGATCGAATGGCTCGTCGCCATTGGCACAGGAACTGATGCCGACGCCTTTCTCGGCACACAGGGCGACGTGTGGGACACGCAAAAAGACATGGCGACGGCCCTTTTGGGAGCCGTCGCCGGTCTTGTCACTCTGTCATGGCTGCAGAATCGGCAACTCGGGCTGGCTCACGTTTAAGGCGCAGGTGTCGCGAGAAACGAGACGATTTCGGCATCGACCTCATCGGGTTTTTCGACCGGCGCGAAGTGGCTTGCCCCGGCAACGATATACTCCCGCCCATTCGCAATAGCCTTCGCCAGCGCATCCGTATGTTCGCGCTTGATGCCGTCATGCTCGCCCGCCATGACGAGAACCGGCGCTTTGATCGTGGCGAGATCAGCTTCCGTATAATTGGGCTCGCTCAACCACATCGCGAGAACCTTGTGATAAAACACCGGCCAATGCGCAGGGTCGGGCGCAAGGCGTTTGTAGAAGTCTCGCACGGGTGCCACCTCTTCCCCGTCCGGGTCTGCGTCAAGTTTCGGTGGGTGCAAAAGCCCAGCGAAGTTGAAATTCGCACCGCTCGTCACAACACGCCCCACGCGGTCCGGGTGTTCCATCGCAAGGATAAGCCCGATATTGCCGCCATCGCTCCAGCCAACCACGTCGGCCTTCTCGATCTTCAGCAGATCCATCAGCTTCACCATGTCGTCGGCCATCTGCGTGTAATGCAAAGGCCCCTCGCCGTCGCTTGAGCGACCATGGCCGCGACTGTCAGGCGCGATCACCAGATGATCCTTCGCCAGCGCGCTGATCTGATAATGCATTGTCTCGATGAATGCCGTGCCGCCATGGAGCACGAGCACCGGCGGCCCCTCGCCATAGGTCTCGTAATAGATGCGGACGCCGTTGATCTGCGCATATTGCCCGCCATGCGACTGGCTCGACAGCGCCTTCCAGACCAGGAAAGCCGGAATACCAATCGCCGCGTTATTGATGAAATAGAAACCGCCACCCAGCACCAGGATCAGAGCGGCAGCGGTCGCCAGAACGATCTTCCTCGTCTTCGTCATTGAATTCCCCCCGCGCGACGAGACGCATGATAGGGGCACCTCCGGCCAAAAAGAAACGGGCGGAAGACGAAAAGGGGCCGGTTTTCACCGGCCCCTCATTTGTCTGCGTGCAATTATTCTCAATGCACGACGCGCAAGCCTTCAGCGCTTTCGCCGCTTTCAGCGTCATGACCATTGATCACGATGCCATCAAGGCCAGCCGATACGTTGACCGTCTCACCGTCCTTGATCTTGCCTTCAAGCAGCAGCTCGGCCAGCGTATCCTGCACATGGCGCTGGATGACGCGCTTGAGAGGCCGCGCGCCATAGGCCGGGTCATAACCCTTGTCGGCAAGCCAGGTCCGGGCGCTTTCGTCGAGATGGATCGCGATCTTGCGATCGTCGAGAAGCCTCTGCAAACGCTCGATCTGGATGTCCACGATGACGTCCATCTGTTCACGCGTCAGACGCCTGAAGATCAGCATCTCGTCCAACCGGTTGAGGAATTCCGGCCGGAAGCGCGACCGCACCACATCGAGCACCTGCTCACGCACCTCTTCAACATCACCACCATCGGCGAGATATTCAGCGCCAAGATTGGACGTCATGATGATCAGCACGTTCTTGAAATCGACCGTGCGTCCCTGCCCATCCGTCAACCGCCCGTCGTCAAGCACCTGCAACAGCACGTTGAAGACATCGGGATGCGCCTTCTCGATCTCGTCGAAGAGCACGACCTGATAGGGCCGACGCCTGACCGCTTCGGTCAAGGCACCGCCTTCCTCATAGCCGACATAGCCCGGCGGCGCGCCGATCAGACGCGCGAC
>CAZLLB010000226.1:0-5287 GCA_964560165.1 uncultured Parvibaculum sp. | reverse complement strand
CGGATCAGCATGTCCTTGGCGCGGTCGAGAATGAAGACGAAGCCTTCCTCGTCGATGCGTACGAGGTCGCCGGAATGGAGCCAACCATCTGTGATGGCGGCGGCGGTCGCCTCGGGCTTGTTCCAATAGCCTTTGACGACATTCGGTCCCTTGATCCAAAGCTCACCCACCTGACCGTCCGGCACAGACTTGCCATGCTCATCGACGACTTTCATATCGACGACGGGCACGCAAGGTCCGGCACTTTCGGGGCGATTGACGTAATCCTCCGCGCTGTTTTGCGTCGTGATCGATGAGGTTTCGGTCAGGCCATAACCATTGCCGGGCTGCACTTTCGGAAACTGCTGCCTGATGCGCGTGACGAGATCGGGTGCGGAAGGCGCACCGCCATAGCCGATCGACTCGACGCTGGATGTGTCGCGCTGCGCAAATTCCGGGCTTTCCAGCACCTGCCAGACCATGGCCGGTACGCCGCCGAAAGCGTTGATGCTTTCCTGCTCGATCAATTCGAGCGCGCGTTCGGGATTCCATTTGTGCATCATCACGAGCTTGGCCCCGCCCGCATAGATCGGCACCAGGATCGAGTGGCAGCCGGTCGCATGAAAGAGCGGCACGGAGAGCAGCATCGATTTTTGCGGCGCGTCTGGATCGGGTGCTGGCGGCGTCTCGCCGCGGCGGAGCATGGAGCGCGCACCTGCATAGCCGGTGCTGATGAGGTTCGTCATCATGTTGCGATGCGTGCCGAGCGCGCCTTTCGGTTTGCCCGTGGTGCCCGACGTATAAAATATCGTCGCGTCGTCGTCTGGATGAAGATCGGGATCGGGCAGGGCTGCATCGGAAAGTTTGGCGTAGTCTTGCGGCTTGCCGATGAGGTCTTCAAAAGCGAGAGCGTCGCCGAGTGGTTGATGCGCAGCGCGGGCCGCGATGGCGCCCGCGACTTTCAGCGCGGGGAGATGCGGCTTCAACCGCTCAAGGCGTTCGCCATCGACGACGACGACCTTCGAGCCGCTGTCGCTGATGCAATATTCGAGTTCGGGGCCTGTGCCCCAGGCGTTGATCGGCACAACGACGGCGCCAATGGCGGCGGCACCCCAGAAGGCGATCGACCATTCGGGAAAGTTGCGCATGGCGATGGCAACGCGGTCGCCCTTGCGGACGCCGAACCTGTCGGCCAGCACACGGCCAAAGGCTACTGAGGCGCGGTAGTGATCGTCGAAGTTGAGACGCTCGCCGTCATAGACCAGGAAGTCGCGCTTGCCCCACGCTTTGCCGAGTTCGAAAATCGCCCGCAGATGCGGCGGTGCGTTCTTATAGACCCGCTCGGGAATGCCGCGGATCGTTACGTTTTCCATTTCGAAAGGCATGCCGGGTGCGGTGAGCGCGCGGTTTGCATCCGCAATGCTCATCACGGGCCAGGGCTTTACAGCGTTGTCGGCCATCTCTTCCTCCCATGCGATTTGTGGCTATCGCTTGCATATTGGATAGACCTTTTGCGGGAGAATTTGAAGGCGGAAGGGTGGCAGCGGTGTTGCCGCCGCCCTTCCCCGACGTCAATGATTGATCATAGGCCGAGCTTGGAGATGATCTTGTTCTCTTCGGCGATGCAGGCAGCAAAGCTCGGCCGCGCATGGATCGCTTTTACATAACGCGCGATGTTTGGATAGGCCGCAGCGTCGGCGCTGTAGCCCGTGTGGTGGAGATTGGCGAATTGCGTTGCGACCGCGATATCGGCAATCGAGAATTTGTTGCCGACGAGGAAGTCCTTCGAGCCGATCTCCTTGTCGAGATAGGCGAAGTAGCGCGGCAGTTTTTCGTTGAGCGTCTTTTCAGACGCTACGCGGTCGCTGTCCTTGCCCATCAGCTTGTTGACGACCATGGGGCGAAACATGCCCATGCCGATATTGCTGGCAAGTTCGCTGTCGGCATATTCCTCGTACCAGAGCGCCTTGGCGTAATCGACATTGTCCTTGGGGTAGAGCGCGGGTTCAGGCTGCTTGCGCTCGAGATAGGCACAGATGATCGAACTATCCGGCAGCGTCGTATTCGCGTCTTCGTCCTTCAGCACGGGAATGCGACCGAGCGGCGAAATCTCCCGGAACCAATCGGGCGGCGGAAAAATATTCACCTGCTCGAGCGTGTAGTCGAGCCCCTTCTCCGCCAGAAATACACGCGTCTTGCGCACGAAGGGCGACAGCGACGCCCCATAGACGATCAAACCCATTTATTCCTCCCGATGTTTTCGCTGCGGCGCTGTATGGATCGCCGCTTATGGCTCAGTCCGATCCGCCCTTGCCAAGTCGATAATGATTTGCATTAATTTTTAATGGAAGGCCAGTATGGCATCAAGACTGGCTTCATCTATTTCCACTATTGAGTAGGCTCGGGCGCCTTGTCAGGAATGATGCGGGCATTGCGCTATATTGATAGTTTCAAGAAATAGACATTCTCGAATGTTGGGCAAATGGCAATAATTCTTGTGATCGAAGATGAGCCGCTGGTACGGGACACAATTCGTCTCAGCCTCGAAACTGGCGGTTATGACGTCATCGTCGCTGGGGACGGACGCGAAGGCATTGTCATGATCAACAAACACGATGTCGATGTGGTCGTGACCGATCTCATCATGCCCGAACAGGAAGGCCTGGAGACAATCCGCATCATCCGGCGTGACCACCCCGAAACCAAAGTCATCGCGATCTCGGGCGGCGGGCGGCATGTCGGCACCGATTATCTGAAAGCGGCGAGCCTTCTCGGCGCGGATTTTGCGTTGCAGAAGCCTTTTTCGATGTCGCATCTGCGCCAATGCGTTGCCGATTGCCTGGCGCGATAGGCCCCGCCTAAAGTTCTTCCGCCGCGCCCAGCACCAGCCGCACCTTCGCCGCCAGTTCCTGCCTGCGATAGGGTTTGCTGAGCAGATGAACGCCGCGATCGAGACGCCCGTGATGAACGATGGCGTTTTCGGTATAGCCGGAGGTGAAGAGAACCTTGAGGTCCGGTATCAACTTGCGCGCCTCCTCGGCAAGCTGGCGACCATTGAGCCCACCCGGCATGACGACATCGGTGAAGAGCAGGTCGATCTGCTCGCCGCTCCGCAGCACCTCCAGCGCCGCCGGTCCATTGTCCACCGCGATCACGCGGTAGCCGAGCGACTTCAATTGTCCATCGACATAGGAGCGCACGAGATCATTGTCCTCGACGAGCAGGATCATTTCATTGCCGCGCTGGTCATCGGCGCGGCGGCGACTGGCGGGGGTCTCCACCGCTGCTGCCTCGCTGCGCGGCAGATAGATTTTGATGTTCGTGCCCTGCCCGACCTCGGAATAGATTTTCACATGGCCGCCAGATTGCTTGACGAAACCATAGACCATGCTGAGGCCGAGGCCTGACCCCTTGCCCACCGCCTTAGTGGTGAAGAAAGGCTCGAAAGCGCGGGTCGCCACGTCCAGCGGCATGCCCTGACCGTTATCCGACACGGACAACAATACATATTGCCCCGCCTTCACCTCGACATGCTGCTCGGCATAGGATTCATCGATATGCGCGTTGGCAGTTTCGATGGTGAGGCGTCCGCCTTCCGGCATCGCATCGCGCGCGTTCACCGAGAGGTTGAGGACCGCCGCTTCCAGCTGCGAAGGATCGACCATCGCGCTCCAAAGGCCCGCGCCACGCACAACCTCGATCTCGATATCCTCATCAAGCATCCGGCGAATGAGGCCATCCATGCGGGCAACAAGCGTATTGATGTTGCAGGTTTGCGGCTCCAGCGGCTGGCGGCGCGCGAAGGCAAGCAACCGGTTCGTCAGGTCTGCGCCGCGCTCGGCCGCCGTGCGCGTCATCTCTGCCAGCAGGCGCGAGCGTTGATCGTCGTTCAGGCGGTCGGCAAGGGCTTCGGCATTGCCGAGAATGACCGTCAGAAGATTGTTGAAATCATGCGCGACGCCGCCGGTGAGCTGGCCAATGGCCTCCAGGCGCTGCGACTGGCGTAGCCGCGCTTCCATTTCCTTCTGTTCGGAGAGATCGCGCATGAAAGCGAACATCAGGCTGTGGCGAGCGTTCCACGAAACCGAGACCAGCATCGGAATATACGTGCCGTCCTTGCACCGAAACATTGTTTCAGCCCATTTCTGAACCGGAAGCCCCGCCTTGATGTCCGACGTGATGCTGGCCGCCGCTTCAACCCGGTCGGCAGGCAGGAACTCGCGGAAGCGCTGGCCGAGCAATTCTTCCGGTTCATAGCCCCATACATCCACAGCCCGCTTGCTGACGCTGACGAACCGGCTGTTTTCATCCATGACGCAAACGACGTCGAGGGCAGATTCGATAATGCTGTTGTTGACGTCCAGCGCCGTTTCAAGCGCGGCCTGCTTCGTGTGCAACTCGTCTTCGGCATGTTTGCGCTCGGTAATATCCATCATCACGCCGAGAACGCCTTCGGGCGAGCCGTCGGGGCGGTAAATCGGAACGACGCTGGAAAGTGCCCAGACATATGAGCCGTCCTTGCGCCGCAGCATGGTTTCGCGCGGGCCCGCCTTGCCGACCTCACGGGCTTCCCAGATCTTTTGCGATCTCTCCCGCTCGTCGGGCTGAAGAAATTCGTAAATCGAGTGGCCCATCACTTCCGCAGGCGCGTAGCCAAGCATCTCGGCCATATGGCCATTGACGTAGCCCACACGCTGGTCGTGCCCCATCATCCAGATGCCTTCGCGCGCGATCTCGACGATGCGCCTGAAGCGCGTATCGGCGGCACCCGAAACTTCGAGAAGCTGACGGTTTTCGATGGCGATGGCGGCGGTGAGCGCAAATTGACGGGCGAGGCCTTCGGCAAAACTATCAAGCGGATGGGCCGGATCGGCATATATGTCGATAAAGCCGAATTCCCCGTCGTGGCGGTCACGAAACGGCAGGCGCAGAGAGGCGGGAGCGCCCGCATCGGCCGCCGCGCCGGAGGGCGACACATTCGTTACGTCATAGTCGCCCGCAGGATCGCTCAGCGTCAGCACGACGAGGCGGGCTGCAAACAGCGCTCGCGCCTCATCGACGGCGATTTCCAGCAGCTCGTCGAGAGAGTTAGCCCCATGCAGACGCGCCGACGCACGAATGAGCCGGTTCAACTTATCCTCGTTCACACTCAATTCCCCCGCCGAACTCGACGCTGACAGTCTAGCGCGCACGTTACATCGCGCCCAAGTCTTCGCTGGCGCAAACTGCAACCGTCAAGAATGATTTGGTGGAGAATGGTACAGCCACCCCGGTTCGAACGGGGGACCTCTAGATCCACAATCTAGCG
>CAZLLB010000225.1:0-5320 GCA_964560165.1 uncultured Parvibaculum sp. | reverse complement strand
CTGGCCTTCCTTAATCTCGCGGTCGGAACCGAAAATAACGATACCGACGTTGTCGCTTTCCAGGTTCAGCGCCATGCCGCGCACGCCGCCGGGAAACTCGACCATTTCGCCCGCTTGGACGTTGTCGAGCCCGTAAACGCGGGCGATACCGTCACCGACGGAAAGCACCTGGCCGATCTCCGATACCTGCGCGTCTGCGCCGAAACCTTTGATCTGCTGCTTGAGGATTGCGGAAATTTCCGCAGCCTGAATGTCCATCAGGAGGCCTCTTTCATGGCAATCTTAAGAGATGAGAGTTTGGTCTTGAGAGACGAATCGATCATTCGGCTCCCGACCTTGACGATAAGCCCACCAAGGAGCTCGGCGTCCACTTTGGCATTGATCTGAACGTCGCGGCCCGTCGCGGTCTTGAGCGACTGCTTGAGGTTCGCGATCTGCGCATCCGAGAGGGGATGGGCGGAGGTAACGTCGGCTGACATCTCGCCGCGCTTGACCGCCAGCAGGCGATTGAAGCCCGTGATCATGTCGGGCAACGCGAAGAGACGGCGGTTGCGAATAACGAGGCCGGTGAAATTGGCGACGAGGCCTTTGACGCCTACGCGATCGAGAATCGCGGCGAAAGCCTTGCCCTGTTCATCGGCGCCGAAAACGGGGCTCAAGACGACGCGACGCAGATCGTCGCTCTCGTTCATGAGGGACTGGATGCGCGCGAGATCACTCGCGACGGCGTCAAGCTGACCTTCGCTGTCGGCCAGCTCAAAGAGCGCCGTAGCGTATCGACCAGCCATGCCTGAAACGTGATGTTCGGATGCCAAATTGAGGCTCGCCTGACTTTCCGTGGAGATTGCCGCACCGGGTGGGACTCGATGCATTAACAACTTGAAATCATTACTTTATTTTGACCACCGGGAACCTGTAACAGCCCGCCGTCCCCGAAGCCGCGCGTTAGGTAACACATGGGCACGGGCCACGCAATAACGTCACCCGACAATTGGCGGAGATGCGGCATTTTGGGCAGATAGAAATTGCCGTTGTTACAAAATGGGGCTCGCCATTTCTGACGAGCCCTTGCAAAAGATCGATCGGCGCGCGCCTGTCAGGCGGCGGGCCTGACAAGAAAATTCGCGGCATGAACGGCATTGAACGTTTTGACGATGTTGTAGCCGTTGTTCCCGCACCATTCTTCAAATTTACCAATACTGGTTCGGAAGACCTCAATCAACATTATGGGGCGATTGCGGTGAATAACATTCTTCGCGCCCTCAAGGACTTCAAACTCCATGCCCTCGACATCGATCTTCATGAAATCAACCTTCTCATCGCCAAGTATCTTGTCTAGCGGATAGACCTCCAGATCGCCCGAACCAGGCTCAAGCTGGGCCGCTCCGAGATTGTTTTCGCCCGGCAGCACCACAGAAAATTTGCCATATTCAGCGCCCGCACCGATCCCGATCCCACGCTCATCGATCAACCGCTCGAGATTGTTGGACTTGATATTTCGATTCAGCAGAGAAATCGCATCGGGATTGGGTTCGATGGGGAATATCTTTTTAGCACGCATATGCTGTGCGTAATAAACGAGGTGATTGCCGACATTAGCTCCCACTTCGACAATCGATCTTTCGGGCCCGACCACGCGCGTGAGAGATTTCAATTCCTTCATTTCAAAGAAAATGCCCGCCATGTGGTGCTGCTGGATGAGATCGAAGGGATTGTTGATCGCAAAGCATGCCTCTTTGCCATTCAACCTCACCGTGGACGAAAGCTCGTACTTGGCGCAGCACTCGAGGATCTGATTCTGAACAACCTTTGTCCACTGGCCGCCATCCGCTGAGCGGGGGCCGGTGGAATGCCGACCACGTCGATTTATGAAGAAAACCGCAGGCACTTTCGCACAGCGAAACCTGCTCCATATCTCAAGATAATATTTAAAGTCTTCGCCTGTATCCATACTGACATCGAACTTGACGGCGGCGGCACATGCCGAGCGCACAAAATGTCCCATCTGCAAGCTCAGGAAGGGGTGTGTCAGTAAAATCTCTTCGATCGTCGTCGCGGATTCGATCTGATTTGGACGTAAGTGAACATCGCTCTCGTCGATATTGCTCTCACAGATATTACCCCATATCGCATCAAGCTCATCGGCGTGTTCTGCAAAGGATACAAAGACACCCACATCCATCAGATCGTCAGCATCCAGAAAGAAAATCCAGTCGCACTCCCGCCTGATCGCCTCGTCAATACCTTCGTTGCGCCGTGCTGATCGACCGTGCGCACCCTCAAGGTCCCACATTGGAATTATTTCCAAAGCATCAAACGGCCCCTGCCCGTGAGCCCAAGCCTTATCAATGGAGGAACGGCAAGCTCTGTACGTCGCCTCATGCCCCGGACCAACTGGCGTAATTACAGCGCACTTCATGGCGAGCCCTATGCAAATTCTTTAGAAATTGACGTTTCATAAAGCATGTCGCCAAAGAATTAAGATCGGGTTAGCCATAAAAGAGCGGGCTTTATCGCCTGTTAGAGGAAGCTGTAAGGATCGATATCCACCGACACGCGCACCGCGCCCGGCACTTTCAGCGGCCCGAGCCAGGCCTGCATATAGGCCTGAATATTGACGTTGCGCCCCGTCTTGACGAGGAAGCGCAGCCGCGTCCGCCCGCGTAGCAGCGCCAATGGCGCAGGTGCCGGGCCGAGTACTGCAACGTTTTCAGCTTGCGGCGCAGCGCGCGCGAGTTCCCGCGCCCATTTCTGCGCGAGATTCCCATCGGTCGATGAGACGACCACACCCGCAAGCCGTCCAAAGGGTGGCAGCGCCACCCGCTCGCGCGCTTCCGCCTCGCGTCCGAGAAACGCATCGCGGTCGCCCGCCACCAGCGCCCGCATCACCGTATGCTCAGGCATATAGGTCTGAAGATAGACGCGACCCTTGCGCTCCGCGCGCCCCGCTCGCCCCGCCACCTGCTGCAAAAGCTGGAACGTCCGCTCGGCGGCGCGCAGATCGCCATTCTCCAATCCGAGATCGGCATCGACGACGCCGACAACGGTAAGCCACGGGAAATGATGCCCCTTGGCCACGATCTGCGTCCCGATGATGATATCGACCTCGCGCGCGCCGATCGCCCGAAAAGCCTCTTCGTGGCTGAGCGGCCCGCGCAGATTGTCACTCGAAAGAACCGACACCCGCGCCTCGGGAAAAATCTCCACAACTTCTTCCGCGATCCGCTCGACGCCCGGCCCACACGCGATTAGCGAATCTTCCGCCCCGCAAGAGGGGCAGGCCTTCGGCACCGGCGCCGTATAGCCGCAATGATGGCAAACGAGTTCGCGGCGAAATCGATGCTCGACAAGCCAGGCCGTGCATTGAGGACATTCGATCCGGTGCCCGCAGGTCCGGCACAACGTGAGTGGCGCATAGCCGCGTCGATTGAGAAAGAGCATCGACTGCTCGCCCGCCGCATAGGCGGCAGCGATTTCCGCGACTAGCTTGGGTGCAAGCCAGCGCCCGCGCTCGGGCGGATCATCGCGCATGTCGATGGCGGTGATCAGAGGCATCTCCGCAACGCCGTGGCGTTCCGCAAGCGCCACGCGCTCATAGCGGCCCTGCTCCACATTGACGACCGTTTCAAGCGACGGCGTTGCCGAACTCAGGATGATCGGAAAACTGCCGAGCGAGGCCCGCACCACCGCCATGTCGCGTGCGTGATAGGAAACGCCCTCATCCTGCTTGAACGCCGCCTCATGCTCTTCATCGACGACAATGAGCCCCAACTCGTCGAAAGGCAGAAACAGCGCCGAGCGCGCACCCACGACAACGCGCGCGCGCCCTTCCGCCACGCCGCGCCACACCCGCGTCCGCTCGCGCGTCGAAAGCTCCGAATGCCATTCGGCAGGGCGCGTCCCGAACCGTGCCTCGAAGCGATCGAGAAACTGGCTCGTCAATGCAATTTCCGGCAGCAGGATCAGCGCCTGCCGCCCACGCGCCAGCGCTTCCGCCACAGCCTCGAAATAAACTTCCGTTTTTCCCGACCCAGTTACCCCATCGAGCAGCAATGCCGAAAACGCTCCCGACGCGACCCGCGCGCGCAGCACCGCCGCCGCCTCTTCCTGCTCCGCTGAAAGCGATTTACCCGCGCTGGCAAAATCAATATCGGGAAACGCCGCCTCGACCGGCAATTCGACCGGCACCAATGCACCCGCATCAATAAGCCCACGCACCACGCCGTCCGAAACACCGGCCTCCTCGGCCAGTTCGCGCGTCGTGCGCGCAAATTGATCCGCGGCGGTTTCAACAACGCGCAACCGCGCAGGCGTCATCCGCGCCGGTCGCTTATCGACAAGCCTGTAGGCGACGCGCATCCGCGCCGGCTCCAGCGCGCCCGGCGCGCGTATCGCCAATCGCAGCACCGACCCACGCGGCGAAAGCGTATAGCCTGCCATCCAATCGACAAATCGCCGCGACGCCTCGGGCATCGGCGGCACGTCCAGCACTTCCAGAATGGGCTTCAGCCGTTTTTGATCGAACGCACCCGATCCCTCGCCCCAGACGACACCGAGAATCTGCTGCGCCCCGAGCGGCACAATCACATAGGCACCCGGCTCCGCGATTAACCCGGCAGGAACCACATAGTCGTAAGGTTCAGGCAGGGCGAGCGGAATGAGAACGCCGACGCTTTTTGTCGAGAGGTTAACGGGCATCCGGTCCCAAGGTCGTAAGCGGGCTTCGCGCGGAAAATTCAAAGGCGAACGGATAGTGTAACCTCTAATAAAGCAAGCAGAACATCACCGCTTGCAAGCACGCGGCGGAGAGGTCAAAAGGACGGCCCCGCCGATGTTGGGACGAAGTCGAGAGCAGAGCCTGAAAAGCCGCGCAATCTGAAAAGAAACATTGCGCTACGCGACCTGGTGGATTGTCATACGGGCACCCGCCCCCGAATATAGACAGAGACGAAACCGCCCATGAAATTCTTCGTCGATACCGCCGACATCGCCGACATCAAGGACCTTGCCTCGACCGGGCTCCTTGATGGCGTCACCACCAATCCTTCCCTGATCGCGAAATCCGGCCGCGACTTCCTCGAAGTCGTTGCTGAAATCTGCGCAACCGTCGCAGGTCCCGTCAGCGCCGAAGTCACCGCGCTCGACGCCGAGACGATGCTGAAGGAAGGCCGCAAACTCGCCAAGCTCGCGCCGAACATCGCCGTCAAGGTGCCGCTCACCTGGGACGGGCTGAAGACCTGCAAGGCGCTGACCGGCGAAGGCACTATGGTCAATGTCACACTCTGCTTCTCAGCCAATCAGGCGCTGCTCGCCGCCAAGG
>CAZLLB010000224.1:0-5342 GCA_964560165.1 uncultured Parvibaculum sp. | reverse complement strand
CCGCGCGAAACGAGGGGTATCGGAATGACCGGAGCGAAAAGCCTGACCATATGGCCTTCCTGGCCGTTGCGCAGTGTGCTTGCCTTGATGATCCCCCTGTTTCTTGTCGCCTGCTCGACGAGTGAAAAGCCGTCTATCCCAAGCGGGCAGGGCGGTTATTACAAAGTTGGCAAGCCCTATCAGATCGCTGGCGTCTGGTACTATCCCAAGGAAGATGAGCATTACGATGCCACCGGCATCGGCTCCTGGTATGGCCCGCAGTTTCACGGCAAGCGCACGGCGAACGGCGAAGTCTTTGATCAAGAACAACTGACGGCGGCGCATCCGACGCTGCCCATGCCGGTGCTCGTGCGCGTGACCAATCTCGAGAATGGCCGTTCGGTCGTTGTTCGCGTCAATGATCGCGGCCCCTTCGTCAATGGGCGCGAGATAGATCTCTCGCGAAAAGCTGCCGAGCTATTGGGCTATGATCGCAAGGGGACGGCGCGGGTTCGTGTTCAGTTCGTCGGTCGTGCGCCTCTGCCAGGTATTCCGGGTTCTGGCGTGGATGCAACTCAGGCTGCCAATCAGGAGACGTTCACAGTCCCCAAACCTCCAATGGACGAGAGCGAAAAGACTGTCGCCAATGTCGCTAAAACAAGCGCCGTGGTGGCATCAGCACTCGCGGCACCGGTCGGTGTCAAGACAGCGCCGCTGGAAGCGCCCGCTGCGCCTGCTAGTGGTGCTGCGAGCATGAAGCCCGTCATCGACAATCCGCAAGGCGTTGCGGCCTCGCAGCCGCCAGTGCCCGATGGCACGGTCAACCAGGTGCCCGTGCCTGTGAGAACCAACATCTTCGTTCAGGCCGGCTCGTTTAAGAATTTTGCCAATGCGGAGACAGTTCATCAGCAGTTGCTCGCGCAAGGCGTCCAGAATGTGCAAGTCTCGCCGACTGTTGTGGACGGCGCGCGATACTATCGCGTCCGGGTGGGGCCGATCTCGGATGTCTCGACTGCCGATGCCTCACTGAAGACCATTACGCAAAACGGACATGCAGGAGCCCGTATAGTCGTCGAGTAACCCGCGCTTCCGTGGTTGAATGCCGCGCCGTTTGTTTTTTGCTACAACGCCAGACCAAGACTCGCCTGAAAGCCCGACCGAAAGAAAGTTGCCCGATATGACTAAATCATTCGCCTTTTCCCTTCGATCCCTCCTCGTTGCGCTTTTTCTGGTGGCAGCAATGTCGGTGGCGCGACCAGCTTTGGCCTTCGACACTTCGGCGCAATATGGAGTGCTGATTGATGCAGAGACGGGGGCTGTGCTCTGGGAAAAGGATGGCGACGTCCAGATGCACCCGGCGAGCATGAGCAAGCTCATGACCCTGTCTATGCTCTTCGAGGCGCTGAAAGCCGGGACGGTTAAACTTACCGACACATTCCCGATCAGCGAACATGCGTGGCGCGCGGGCGGCACCACCTCCGGTTCGTCCACTATGTTTGCTCAAGTGGGATCGAGCATTCCGGTCGAAGTGCTCATTCAAGGCATCATCGTGCAGTCAGGCAATGATGCCTGCATCGCCGTGGCCGAAGCGCTGAAGGGCTCTGAAACTGAATTCGCCAATGCCATGACCGAGCGCGGCAAGGAGCTTGGCCTTACCAACTCCATTTTCGCCAACTCGACCGGCTGGCCCGACCCGAACCAGATGATGACGTCCCATGATCTTGCTCGCCTGGCGCGCCACATCATCCATGATTTCCCCGAGTACTATCACTACTTCAGCGAAAAACAGTTTACCTGGAACGGCATCACGCAACATAACCGCAACCCGGCGCTGTTTCTCGACTCGAGTGTCGATGGCCTGAAAACCGGCCACACCGAGGCGTCAGGCTATGGCCTCGTGGTCTCGGCCAAGCGTGGCGATGAACGCTTGATCCTTGTGCTGAACGGTATGAAGAGCGAAAAGGCGCGCGCTGAGGAAAGCGTGCGCGTTCTCGACTGGGGCTTCCGTTCGTTCAAGACCTATAAGCTCTTTGCGGCTGGTGCCGTCATCGACAATGCGCCGGTGTGGCAGGGCACTTATTCGCAGGTGCCGCTCGTCGCCACCAGTGACGTGACGCTCATCATGACGCCGGACCAACGCAAGGCGATGAAGGTGGCTGTGAACTATTCTGCGCCGATTTCAGCTCCCATCGCTGCCGGGCAGCGCATCGGTACATTGCGGGTCACCGCGCCCGACAAGCCGGTACAGGAAATTCCGCTGGTCGCCGGAGCGAATGTCGAACGGCTCGGCGTTTTCGGCCGGGCGATGGGTGCCATCCGTCACATGGTTTTCGGCAGCTGAGGCATAATGACTCAGCCTCGCTTCATTACGCTTGAAGGCGGCGAGGGTGCCGGAAAATCGACACAAGCTCGCTTGCTCGCCTCAAGGCTCATCGAGCGTGGTCACAAGGTCACTCTGACCAGAGAGCCGGGTGGCGCACCGGGGGCAGAATCTATCCGCAAACTGCTGGTGACGGGCGACACAGCTCGCTGGACCCCGCTTGCTGAAACGCTTCTGCACTTCGCTGCTCGCGAAGATCATCTGGCGCATACGATCCGCCCCGCTCTGGCGCGAGGCGAGTGGGTGATTTGTGATCGTTTTGTGGATTCGACCTTTGCCTATCAGGGGGCGGCTCAAGGCTCTGAACCCGAAACCATTATTGCGTTGAGCAAAATCGTCATCGGCGAAGATATGCCCGGCCTGACGCTCATTCTCGATCTACCGGTCGCAACGGGCCTCTCCCGAGCCGAAGCCCGCGGGGGCGAAGATCGCTATGAGCGAATGGGGCCGGTCTTCCACGAGACGCTCAGGCAGGCGTTTCTGAATATCGCCGCAGCGCAGCCCCAGCGCTGCCAGATCATCGATGCCACCAAGGATGTGGACGAGGTGGCGCGGCAAATATGGCACAGTGTGACTTCGCGTTTACCAGTCTAGTCATTGATCTATCACGCAAATTCCCGTTTGACCCATACCCCGCGGCTCGACTATAGAGGCGGGCAGGGGCGTCCGGGTTTCACGGGTGCGCTGTGAAGCTTGGATGGTGGGCGATGATTGAGCGACAAAGAAACAAACGCGATTTGCTGCCGTTTGCCGGTGCCGCTGTGTGTTTTTCAGCCGCCTTTCTCATCTCATTCGCCACGCCGGTTCATGCCAATACGCTTGGTACACTGAGCATTCCATCCGCCAATCTTTCGGGAGAAAGCCAGAGCGACGTTTCAGCCGCGATCCTCGGCACTTCGTCCGCTCACGCTAGTGTCGTTGCTAATCGCACCGTGAAGCTCCAGCGCGGCGATACGCTTGGGCGCCTGTTGGCGCGCGAGGGCATCTCTGCCGATCAGCGCGACAGTGCCTTGAAGGCGCTCTCGGATCTCTATGATGTTTCAAAGCTGAAAGCCGGAGATGAGATCGAATTCTCCATGCGCGCCTCGCTTGATGGGGCAACGCCGGCGCAGCTTGTCGCGCTGCATCTTCGTACCGCGCATGACCAGCTTCTGACTGTGGTGGCTGGTGCAGATGGTGTGTTCCACCGCATCGGCAAACGCAATAACGACGCGCAAAGCGCCAATGTCTCGGTTGGCGTGACGACGCGCCGCGGCTCGATAAAACACGATCTGATGTCGGATCTGGTCGCTGCGAATATTCCGCAAGGCGTTGCCGAGGATGTGGTTGCCGCCTTTACCTACGATCCTGAAGTCCCGTCGAAGCCTTCCAGTGGATCGCGCTTCACCGTGGTCTATGAAACGGCGAAGGCAATGACGGGTGGTGCTACATACACCATGCGCTACGCCGAGCTTTCGGTTTTCGGTCAGCAGCATCGCGTCTATCGCTATGAAACAAATGACGGCACCGTTGCCTTCATGGAAGAGGACGGACGCGGCGTCGCGCCGTTCCAACTTGGCGCGCCGGTGCATGACGCCAGAATGACGTCACCCTGGGGCTGGCGTGTTCATCCCGTTCTCAAGGTTCGTAAATTCCACAAGGGCATCGATTTCGCGGCCCCCAAGGGCACTCCGATTTATGCCGCTGAAGATGGCGTGATCCAGACGATTGGCTGGCGCGGCAATTATGGACGCTTTATCAAGATCGCCCACAATGAGCGTGTGGCAACGACTTACGGCCATATGTCCGGCTTCGCCAAGGGCCTGCATCAGGGCTCCAAGGTGAAGAAGGGCCAAGTCATTGCCTATATCGGAAGTTCGGGCCTTTCGACAGGCAATCACCTTTATTACGAGGTGCTGGTCGATAACAAGCAGGTTGACCCTTCGCGCCCCGGCATCATGCTGCAAGTCAATCTCGACGGCAGCTCGCTTGTCCGCTTCCGCACCTATGTCGCGCAGATAAGCCAGGCCATGGATCAGGACCAGCCCTGAGGCTCCCGGCTCGATGCCCATGACGGAACCTTGTCCGTCATGTAAAAGAAGCTATGAGCGACACTCCCGAAAGCGACCGCATCGACGGCTTCCCGCATCCGCGTGAGGCATCAACACTTATCGGTCAGGACGATGCCGAGCACGCTATTTTCGACGCCTTCATGGGCGGACGTATGCATCATGCCTGGCTGTTGGCGGGTCCCAAGGGCATCGGCAAAGCGACGCTCGCCTATCGCGTTGCCCGTTTCCTTCTTCGTCACGAAATTCCTGAGAGGGCGAAAGCTGTAAAAGCGACGGACCTCACGATTGCCGAAAGTGATCCGGTCTTCAGACAGATCGCGGCCCAAAGCCATCCGAACCTGCTCATCATCAATCGGCCCTATGATGACAAGGCCAAGCGCCTCAAGAGCGTCATTCCTGTGGAAGAGGTGCGCCGCACGGCGAATTTCTTCGGTATGAGTGCGGGGGCAGGGGGCTGGCGCATCGCAATCATCGATGCCGCCGACGAAATGAACCTCAATGCAGAAAATGCACTTCTGAAAATCCTCGAAGAACCCCCGGCGCACAGTCTGTTTTTGCTGGTCAGCCATCAGCCCGGACGCCTTCTGCCGACGATCCGCTCGCGTTGTCGGACACTTCACCTGAAGCCGCTTGCACCTGCCGATATCGCGCAGGTGATGGCCGCAAATGAAGTGGAGGCCCGCGCCGAGGAACGCACGGCCATCGCCAGCCTCGCTGAGGGAAGCGCCGGACGCGCCCTTTCGATCGCTGCCGGTGGCGGGCTTGATCTTTACAGGGAAATCGCCTCCCTGTTGTCGGGTTTACCCAAACTCAACGTCAGGGCTATGCACACGCTCGCCGACAAGGTGGCGCGGCGCGGAGCGGACGAGGCCTATCAAACGGCCATAGAACTCCTGAACGATTGGCTCCAACGGCTCATAAAAACCGGAGCA
>CAZLLB010000223.1:0-5352 GCA_964560165.1 uncultured Parvibaculum sp. | reverse complement strand
CGGGCTATGACATCGTCGCCGATGGCTGCGACAATTTCGAGACGCGCTTTCTCGTCAACGATACATGTCATTTCGCGCATGTGCCGCTCGTCTCCGGCGCGGTCGGCCCCTTCGAGGGGCAGGTCTCGACGTTCAAATCCTATGAGCGCGGAGCGGACGGCCATCCGCTACCGAATTATCGCGACCTTGTGCCCGAAGCGCCGCCGCCGGGTCTGCTTCCGGCTTGCGAGGAAGCGGGCATTCTCGGCGCGCTTACCGGCGTCATCGGTTCGATGATGGCGCTCGAAGTCATCAAGGAAATCGCAGGCGCGGGAACGGGACTTGTCGGACGGCTGCTGATTTACGATGCGCTCGACATGCGGATGCGGACAATCAAGCTGCGTCACGATCCGGCGAATGTCCTGTCGGGTGAGGCATCGGCATTGCGCGATCACCTGAGCCGCTCGTGAGGGATGGGGCCCACCCTGCCCTCACCTGATCACGCGAAACCGAAAAACCGTTTCCCCGTCATGGTCGAATTTCTCCATCGACCTCGCGCGCGCCGCCAGCATCACCTTGGGCCAGAATTTCTGCGCGGGCGTGTTGTGCGGAAAAACCGTCAGCTCCCACTGGCCGGGATGCGCGGCGAAAACCGCCAGCGCCGCCGCCACACCTCGGCCATGCCCACGCGCATGCGGCAGGATGCAAAATTCCGCCATCGCATGATCCACATGCAGCCCTGAGCGCGACAGGCGGTTCACCAGCGCAAAGCCCACCATGGTCTTGCCATCATGAATGAACCATGGCCAGCGCTGCCCCTCTTCCCGCCAATAAGCATCGAAATAGGGATAGGCGAGGTCCACTTCGTCATAAGTGGAAAGTTCGGTGAGATAATCGCCAAGCAAAGCGCGCAGAAGCGGTTTGTCCTGCGCTTGCGCGGCTGAAAGTGTGATCGTCATGCTTGGGCCTCGGCGTCGGCGGCCTCGCCCTTCGAGACGCGATGCTTGCGCATCTCTCCTCAGGGTGAGGATTTAATTCTGAATGGACCCTTATCCTGAGAAGGCGCGGTACGCGCCATCTCGAAGGACAAGGCCAGAGCAGCCGCCTACATGATCGCCGGGATCACCCGATCCGGCGGGCGATGCCCGTCCATGAAAGTCTTGATATTGACGATGACCTTGCCGCCCATCTCGACGCGACCCTCGATGGTCGCGGAACTCATATGCGGCAGGGAAACGACATTGCCGAGTTTCAACAGGCGCGGGTTGACGGTCGGCTCGTTTTCAAAAACGTCGAGGCCCGCGCCGCCAAGCTCGCCCGCCTCAAGCGCGCGCGTCAGCGCATTTTCGTCGATGACCTCGCCGCGCGCCGTGTTGACGATATAGGCGTCGGGGCGCATCAGCTTCAGGCGGTGGGCGTTCAGCAGGTGAAATGTTGCAGGCGTGTGCGGGCAATTGACCGAGACGATGTCCACTTTCGGAAGCATCTGGTCGAGGCTCTCCCAGTAAGTCGCCTCAAGTTCTTTTTCGATCACCGCGTTGGTCGGTTTTCGATTGTGGTAGTGAATTTCAAGCCCGAAGGCGCGGGCCCGGCGCGCGACCGCCTGACCGATGCGGCCCATGCCGATAATGCCGAGACGTTTGCCGAAAATGCGCCGTCCGAGCATCCAGGTCGGCGACCAGCCCGGCCACTGCCCGTCATGATCGCGCAGGAAGCGCGCGCCTTCTGCAAGGCGGCGCGGCACGGCGAGGATCAGCGCCATCGTCATGTCCGCCGTGTCTTCGGTCAGCACGCCCGGCGTATTCGTCACCGTGATGCCGCGGCGCAGCGCCGTCTCCACGTCGATATTGTCAACGCCGGTGCCGAACTGGGCGATGAGGCGAAGCTGCGGTCCGGCTTGCGCCAGAAGTTTGGCGTCGATCCGGTCGGTCACGGTCGGCACCAGCACATCGGCTTGCTTCACCGCCGCCACCAGTTCGGCCTGTGTCAGCGCGTGGTCGTCGGCATTGAGGCGCACATCGAACAATTCGCCCATCCGCGCCTCGATGGTTTCGGGGAGTTTGCGGGTGACGACGATATGCGGCTTTTTGGGCGACGGCATGGCTGACTTTAATCTTCAAGGTGACGGATCGGGATGCGGCTGCAGTCTTCTTGTCTAGCAGAGGCCGCGCCGGGCGACAAAGTCCCATCTGGGCCCATTTGGGCTGCGGCTTGACCCATCCGGCCAACGCTTGCCATAAAGGCATAATAGGGCTCCGGAGTTTGAGAGAGCAGAGGGACGCGCCATTACCGTGATTTTCCGGAATATTTTCCGGCACTCTCTTTCCATCGTCTTGTCGCGGTCGGGATCGTGCTTGCGCGCGGCGGCGCTTCTGGTTGGCATTGTGGGCCTTGGGGGTTTTATGGGCCTTGCCGGCCTTGCCACGCCATCGACCGCCGCCGAGACCAGGTCCGCAACGCAGCTTCTTCCCCCCAAGGGCGCAATCGCAAGCCCATCTGCGCCGAAAACGCGCGTCGGCTCCGATTCAAAGCTGCCTGTACCGCGTTTCGTCAGCCTTAAATCAGGCCGCATCAATGTCCGGCGCGGTCCCGGCCCCGACAATCAGATACTCTGGGTTTTTGAAAAGAAGGGTCTCCCCGTCGAGATCACGGCGGAGTCGGGTCGCTGGCGGCGCATCCGCGACCGCGAGGGCGATGTCGGCTGGGTTTGGCATTCGATGCTCGATGGTCGGCGCACTGCCATCGTCACAGGCCGCGAGGGCGACACGACGCCGATCGCGCTTCAAGCCGAGCCTGATCCGTCAGCCAATGTCGTCGCCTATGCCGAGATCGGCGTCATCGCGCAGATCAAGCGCTGTCAGGACGCATGGTGCGAGCTGCAAGCCAGCGGCTATGAAGGCTGGATGCCTCGCTCCCAGCTCTGGGGCACCTATGACGGCGAGAATTTCGAGTAAGCGCAACACAGACGCGTGGGGTTTGCGACTCCCCTACTCCGCTGTCACCCCGGCCTTGTGCCGGGGTCCATAGCCACTAGCTCCGCGCAAACAACCTCAGCCGAAATCCGCCGCCAGCGAGGCGCGCGATGCGCCGTCGATCAGCGCCATGTGGCCGTAATTGGGGTGCGCGATGGCGAGGAGCACTTGCGCCTTCGGGTCACGGAATTTTTCGATCTCTGCCGCCGTGAAGGGGAAATGCAGAAAATGCACCGATGAGGTTTTGCCGTCGGCCTTGGTGCGCTCGACATCGTCATGCGGCACCACCGCCGCCACGCGCAATCCACCCACGTCCATATAGACATGGTTCTCGACGCCTGTGAGGCGGCGTAGCTCGCGGTTGCGACGCACTTCATCGTCGATCTCGAACATCAGCGTCGCAACGAGTTCGCTGCCATTGGGGATCAGCGGATTATAGGCCGAGAGTTCATCGACAAGCTGCGCCTCGCCGCCGCGCTCGATATGCAGCATCTCATGCACCTGATGGAACATGGTCGCGTAATTTTCAAAATAGAATGTCGCGTAAGGGCCGACGCCGATGCGGCGGGGACGCTTCAGCTCGGTGATGCTGGTGCGGCGCTCCTTGCGCTCGCTCGCATAGGTCGCATAAGGCAGAATATCGGCAGCTGTGATTGCATGTTTCGCCATGGGTATCTCCTTCAGTCGATGAGCCCCCAGGCACGGGCCATGATTTCGATCGGATGCGCCATTTGCGGCACGGGCTTTTCGTCCCCCGGCGTCCCCAGCATCTCGATTTCCTGCACCAGATGCTTGGCCGCCAGCGGGCAATCGGAGGTCACGAATTTATTGCCGGTCTTGGCGACGCTGCGGGCGGCGGGCTTGCCCACCTTGATCGCCGTGTCGAAAGTTTCCTTCATCACGCCGAAAGTTCCTCCGTGGCCGGAACAACGCTCGACCACATCGACCTTCAGACCCGGAATGTAGCGCATCATCTCGGCCGATTTCGGACCCATATTCTGCGCCCGCGCATGGCAGGCCATATGAGCAGTGACACCGCCCTCGACGGCGTTCAGCCCCGGCGCGAGGCCTTCCTTCTTTGCGATATCGACAACATATTCGTCGATGTCATAGGTCGCCTGCGCGAGCTTCTTCACATGCTCATTATCAGGAAGCACCAGCGGCCATTCGAACTTGAACATCAGCCCGCAAGAGGCGGTCAGCGTGACGATGTCATAGCCTTTGTCGATCCATTCGCACATCTCGCGCGAGACTTTCTCGGCCTGCTCGGCAACCTTGGTGAGATTGCCCTGCTCCAGAAACGGCATACCGCAGCAGCCGGGATAAGCGACCGTCGTTTCGACGCCGTTATGCGCCAACACCAGCCGCGCTGCTTCGCCGACATGGGGATTGTTGTAGTTGACGAAACAGGTGGCGAAGATAGCCGCCTTGCGGCCTTTGGCGGGCGCGTCTTTCGGCAGAGCTGCGCCGGACTTGTCCTGTGCCTTGGCGCGCATCGTGAACGTCTTGCCGTAGAATTTCGGCAGTTCTGCTCGCGCGTCAATGCCTGCGACTTTTTCAAGGAGAGGCCGCGTCAGCTTATTTCCGCTCGACGAACCCCAATTGGCGAGTGCCGCGACGGGCGCTGCCAATGTGCCGTTGCGATCGGTCTTGCCAAGTTCGCTCGGTACAAACGGATAGCCATCGCGCTTGGCGTCGGCCGCGCGGTAGCGCAGCATCAGATGGGGAAAGTCGAGATTGAATTCATGCGGCGGCACATAGGGGCACTTCGTCATGAAGCACATGTCGCATAGCGTGCAGGCTTCGACGACGGGGCCGAAATCTTTTGAATCGACGCTGTCGAGTTCTTCGGTCGGCGCCGCGTCGATCAGATCGAAGAGGCGCGGAAAGCTGTCGCAGAGATTGAAGCAGCGCCGGCAGCCGTGGCAAATGTCAAAGACGCGGCGCAATTCCGCATCGAGTTTTTCGGCGTCGTAGAAATCGGGATCGCGCCACGCAATCGGATGACGTGTTGGTGCTTCGGTACTGCCTTCTTTCATGACGCTCCCCGAGTTTGTTTCTGTATTGCTTGTCGCTCCGGGCTCGCGGCATCAAGGGAATGATCTTGATACGGATCGTACCGGCGACAGGTCGTTCCGGGGACAATCCCGGAACGACCGTCATTTTGCATAACGCCGGTATCAGCCGTTGAGGCTGTCGAGCGCCTTCTGGAAACGGCCCGCATGGCTCTTTTCAGCCTTGGCGAGCGTTTCGAACCATTCGGCGATCTCGTCGAAGCCTTCTTCGCGTGCGGTGCGCGCCATGCCCGGATACATGTCGGTGTATTCGTGCGTCTCACCGGCGATCGCTGCCTTGAGGTTCAGGTCGGTCGCACCGATGGGCTCGCCCGTCGCCGGGTCGC
>CAZLLB010000222.1:0-5371 GCA_964560165.1 uncultured Parvibaculum sp. | reverse complement strand
CGTTACCGGTGGAAACCAGCCATGCGGCAGGGCGAGGTCAATAATTTCGGCGAGCGTCACGCCTGCTTCGCAGGTCAACTCGCCGGTCTCGGCGTTGAAAGCAATAAACTTGTCGAGTTCGCTCGCGTCGAGCAATACGCCGCCATCATTGAGACAACTGTCGCCGTAACTGCGCCCATTGCCATATGGCAGGGCGTTTTCTCCGGGCTGAAGTGGCAGCGGCGCATGTCGGTCGCGCACCATACGCAACCTTTGCCCGGCCGCCGGATAACCGCCCCAGCTCGCCCTTTTCACGCCGCGGGTCTCATTCATTGTCAAAGCGCCGCGAATTCGAGGACAAGCAGACCGAGCAAACCGACGATCCGGCTCGGCGTGTCCTTCAATGCAAAGACAATGGGATCGTCATTCATCTCACCACGATGCGTGATGAGCCAGACGCGGCTGATCCAGAAGAGAAGCAATGGTGCAAAAAACCATAACAACTGGTGATGCGGATAAAGAAGGCGGCTCTCCGGCGCGTTAACATAAAGCGCCAGAACCACGACGCTCGCATATCCCGCCGCAACGCCCAGCATTTCGAGAATACGCAGATCATCGACACGATAGCCGCGTCCCGCCACTTCCGTAATGCCACGCTGGCGGCCGGATTCGATCTCGGCCACGCGCTTGACGACGCCGAGGCTCAAAAACAGAAAGATCGAGAATGCGAGCAGCCATGGAGAAATTTCGACCGCCGCCGCAACCCCGCCTGCGATGATGCGCAATGTATAGAGCGAGGCGAGCGTAAACACATCAAGAAGCGCGCGCCGCTTCAACTCGAAGGAATAAGCGAGCGTCAGCGCATAATAGCCAGCGAGCACTGCAGCGAAAGCCGTGCTCGCATAGAAAGCCAGCGCAAAGCCTGCAATGAACAGCACCGGCAATACCGCGAGCCCCTGCTCAAGCGGTAGATCGCCGGCGGCAAAGGGGCGCGCGCGTTTTCGCGGATGCCTGCGATCAGCGGCAAGATCGAGCAGGTCGTTCAGTACATAGACGCTTGATGCACAGATATTGAAAGCAACGAAACAGACAAACAGTGTCGCCAGCTTATCCATGTCCAAAAACTGATGCGCGAGCACCAACGGCACGAACATCAACGTATTCTTGATCCATTGATGAAATCGAAGCGCGCGCATCCACAGCTTCAACCCCGAAGCCGGTTCTACATCCGCGCGAAAGATGCGCTCGAATGAAATCTCGTCGGATAACTGCCGTTCGAGCCTGGGCGAGCGCGCATTGAGAAACGCTGCATTCGCCGCTTTCCACACCGGCAGATCGACATGATCGTTACCGACATAATCGAAATCGCCGAAACGTGCTTCCAACGCGGCGGCTTTGGCAGCGCCCGTTCTGTTGGTCAGCTCATCGCTGGAAATGGTCGCATCGAAAAATCCCAGATGCGCAGCCACGGCCTCAACGATTTTCTCGTTGGCACCCGACGCCAGCACAACGCGCCGCCCGCACTGATGCTCAGCACGCAGCCATTCCACCAATCCTTCATTATAGGGAAGCGTTTCCGCATCGAAATGGACACGCGCCGCGATCTTCGCCTTGAAATGCGCCTTGCCGCGCAAAAGCCACACGGGAAGCAAGAGCAAACTCAACGGTTGCTGCTTGATGAGTGACAACAGCGCTTCAATGAGAGTGTCGGTGCGAACGAGCGTGCCGTCGAGATCGACGCACAGAACCGCCGACGGCAATACCACCGTCGCGACATGCTCTTTTTGAAATTGCACCCCGTTCACGCCCGCTCCTATGGGTCAACAGCCCATTTTGCGGCAAACATGATTAATAAGTATGAATCGCCCCGGCAAAAACCCCATTCCGCACCGGATTCATCTGGTATAAATCCGCTGACGCGGCTGAGCATCGGAGCCTGCGCACAGGCATTGCAAGGCGGATAAAGCCAACGTGACCCGATACGACAGACGCTCTCAGATATTGGCCGCCTGCCTCGCGGCGCTCGCCGGCTATGTCGATGCTATCGCCTTCATTATGCTCGGCGGCTTCTTCGTTTCTTTCATGAGCGGCAACTCAACGCACCTCGCCGTCGGCATAGCGGAAGGTTCGGCCTCCGCTCTGGTGGCGGGCGCGATCATCGCGAGCTTCGTACTCGGCGTCGCGATGGGATCGTTGACCGGGCAACTCGCCGGGCCCCATCGGCGGCCCGCCGTGCTGGGGCTCGTTTGCGTGCTTCTTGCGGCCTCGGCGGCTTTGAGCCAGATCGACGCGACGGGCGCCGCAGTTTTTGCGATGGCTCTGGCGATGGGCGCAGAAAATGCAGTCTTCGAACGCGAGGGCGAAGTGAGCATCGGCCTGACTTACATGACCGGCACATTGGTAAAGCTCGGCCAGCGCATCGTCGCGGCCTTGCTCGGCGGCGACCGCTTCGGCTGGCTGCCTTACCTGCTGCTTTGGATGGGGCTGGTTCTGGGCGCGGTGATCGGTGCCACCGCCTATCTGCACATAGGCATGAACGGTTTGTGGATCGCTGCAGGGCTGGCAGCGCTCCTCGCCTTTGTCGCTGCAAGAATGGGATCCGGTGAAAATCCGGCGCGCCTGAGCTAAACGGCCAGCACGAAACCGATCGCACCCGCATGACCTCATTGGACTAAGCGAGCGGAAAGTTCAAAGATCGTAGCAACGATCAACCACCGCCGGACACGCTTCCATGACCGCCGACCGCCTGCATCTTCATCTGGAAAATGGCGCGCTCAGCGCCGATGTCTGCCCCTTGGCCGGTGGCAGCCTCGGGCGCTTCGATGCCAAAGGCCAATCGATGTTGCGCCGCGCCACAGACCTCGGCGCAACCGATCCGTTGGAAATGGCCTGCTACCCGCTAATCCCCTTTGCAAGCCGCGTCGCCAATGCCCGCTTCCGCTTTGGCGGCCGCGACGTGATGCTCACGCCGGATGTTCTCTCCGATCCTCACGCGCTGCACGGGCTCGGCTGGCGGCGGCCATGGGATGTGATCGAAGCATCAAGCAAGCAGGCTGTGATCGGCTTCACTCATGATGGAAATGGTTGGCCCTGGGCTTTCGAAGCACGCCAGAGCTTCACGCTAGATGAAGCGGCTTTGACAATCGCCATTTCGATCCAGAACAAGGCAGAGACGACCATGCCCGCCGGGCTCGGGCTACACCCCTTTTTCAGCGGACGCCTCGTAGCAAAGCTGACCGGTGATTTGCCGTATATCTGGGAAGCAAATGCGCAATGCCTGCCGACCCATCGCACCGAAGTGACGGCACCGCGCAATTTCGCGCACGGGCGGCGCATCGCCCCGCTCACGCTCGATCATTGCTTTGCAGGTGGCACCGGCCCGCTCGATATCGAATGGGAAGACAGGTCGCTGACCTTGCGCATGGTGAGATCAGATACGAGCCATACGGTGCTTTATACGCCACAAGCTCACGACTTCTTCTGCGTCGAGCCGGTCAGCCATATGCCCAATGCGTTGAACAGGCCGGAGCCAGCAAACATCACAGGCTTGCACAGCCTTGCGCCGGGCGAAGAGATGCGGCTCTCATGCCGCTTCGAGGTGCGGGGGCTCTAGTAGCGACGGACTTCCGGCGGGTCGAAATCGGCTTCTTTTGCCGTCTTCAGGTCTTCGACCTGCTTTTCCGATCCCTCGCGCAAGGAACGTGCATCTTTCTCCGCAACGCCCCTTGCCTGCCGGAAGAAGCTGTAGGACAGCGTGATCGTGCGGACGTTTTGCGCGTCGCCATCGGTCAGCATTTCAGGGTCGACGTAGAAGACGACCGGCATGCGCGCACTCTCGCCCGGCGCGAGTTTTTCCTCGGTGAAGCAGAAACATTGCACCTTGGTGAAATAATAACCCGCCGCGTCGGGCGTCACATTATAGGTGGCGCGGGCGATGACGGTTTCGTCGCTCAGGTTCTTCGCACGAAAGAACACCGTAGTCGGCAAGCCGACATGCGTGACGACCAGGCGCTGTTCAGGCTCGAACTCCCAGCGCAGATCATTGGCGACATTTGTATCGAAGCGCACGGTGATTTCGGGGCCGATACCGGGGCTGGTCTTCTGGGTTTCCAGCGACCGTTTGACCGAAACCGCACCGCCATAGCCCGTGGCCGCGCAAAACCACTGGTAAAGCGTCGGCGAATAGATGACAGCGCCCGTCATGACCGATACGAGGACCAGCGAAAGGGCGACCGAGGG
Source organism: uncultured Parvibaculum sp. (assembly GCA_964560165.1). Taxonomy (GTDB): domain Bacteria; phylum Pseudomonadota; class Alphaproteobacteria; order Parvibaculales; family Parvibaculaceae; genus Parvibaculum. The sequence continues at coordinate 1,153 of CAZLLB010000222.1, read as the reverse complement.
AAGTTTTTTGGAATGGAGCCAAGATTTCATGGAGCAAACCTAGAGCCGCCGCCGTGCCGGCTCAACCTTCCCCTGCGTGGCCGATTGCCACGGGAGCAACTGCGCGGAAGGCTTGGGTTTGCGCCTTTTTCCGGTCATGCTGCCCATAAAGGTCGGGACAACACCGATCGTGCGAAGGACTAACAGAGGGGGGCGACGTGAGGAAGCTGGGAACGTCAGTGGTGCTGGGGCTTGGGTTGGCGGCAGCAATGGGAAACGCCGCACTGGCCGAGGACGCTACAACAGCCAAGGTGACGACGCTAGACGAGCTGGTCGTGACCTCCACCGGCTTTGGCGAGCCCCGTGCTACGCATCCTGGCAATATTTCGAAAATCAACAGCTACGACATCGATTTCGCCAAAACTGAGCAACCCGCTGAATTACTGAACCGGGTACCGGGCGTCGCCATCGAGCAGGGAAGCGGCGTCGAACATCTGACAGCCATTCGTTCCCCGGTCTTGAGCGGTGGCGCGGGCGCGGGCTCCTTTCTCTACCTCGAAGACGGCGTGGCGATGCGGGCGGCAGGCTTCGGCAACGTCAATGAGCTGATGGAGGCGATGACGGAGGAAGCTGGGGGCATCGAAGTGGTGCGCGGCCCGGCCAGCGCGCTCTATGGCTCCAATGCCGAACACGGTCTCATCAACGTTCTAAGCCGCGCCCCTTCGCTCACCCCTGAAGGTTCGCTGACCGGCTGGGTTGGCCCGCATGGCATTCGCAATCTCGACGGCACGGCTTCGACCACAGCCAAGGGCGACGGCGACACGAGCCACGGGTTTCGCGGCAGTTTCGCACTCAACGAAGACGGCGGCTTTCGCGCCAATTCAGGCTATGGCCAACAAAAGGGTCAGCTTCGCTACGACTTCACCGCACCTGAGACACGCATCCGCGCGACCTTCACCACCGTCAATCTCAATCAGGAGACGGCGGGATATGTGCAAGGCCCGGATGCTTATAAGAACCCGGCGCTCTACAAGACCAATCCCAATCCCGAGGCTTATCGCGATGCCTGGGCGATCCGCTCGGCGGTGCGCATCGAACGCGACCTGAGCCCCAGCGAAACCATCGCCGTGACGCCCTATATGCGCACCAACGGTATGAATTTCCTGATGCATTT
>CAZLLB010000221.1:0-5414 GCA_964560165.1 uncultured Parvibaculum sp. | reverse complement strand
AGAGGGTGAAACGACGATCAATCGCGTCTATCATCTCGATCGCGGTTTCGACCGCATGGAGGAAAAACTCAGCGCATGTGGTGCGGAGATCTGGCGGGTCAAGGTGTGACACGGAAAGCGGATAGATGAGCGATTTACGCCTCAGCGCGGAAGATGCGATCGACATCGAAGTCATCTCGACCTGTCTTCAGGACGCGGTAACGCGCGTCAGCGATCTGGCTTTCCTGCCCCATGCACGCCGCTTTGCGATGGTGGTTAACCGCTTCCGCTGGGAAGGTGAGACGGAGCATACGAATAAACATCAGCGTACCCGCGCCGGTCTTCATTTTGAAAATGTCGATGTCGCCCGCGCGCGCAACATCTCGCAAGACAGGCCGGACGGTGTGCTCAATCTGCTTGCAATCCGCTTCGACGAATTGAATGCGCCATCGGGTATAGTCACGCTGACCTTTTCCGGCGGCGGCGAGATCAGGCTTGAGGTTGAGGCGCTCGATGCCCATCTGTCAGACCTCGGCCTGGTTTGGGAAACGCCGAGCCTGCCCGATCACGATCTGAAGTAGAATACAAAATGGCCATCCGGTTAGATGCAAGCGATAAAGGCTTTGAAAAGGCCTTCCAAACGCTTCTCGGCGCAAAGCGCGAAGCCTCCGTTGACGTCAACGCAGCGGTTGAAAAAATCATTTCTGACGTGCGTGCGCGTGGTGACGACGCTCTGGTCGAACTGACGAATAAATTCGACCGCGTCTCGCTGACGGCGACGGATTTGCGCGTTCCAGATGCCGATCTCGATGCGGCGGTGAAGGCTTGCGATACGCAGACGCTCGATGCGCTGAAACTCGCCAAGGCGCGTATCGAAGCCTATCACGCGCGCCAAAAGCCGGTGGACGCTCGCTATACAGACGATATGGGTGTTGAACTCGGTCACCGCTGGACGCCGGTTGGCGCCGTGGGCCTCTATGTGCCGGGCGGCACGGCGAACTATCCAAGCTCAGTCTTGATGAACGCGGTGCCGGCGAAAGTTGCGGGCGTCGAGCGCATCGTCATGGTCGTGCCGATGCCGGACGGGAAGGTGAATCCGCTGGTTCTCGCCGCCGCGCGTCTCGCCGGTGTGGATGAAGTCTATCGTGTCGGCGGCGCGCAAGCCGTGGCGGCCCTGGCTTACGGCACGGCGACGATCAGCCCCGTGGATAAGATCGTCGGGCCTGGAAACGCCTGGGTGGCGGCGGCGAAACGGCAGGTTTTCGGCACGGTCGGCATCGACATGATTGCCGGTCCGTCCGAAATTCTCGTTGTGGCAGATGGGGATAACGACCCCGCATGGATCGCAGCCGACCTGCTTTCGCAGGCCGAGCACGATGAAAGCTCGCAGTCGATCCTGATCACCGATGACGCCGATTTCGCGTTGCGTGTGGATGCCGAAGTTGTCCGTCAGTTGTCGTCACTGCCGCGCCAGACGACTGCAACACGTAGCTGGCAAGATTTCGGTGCCATCATCGTCGTGAAGGCGATCGACGACGCTATCCCTCTGGTTGATCGCCTCGCGCCTGAGCATCTGGAGATCGCTCTCGATGACCCCGAGCCCATGGCGGCGAAAATCCGGAATGCGGGGGCAATATTTTTGGGCCGCTACACCCCGGAGGCGATCGGGGATTATGTCGCAGGCTCGAATCACGTCCTGCCGACGGCGCGTAGTGCCCGCTTTTCGTCGGGCCTCAATGTGCTCGATTTCATGAAGCGGACCTCCATCGTCCGTTGCGATGCGGCCTCATTGGCCGCCATCGGTCCCGCCGCCGTGGCGCTTGCCACCGCCGAGGGGCTGGACGCGCATGGCAGGTCGGTATCGATCCGACTTAATAAATAAAGCCCGGTCGGTATCGATCCGGCGCAACAAATCAAGTCCGCCACTCGCCTCTCTCCGGCAATTCGTCATAGAGTGGCCCGTTACAAGCTCCGATCACCGTCAACAGGGCGTTCCAATTGGATAGCGGAGAAGGCAAGTCACGATACCGTATCGCCGAGCTGGTGCTCGACGAGCGTACCGTCATGCGCCGCAGTCCAGATGTTGAACATGAGCGCAAGGTCGCGATCTTCGATCTGCTCGAAGAAAACAGCTTTACGCCCAATGGCAGCGGCGGCGGGCCCTATCTGCTTCACATCGCCATCGAAGAGAGCCGCCTCGTCTTTGATATTCGCCTTGAAGGGGGCACTGAGCACGGCAAGATCATGCTGTCGCTGACGCCCTTCCGAAAGATCATCAAGGACTACTTCCTGATTTGCGAAAGCTACTATGACGCGATCAAGACTGCGGCACCCACCCAGATCGAAGCGATCGACATGGGCCGCCGGGGGCTGCATAACGAGGGTTCAGAGCTTTTGAAGGAGCGTCTGAGTGGCAAGGTCGAACTCGATTTCGATACCGCGCGCCGCCTTTTCACACTGATCTGCGTACTGCATATCAAGGGTTGAGGCCGTGACGACCCGAGCGCCATCAGAAAAGAAAGCCCTGCCGGGCTCCGTTCTCTTCACCTGCAACCTCAACGCGGTGCGCTCGCCCATGGCCGAGGCGCTGGTGAAATCGCTCTACGGCAAGCGCATCTTCGTTGATAGCGCGGGGCTTGAGCCTGCCGAGCGCGACCCCTTTGCGATCACCGTCATGTCTGAAATTGGTATCGACATGGCGACGGATAGGCCGCTGGCCATCGACGCGACCGATATCGGTTCCTTCGATCTGGTAATCTGCCTGACGCCCGAATCGCGCGACCGGGTGGAGGCGCTCGCCCGAGGGCAGGCCGTGGATATTGAGTTCTGGCCGACGCTCGATCCCTTCGCGGCAGGCGAGCGCGGCTCGCGCGAACAGCGGTTGGAGGCCTATCGCCGCCTGCGCGATGAGCTTGGCCAGATGATCGAAACCCGCTTCGGAGCGCGCGAAAAGCTCGGCAGCTAGGCCGGACAGGCGGATTCTCGCGCAAAATCAACGATTTGAGCCGGTCCATGGTGGCCAAAGCCTTCGCCGCCCTTGATTTCGGCTGGCTTTGTGATCATTCTCCCGCCAAATCTCAAAGGAATTTGAATGGCTAAGGAAGAACTGCTTGAGTTTCCGGGCACCGTGTCGGAATTGCTACCGAACGCGACCTTCCGGGTAAAGCTTGAGAACGACCACGAAATCATTGCCCACACGGCAGGCAAGATGCGCAAGAACCGCATCCGCGTGCTGGCTGGCGACAAAGTTCTGGTTGAAATGACGCCCTATGATCTGACCAAAGGGCGGATCACTTATCGTTTCAAGTGAGCCTCCGGGTCGCTTTGCGAAGACCCCCGGCGACACGCCGCGGCCCAGCCCAGAGTTTGGCCCTGACAGCCCGCCATGACCCTTCAAAAACATAAGCTCATCCTCGCCAGCGCTTCGCCGCGCCGCCTCGCTCTGCTTGAGCAGATCGGCGTCAGGCCGGACGCTGTGCGCGCCGCCGATCTCGACGAGGCGCCGCTGAAGGGCGAGTTGCCGCGTCCACATGCCGTGCGTCTCGCGCGAGAAAAGGCCGAAGCCGTCGCAAGGCTCGAACCCCGCGCTTTCGTACTTGCTGCCGATACGGTGGTGGCCTGCGGGCGGCGCATTCTGCCCAAGGCCGAGACGGAGGCGGAAGCCCGCGCCTGCCTGGCGCTACTGTCAGGCCGGGCGCACCGCGTCTATACGGCGGTCGCCCTGATCGGCCCGGACGGCAAGCGCGCCGAGCGCGTTAACGAAACCCGTGTCGCCTTCAAGCGCCTCTCGGCGAGTGAGACCGAACACTATATCGTCGGCGGCGAATGGCAGGGCAAGGCGGGCGGCTATGCGATACAGGGCCATGCGGGCGCTTTCGTCCGCTTGCTGACCGGAAGCTATTCCGGCGTCGTCGGCCTGCCCTTGTTCGAGACAAGCGCGCTGCTCAATGGGATGGGTTTCCGGGGGGCGGGTTTTTCGCTCTAGGACCGATCTACATTCAAATCCTATCGCGTCATGGCCCGGCTTGACCGGGTCATCCATCTTCACTTTGTGGGCGGTGGAGATGGATGACCCGGTCAAGCCGGGTGATGACGAGCTTGGGAAAGGTGGCCCAATGCCGATCCGCCCTAGCCGCCACGGCAAAGAATGTTAGGATTGCCCTCCGGGGTACTAAAGACTTTAAGGGGTGGCCGAGCGCGCGGGGCGCAAACGGATCGCTCAAGGGATTTCATGTCCGAGGAAGTGCTGATCAATGTGGGGCCCGGCGAGACGCGCGTAGCGGTCGTCGAGAACGGCCGTCCCGTGGAGCTGATCCTCGAGCGCACCATGGAAGATGACCTGAAGGCGAAGACAGGCCGTGCCGGCCACTCGCTGCTTGGCAATATTTTCCTTGGCCGCGTGCAGCGTGTGCTTCCCGGCATGCAGGCCGCCTTCGTTGAAATCGGACTGGAGCGCGCGGGCTTCCTCGGTGCGCGCGAGGCGCGCTGTCTTTGCGAGTTGACGCATCTCGACGAGCATGTGCTGCCGCCGATCAGCGCCTGCGTCACCGAGGGCCAGACAATTCTGGTGCAGGCGGTGAAGGACCCGATCGGCGACAAGGGCGCGCGGCTTTCTGCCAATGTCACCATTCCGGGCCGCCTGCTGGTGCTGGTGCCAAACCAGTCCGGCGTCGCGCTGTCGCGCCGCATCGAAGACGAGGCGGAGCGCGAACGCCTGACGGCGCTGGTGGAAGAGATGGTGGCGCGCTTTGGCTCCATGGGCGTTACCGGCGAGCCTGCGGGCTTCATCGTGCGCACGGCGGCTATCGGCGCGACGGTCGAGGACATTGCGGCGGATGCGCGCGAGCTTGCCGAGGAATGGCGCAAGGTGCGCGAAATCCAGAAGCGTGTGAGCCCGCCGAGCGTCGTGTTTCACGATCTCGACCCGGTTTCCAAAACCTTGCGCGACTATGTCAGCACCGACACGTCGCGCGTTTTGATCGACAATGCCGACGCATTCGGCGAGGCGCAGCGCTATTGCCGCCGCGCCATGCCGGAGCTTCTCGATCGCATCCAGCTTTTCAACGGGCCGGGGCCGCTCTTCTCGCTCTACGACATAGACGGCGAGATCGAGGCGGCGCTGGAGCCGCGCGTCGAGCTGCAATCGGGCGGCTGGATCACCATCGAGACGACCGAGGCGCTGACTGCCATCGACGTCAACTCGGGCCGTTACACCGCCTCGACCGGACTTGAGGATACGAGCGTCAGCATCAATCTCGAAGCCGTGGCCGAGGTGGTTTATCAGTTGCGGCTGCGCGGCACGGGCGGGCTCATCGTCATCGACTTCATCCACATGAACGACCCCGAAAACATCGCCAGAGTGATCGACGCGCTGAATGTGGGCTTTGCCCATGATCGCGTGCCGACGCAGATTTCCGGCATGTCCGAATTCGGCC
>CAZLLB010000220.1:0-5439 GCA_964560165.1 uncultured Parvibaculum sp. | reverse complement strand
ACGCAACTTTCGACGCGCCCGCCATGCGCGCAAACGCAAAGGCGGAACGCCGACCGTTCATTATTTCCATCAGCCCGACGATCCCTATAGCCACCTCGCCGCCCAGGCGCTGGACGCCTTGTCGCGGCGCTACAGGATCGACCTCAAATGCTGGCTTGTTTCCGCACCCGATGATTCAGCCGCGCCGGAACGCGAAAAGCTGAGGCACTACGCCCTTCGCGATGCGGCTCGTGTCGCGCGCGAGTACGGCTTCTCGTTTCCCTCGGGCGCATCGTTGCCGGATGCGGCGCTTGTGGAACGCACGGCGCATATTCTCGCTGCCGCGCTCGCCGCCAACCGCTTTGCCGATGCCGCTGTGCGGGCTGGGAACGCGCTCTGGGCGCATGACGAAAAAGTGCTCGATATACTGTCGGCGGAATTCGATGCGAAAGCGTCCGATCCTCGCAGCGCAACCGCCAGGGGTGACGCCGCGCGGGCGAAGTTCGGCCATTACCTCAGCGGCATGTTCTATTTCGAAGGCGAATGGTATTGGGGCATCGACCGTCTCAATCATCTCGAAGAACGGCTCGCCGAAATCGGCCTCGATAATGCGACCCATGGCACACCGGCCATCGCGCCCTATCGCGACATGAAACTCGGCGCCCGCCCGGCAGGCACCAAGCGGCCCGTCATCGAATACTGGTTTTCATTTCGCAGTCCCTATTCGTGGATTTCAGCGCCGCGCATGAGGCGGCTCGCGAAACATTACGATTGCGAATTGCGCCTTCGCTTCATCCTGCCGATGGTGATGCGCGGCCTGCCGGTTCCCCGCGTCAAGCGCATGTACATCATGCTGGATACCAAACGCGAGGCAGAGCGCGCCGGTCTGCCTTTCGGCACCATCGTCGATCCGGTCGGCGCGGGCGCTGCACGCGCGCTTGCCGTCATCAATCGCGCGATCAAGCTCGGGCGTGGCGAAGAATTTGCCGAACTCGGTATGCGCGCCGCCTTTGCCGACGGGATCGCGCTGGCATCGGATAAGGGCATGTTCGACGTCGCAACCCGCGCCGGACTCAGCGTCGCGGAAACGAAATCGGCGCTCGCCGATGAAAGCTGGCAGGCCATAGCGGAAGATAACCGGCAAGCGCTTTTCGATGCCGGACTTTGGGGCGCGCCCTCGTTCCGCGTTGACGGTCGCCCCGCACATTGGGGGCAGGATCGCTTCTGGGCGCTGGAACAAGACATTATCGAAACGCTCACAAGCGAAACATCCGAGGAGAAACAGTCGTGACCGAAAAGCCCATGGCGGCTTCTGGCCCCACTCGTCGGCGCGTCCTCGGTGCGGGCGCGGCCACGCTTGCCGCCACCGCCGCGACCCGCGCATTCGGTGCGCCCGCCATCGGCAAAACGAAGCGGCCCAATATTCTCTTCGTGCTGACGGATCAGGAGCGATCGCCCACATGCCTGCCTTCGGGCCTGGATCTTCCAGCGCATGACTGGATGCAGGAGCGCGGCACGTTCTTTGGAAAATACAACGTCAATACGACGCCCTGCTCGCCGTCGCGCTCAACCATTTACTTTGGACGCCACACGCAGCAGACAGAAATGGTGGTGAATGAGGGCGCGCCGCCGTTTCCGGTGTTGAACAGCAAGCTGCGCTCCATCGGTCACCATTTGCGCGACCTTGGCTATTACACAGCCTATAAAGGTAAGTGGCATCTCAGCGAGATGCCCCATGCGGCGCAACTCGGCTATGGCCCTTACGCAAAGACCGACAAGGCGCTCGAGCCTTACGGCTTTGCCGACTACAACATCGACGGCGATCCGCATGGCAAGGTCTGGGATGGCTATCGCTATGACGGCCCGACGGTCAGTTCCGCTATTCAGTGGCTCGATGAAATGCCGCGCAAGCTGCCCGAAGATCAGCCGTGGTTCCTCGCGGTCAATATCGTCAATCCGCACGACATCTGTTTCTTTGAATCCTGGGATGGCCAGATCGCATCACGCGGCAGCCCGGATGTGCTTTCGCCGCTGGCACCCGCCCCGGCGAGCGATATTTATGCCAAGGACTGGAGCGATATTCCGCTGCCCGAGAGCTTTTATCACAAGCCCGCAGCAAATGAACCATGGGCCGTGCAGTCCTATCGGCATATTTGCGATCTGACCTACGGCGCGATGCCCGACGACGAGACCGTATGGCGCAAGAACCAGAGCTACTATTTCAACTGCATACGCGATGCGAGTTACAAAATTCGCCGGCTCTTCTCAGCGCTCGAAACGCTCGGCCTCGCTGACAATACGATCGTCGTTTACACCGCCGATCATGGTGAGATGGCGGGCGCTCAGGGCCTGCGGCAGAAGGGGCCTGTCATTTATAAAGAGAACGTCTCCGTTCCGCTCTATATCAGCCATCCCGATGCGCGCAAGGCGCGCAGCGTCGATAGCCTTGGCAATACCGTCGATCTCCTCCCGACGCTTTACGAGTTCGCGGGCGGCAAGGTCGGTGAGTTGGAAGACCCGTTCGGCAAATTGCCGGGCGTGAGCCTCGCCTCCGCGCTGACGGGCGGCAAGACGGAACGCGACGAGCGCGGCGCCTTCTATAATTACGGTGTTCCCTTCTATATCGACCCGCAAATGATGGAAGGCATGATGCGTAGCGGCGCGACGCCCAGCATGTGGTCGATTTTCATTCAGTCGCTGAAGCTCGGCCAACTCGGCCCGTCCAGAACCAATCGCGGACTCCATCGCGGCGTTTTCGATGGGCGCTATAAATTCGCGCGTTTCTTCGGCATGGGTGAACACCACATTCCCGCAGACTGGCAGACGCTCACTGCGCATAACGATCTGGCGCTTTACGACACGCAAACCGATCCGGACGAACTCGACAATCTGGCGCTGAAGCCAGAGCTTCATCGCGACCTGATCTTGCGGCTCAATGCCCAGACGACGGCCCTGGTCGAAACCGAAGTCGGCAAGGATGACGGGCGCGAATTCGTCGGGCCTCACTGGCTCTATGATCTCTGATGACGAACGGCTCGTTCAACTTGCTTCAGCTTCGCTCAGACTGGGCTGGCCGTTCATCGTCTGCCGCAATGCGGCGCGCCCCCGGCTCAGGCGTGACATGACGGTTCCAAGCGGAATCGACAAGGCGTCTGCGACCTCACGGTAAGAAAAGCCCTCAAGCCCGACCAGCAGCACAACCTCGCGCTGGTCGGCGGGCAGCAGAGCCAATGCGCGGCCGAGATCCTGACATTCAATATGTGCATGCTGGGGCGCGGGGCAGGATATCTCGTTGGCGAAATCGTCAAGCGACACATGAGTGCCAACTCTGGTGTAACTCCCCATGCGCACATTGTGGAGCGTTGCATAAAGATAGGCGCGCCAATTCTCGATGTCGTTCCGGCTCGATGCATAAGACAGAACGCGCCTCAGACTCTCCTGCACCAGATCGTCAGCGTCGGATGGATTTCCGACCAGCGCCAGCGCGTAGCGCCTCAGCCCCTCGATATGAGCTTCAATCTTCTCGATGAAATCATCCATCGCCAATTTCCTCGCTCATGATGTTGTCGCGGTTCAGCGGCGAATCTTTCAATCGCCTTCATCCTCACAACACTTCGACAGTGTGAGGTGAGCATGGCGAGGCTGTGACCATCGCGTGATCGTTGTCACGCTCGCGCACCCGTGCGCCGCGCGCGCTCGCATAAGAAATCAACCGCACTGTTTGCATAATGTCAGAGCAGCAAGCACCAACAGGTGCCACGGTTTGATCACTCGAACGACGCGCGCGCCTCCGCCACGCTCTCCCGGCGAGCATCCCGCCAAACTCGCAGCATCGCGACCAGCGCAAGTTTAATGGCGGCATCGAATGACGAAAGCGCAGCATGAACATCATGGAAAGAAGCGGAGCGGCGAGTGACGATGCGGGCGTGACGCATCCGCGCCAGATTTATCCCGTTCTTCTTTGCGGTGGGTCCGGCACACGTCTCTGGCCTCTCTCGCGTTCCTCATACCCCAAACAACTTCTGCCGCTGGTCTCAGACAAAACAATGCTTCAGGAAACGGCGTTGCGCACCGCCGATCCGCTTTTCGCCTCGCCGCTCATTATCGGCAGCGAGGAACACCGCTTTCACATCGCCGAGCAACTGGCGCAAATCGGTGTTGAGCCGTGGCGCATCGTTCTCGAGCCATGCCGCCGCAACACAGCGCCCGCGCTTGCCGCCGCCGCTTTGCTTCTGGTGGCGCGTGACCCCAAGGCGATCATGTTCGTGCAACCGTCCGATCATCTGATTGCCGATGTCGATGCCCTCCGTCGCGCCATTCTCAAGGCCGCGCCCGCCGCCGCGCTGGGCCATCTGGTGACATTCGGCATCGCGCCCACACATGCCGAGACGGGCTATGGATATATAGAGGCCGGACATCCTCTCGAAGAAGTTTCCGGTGTTCATCGGCTCGAGCGGTTTGTCGAGAAGCCTGATCGCGCGACGGCAGAAATTTATTTCCGTGGCGGTTCGTTCCATTGGAACTCAGGAATCTTTCTGCTGCCCGCCGCCGAATATCTCGCCGAACTCGATCGCCTCCATCCCGAGATCGTTCGCGCCTGCGCTGGCGCCATCGCCGGTGGCCACGACGACGACCACTTCTTCCACCTCGACGAGGCAGCCTTCGCATCGTCACCCGGCATATCCATCGACTACGCCGTGATGGAACAAACGACGCATGCCGCCGTCATGTCCGCCGATTTCGGCTGGAACGATATCGGCTCATGGCATGCGCTGATGGGCGCGCAACCTCGCAATGATGATGGGAACGTGCTCCATGGCGATGTCATCGCCGAGGATGTCAGCGGCTCCTATATCCGCACCGAAGGGCCACTAGTTGCCGCGCTCGGCCTCAGCGACATCGTGGTCATCGCCACCGAAGATGCGATTCTCGTTACCTCCGCCGACCGTTGCGCCGATGTCGGCCATATGGTCGATGCGCTATCGAAAAACAATCGGACGGAATCCACGCATCATCGTCGCGTTTACAGGCCGTGGGGCTTTTATCAGACGGTCGATTTCGGCGACCGTTTTCAGGTCAAACGCATCATGGTGAAGCCGGGCGCGCAGTTGAGCTTGCAGATGCACTATCACCGCGCCGAACACTGGATCGTTGTCAGCGGCACGGCCCGCATCACCTGCGGTGACGAAACGAAGCTGCTACGCGAAAATGAGTCCACCTATATATCGCAAGGCACGACGCACCGGCTCGAAAATCCGGGGCGGCTTCCGCTGCATCTCATTGAAGTTCAGTCGGGCGCTTATCTCGGCGAAGACGACATCGTTCGCTTTAAAGACTGCTATGGACGCGCATGAAGCGGACGGCACGGCGCGCGGAGATCACAAAATGAAAAACCCATCCCGCTTCCATCAGCGCGCGGCATTGGTTCTTGCCGCGCTCCTCTTCGCGTCTCCGGTATTT
>CAZLLB010000219.1:0-5441 GCA_964560165.1 uncultured Parvibaculum sp. | reverse complement strand
TGATCTGCACGTCGATCGAGCGTTCCGCCGCCTCATTGTCGCAGAGATCGAGGCGAGAGAGGGCCTGTCCCGGATGGGTGGCAAAGATACGCATGAGCTGCACTTCGCGCGTCGTCAAACGTATGACTTCCTCGCCGCGTTTCAACTCGCCGCGCGAGACATTGAAGCGACATTCGCCGATCGAGATTTCCTCGTTGCGGCCGCCTTGCACTTTGGAGCGCTTGAGAATTGTGCCGATGCGCAGCAGCAATTCGCGCGGCTCGAAGGGCTTGCCGAGATAGTCGTCAGCGCCGCGTTCGAGGCCCGCTATGCGATCATCCGTTTCTGTGCGCGCCGTCAGCATCAGGATCGGCACGCTGGAGGAGCGGCGCAGAGAAGCCGTCAGTTCAAGGCCGCTTTCACCCGGCATCATCACATCGAGCACCAGCAGGTCGAAGGTGAGCCCGGCGAGCTTGGCGCGCGCCTCCGCCGCGTTTTCCGCCGTCGAGATGCGATAGCCGTGTTCCGACAGATAGCGCTTGATCAGCTCGCGAATGCGGCGGTCGTCATCGACAACCAGAATATGCGGCGCGTCCTCGCCGGGGGCGGGCGCAGCGTCGGCCACATCGGGGGTCGCGCTCATTTGATCTCCTTGGCGATGATGTGCTCGACCTCGGGGCGGTTTTCCTCGTTGAGCAGGGCGAGCATCACCGAACGCCAAATCGGTTCGGCTCCGGGGCCGGCGGCATCGAGAGCCTTTTGCACCCGCGCGCGCTGGGGAGCGACGAGGCGGCGCAGCAGTTCGGCGCCCGCTTCAGTGAGATAGAGGCGGCGCTGGCGGCGATCCTTCTCGCCGGTTTTCTGTTCGATAAAGCCGCGTTCGATCAATTGCCGCAACACGCGAGCAAGACTTTGCTTGGTGATGCGCAGAATATCGAGCAGTTCGGCAACGGTGATACCGGGATTGCGGCCGACGAAATGGACGACGCGGTGATGCGCCCGGCCGAATTCATATTCGATCAGAATGACATCCGGATCACTGATGAAGTCGCGATAGCCGAAAAACAACAGCTCGATCGCCTCGGTCAGGCGCTCTTCCGCCTCATTTTCGAGCAGTTTCGCGCGCGCTAGCGCGTCAGAACTCCGCTCTTTGCCTATGGTTTTGGCGCTATTCATCTATTTATGTCAGCCATGTTGACATATTTTCCTCGCGGTGCTAGGTAATAAGGACCGCCAAGAGACAATAAACGAAACCGGGCCGGCCGAATCTTCCAAATTCTATATGTTTTCGGCAGGCTTGGGTCGGGGCAAAGTGATAGGCCAATGCAGGGCCTGCAATGGCGCGCGCTGGCACCGGGGTGCGGCGCAAGAGGATCGGACAAATGGCAGACATTCCTTTCGATAAACGCGATGGCTTCATCTGGTTCAACGGCGAGCTTGTGCCGTGGGCGGATGCCAAGGTTCATGTGCTGACGCATGGACTGCACTATGCGAGCAGCGTGTTTGAAGGGTGCCGAGCCTATGGCGGGCAGATCTTCAAGCTCCAGGAACATTCCGAGCGTCTGGTGAACTCGGCCAAGATCATGGGCTTTGAGATTCCCTATTCGGTCGAAGAGATCAACGAGGCTTGCCGCGCTGAACTTGCCGCGCAGAAGCTCGTCGATGGTTACGTTCGCCCGGTCGCCTGGCGCGGTAGCGAGATGATGGGCGTTTCGGCGCAGAAGAATAAAATCAACTTCGCGGTCGCCGCCTGGGAGTGGCCGTCTTATTTCGATGTGGAGCAGCGCAAGAGGGGCATCCGCCTTGGCCATGCCAAGTACAAGCGCCCCTCGCCCGAGACGGCGCCCTCCCATGCCAAGGCCGCTGGCCTTTACATGATCTGCACAATCTCCAAACATGCCGCCGAGAATGAGGGCTATGCCGACGCGCTGATGCTCGACTATCGCGGCTATGTCGCGGAGTCCACTGGCGCCAACATCTTCTTCATCAAGGACGGCGCTATCCACACGCCGACGCCGGATTGCTTCCTCAACGGCATCACGCGCCAGACGGTGCTTGAGCTTGCAAAGAAGCGCGGCATTGAAGTTGTCGAACGGCACATCAAGCCGGAAGAGCTTTCGAGCTTCAGCGAGTGCTTCATCACCGGGTCGGCGGCGGAAGTGACGCCTGTCGGCGAGATTGGCACCCACAAGTTCACGCCAGGCAAGATCACCGCGACATTGTTTGAAGATTACATGGCCGAAGTTCAGCCGAAGGTTGCGGCGCGCGCCACAGCGTAGTTCTCATCGCACGAGACGAAGAGGGCGGCTTCACCAGCCGCCCTTTTTATTTGTCCAATGGTCGCCGTTACTTCCAGCGTTCGGTGGCCTTGTCGTCGCTTGCCTTTGCCGCGACCCAGTTTTCGCCTTCGCGCTTCCAGAACGGGGCGCGGGTTTTGAGATAGTCCATCAGGAATTCGGCGGCCTCGAAAGCGTCGCGGCGATGCGCCGAGGCCGTTACGACCAGCACGATATTGTCGCCCGGCGCGAGCTTGCCGATGCGGTGGATGATGAGGCTTGCCTGAAGTTTCCAGCGCGCGCGTGCTTCCGCCTCGATCTTGTCGAGTTCGCGCTCCGTCATGCCGGGATAGTGTTCAAGCTCCAGCGCCACGTCGCGGACGATGCCGGAGAATGTGACGACGGCGCCGATATCGGTGCGGGCTTTGGTCAGTGCAGCGATTTCGGCGCTGACGTTGAAGTCCTCATGCTGGACGCGGATCATGGCTCGTCTCGCTTGCGGCGGGCCTCGCCCTTCGAGACGCGGGCTTTGCCCGCTCCTCAGGGTGAGGGTTACATTCTCAATTTGATCCTCACCCTGAGGAGCGCTTCACAGAAGCGCGTCTCGAAGGGCGAGGCCCTAGCCCCCCGTCACCGGCGGAAAGAAGGCCACCTCCCGCGCGCGGCCCAAAGGCGTGTCGAGAGGCACATGTTCCTGGTCGATGGCGGCGCGGATCACCTTCAGGTCTTCAAACGCGGCCGCATAGCCCGGGCCCCGCGCGCGGAGCCAGTCGATCAGCGCGCCGACATCGCGTATCTCGCCGGGCAGCGTCACATCTTCCTCAGGCGTGCCGGTTTTCTGGCGAACCCAGGCGAAGTAAAGGAGTTTCACGGCTGCGTATCCGGCTTGGCGACGGTCGGGGGATTGTGTTCGGGCACCGGCGCGGTCAGGTGGTCGATGCCGGTCTTGAAATAATCATAGCCCGTATAAAGCGTCAGGATCGCAGCCGCCCAAAGCAGCGCGATACCGACCTCCGTGACGCCGGGGATGATCTTGTCGCCTGCCGGGCCTGCCAGCAGAAAGGCCAGCGCGATCATCTGGATCGTCGTCTTCCATTTCGCAAGTTGCGACACCGGCACGCTGACGCGCAATTCGGCGAGGAATTCGCGAAGGCCCGAAACCAGAATCTCGCGGCAGAGAATGACCAGCGCCGCCCAGAGCGAATAGCCCGCAATGGTGCCGACACGTGTGAGCGCAAGCAACACGGCGGCCACCAGCAGCTTGTCGGCGATCGGGTCGAGCATCCGGCCCAGATTGGATTGCTGTTCCCAGGCACGGGCGAGATAGCCATCGAAGAAATCCGTGATGGCGGCGAGAATGAATATTCCCAGCGCCAACCAGCGCGCCCATTCGTCTTCATAGACGACGCAGCCGACGACGATAGGCACCATCGCGATGCGGGCATAAGTCAGAAGATTGGGCAAATTCGTCGGCATAGGGGCCTCGCTTCAACGGGTGTCCCCCCGTCGTCTTGCAGCATAGCAAACCTGCGGCGTCTGTCAGGTCATCGTGTCCGGGTTTCCGGGAAAGAAATCATAGACGGTGCGGGCCACTTTGGCGCTGATGCCGTCCACAGCCTCGAGATCCGAGAGGCCCGCGCGGGAAACAGCGCGCGCGGAGCCGAAATGCTGCAACAAAGCGCGTTTGCGTCCCGGCCCCACGCCCGGCACATCGTCCAGCGGATTGACGCCTATCGCCATTTTGCGCCGCGTGCGATGGCTGCCGATAGCGTAGCGGTGCACTTCGTCGCGCAGGCGTTGCAGGTAATAGAGGACGGGATTGCGCGGCTCCATCATGAACGGCTCGCGGCCCGCCATGAAAAAGCGTTCCCGGCCCGCATCGCGTTCCGGCCCTTTGGCGATGCCGACCGGCACCACGCTGTCGATGCCGAGTTCGGCGAGCACATCGCAAGCAACCTTGAGTTGCCCCGCGCCACCGTCGATCAGGATGAGGTCTGGCCATTCCGGCACCGGCTTTGCGGGATTGTCTTCTTCCGGCTCATCCGGGCGGGTCTCCGCCTCGCCGCTCGTTTCGCCCGTCTCTTTCAGCAGGCGCGAGAAGCGGCGCGTCAGCACTTCGCGCATCATCGCGTAGTCGTCGCCATCCTCGATCTCGCCCTTGATGTTGAATTTACGGTATTGCGACTTCATGAAGCCCTCAGGCCCCGCGACGACCATGCCGCCAACCGCCTTGGTGCCGGAGATATGGCTGTTGTCGTAAACCTCGATGCGTTGCGGCGTTTCGGGCAGACCGAAGACTTCGGCAACACCTTCGAGAAGTTTTCTCTGGGTCGAGCTTTCCGCCACGCGGCGACCCAGCGCCTCGCGGGCATTGGTCATGGCATGGCCGACAAGCTCGCGCTTCTCGCCCCGCTGCGGCACACCAACGGCGACCTTGCGACCGGCGATGATCGACAAGGCTTCGGCCAGCAGCGCCTTGCCTGGCACCTCATGGCTCAGCAGCACGAGGCGCGGCGGGTGGCGGTCTTCGTAGAATTGCGCGAGAAAGGCGTCGAGCACTTCTTCCGTTTCCTGCTCCTTGTCATGGCGCGGGAAATAGGCGCGGTTGCCCCAGTTCTGCCCGGCGCGGAAGAAAAAGACCTGAATGCAGGTCTGTCCGCCTTCCTGATAGACGGCGAATAAATCCGCTTCCGTCAGTGTCTGCGGATTGATGCCTTGATGTTGTTGCACCTGTGTCAGCGCGCGGATGCGATCGCGATAAATGGCGGCGCGTTCAAAATCGAGCGCTCCTGACGCCTCCTCCATATAGGTCACGAGTTCCTTCTGCGTACGGCGCGAGCGGCCGCGCAGAAACGCGCGCGCTTCTTCCACTAGCGCGTCATAGCCTTGCTTTGAGATTTCGCCGGTACAGGGGGCGCTGCATCGTTTGATCTGGAAAAGCAGGCAGGGGCGGGTGCGGCTTTCAAAGACGCTGTCGGAGCAGGAGCGCAACAGGAATGCCTTCTGCAAGGCATTCAAGGTCGCGTTGACTGCGCCCGCATTGGCGAAGGGGCCGTAATAATCGCCCTTGCGTGAGCGTGCGCCGCGATGTTTCACCACTTGAGGAAACTCATGGTCGCCGGTCAGCAAGATGAAGGGGAACGACTTGTCGTCCCGCATCAGCACGTTGTAGCGCGGCTTCAGCCG
>CAZLLB010000218.1:0-5441 GCA_964560165.1 uncultured Parvibaculum sp. | reverse complement strand
TCGCAATGAGGAGGTCAGCGGTTCGATCCCGCTCGGCTCCACCATTTCCCGGAACCGCAGAATCCTCAGATTCTGCATGAAATCAACGGCTTGAAGGCGCATAGCCTTGAGCCGCCGGGAGCGAGTGCGCATTGCCAGCTAGTGAAGCGGCGCGCGGCTCGCCTCACTGATGGCCGAAGCCCCGGTCCAGCTCACCCGCCAGATCACATCGGCCACATCGTCCGACACCAGCAAAGCGCCATCCCGAGCCTCGGCAAGCCACACCGGACGCCCCCAGACATTGGGGGCAGCGTCCGCCTCCTTGGTTGCCTCATGGCTTGCATGAGGCTTGTCCGTGGCTCCAAAGCCCGTCATGAAGGTCTCATAGCCACCCTCCGGCCGACCGTCGCGAAAGCGCACGCGGACAAGCTCGTAACCGGCCTGCCCGCTGCCGGCTCGGGTCCCGTGGAGGGCGACTATAGCGTCGCCCCGGAATTCGGGCGGGAACCCCTTGCCCTTGGCAAAGAGCAGCCCCAGAGGGCCTGAATGGGCCGCGAAAAGCACATCGGGCACCAGTGTCGTGCGAACGAGATCGGGGCGTAGCTCGCCAAATTGCGGATCAGGATGCGGCCCGAGATAGGCGTAAGGGTAGCCATAGAACCCGTTATGTACGACGCGCGTGAAATAATCGGGGACAAGCCCTGCCCCGAGGCCGAAGCGCTCATTGACCACGGCATAGAGATCATCCGTACCGGGATAGAATGCAAGGCCGACCGGGTTGCGCAAACCGGATGCAAAGGTGGATTGGGCATGGCCATCGGCGCGGAACTGCTGAACCGAGGCGCGCGGCCATGGGTCTTCGCCAATATTGGTTTCGCTGCCAACCGCGACAAAGAAATGTTTGCCATCCGGCGCAAAGACAAGCTCGCGCGTGATGTGGCCGCCACCATTTCCGAGCGCGCCGGGCCGCGTCACCATGATGCGCGGCAAGGCTCGCATCGTGTCGCCATCAAAACCGACGCGCCATACGGCGCGGCGATCAGCGACATAGAGCGCACCATCCTGAACGGCAAGACCAGTGGGCTCACGAAAACCATCGACAAAGGTCCTGCGCATTTCGGCTATGCCGTCGCCATCGGCGTCGCGCAGAACCACAATCTTGCCCTCATAGGTTTGCGCGACGAAGACAGTGCCATCCGGCGCCACCGCCATTTCGCGCGGGCGCTCAAGACCGGCGGCGAAAATGCTGACCTGAAAACCCTTAGGCACTTTCGGCATCGCACCTTCGGGCCGCGCAACATGCTCGGCAGCCATCCCGCTAACGGATGGCGTACTATAAGGCACAGGTAGATTTGAGGGGCTGAACTCGTAGCGCTGGCCGACGGTTTCGATCGAACCGGAATAGGCGGGCGACGCAACAAGCACCGCCGCGAAGCAGAGCGCGAGGGGCACACTGAAACGCCAGAGCGGATACTTCGTTTCAACAGAAGGCGCGCGATGTTCAATCATGCTTTGACCCGCGCTGACGATAGCGCGCACCTCTGCCGCGCGCAAACTTCACGTACCGGGTGAACTATCTTTCGTTGAGTACGGGCGCTCGCGGCAACCAGTGGTCGAGAAAGCGCGAAAGCCAACCTCTGAGGCTCGCATCATGCTGCGCGCGGCCCGCGTGATGATGCGCGTGAGCCTGCGCACCAGGCAAAGCGAGGCGATGGCGGGCTCTGATGAGCCAAGCATTCATCATCAGCGAGGTGAGCTCGGGATGAAACTGGATGCCATAGGCACACTTGCCATAACGCATGGCCTGCACGGGAAAATCATCGCCCTGCGCAAGTTGCACAGCACCCGCGGGTAAATCGAAACCTTCGACATGCCACTGATAGACATATTGCGGATCATCGAAAAGAGACGCGCCCTCCGCTGTCGGACGAATTGGAAAATAACCGACTTCGCAACGCTGATCATCGCGACCATAGACACGCGCGCCGAGGCTTCTGGCCAATAGCTGCGCGCCGAGGCAGACGCCGAGATAGGGCTTCTCCTCTTTCAGCGCGACGCCGGAAATCCAGTTTTTCTCTGCACGGATGAACGGCAGATCGTCATTGGCGCTCATTGGCCCGCCAAAGACGATGGCCCCGTCATGCGCGTCGAGACTTTGAGGCAGGGGATCACCGAGCGAGGGGCGGCGAATGTCGAGCGCGCAACCGCGCCGGGCAAGCTCCTGCCCGATCCGGCCGGGACTGGACCGCTCCTGATGGAGCACTATGAGAACGCGTTGGGTCATGATCTCTGACCAATCTGGCCGTGAAGGCCGCAGCGCACAAGACCGCCACGGCCACACTTGCCCAATTATGAACGCTGACCCCTTAAGAAAGCCTGCATCGGCGGGCTTTCGCGCCGCGCCTTACATGGCGCTGATGCCGCCATCGAGCTTCAATTCGGCACCGGTCATGAACTTCGATTCGTCGGAAGCCAGATAAACCACCGCATAGGCGATATCGTCGGGCTCACCGATGATACCAAGCGGCACCTGCTTGGCGAGCTTGCGGACAAGCTCTTCTTTCGCCATGCCGCGCGTCATGCCGTCGAGGATTGGCGTGTCGATGAAGGTCGGGTGGATGGAGTTCGAGCGGATGCGATAGCCGCGCTTGGCGCAATGCAGCGCCACCGATTTCGACAGCAGCCAGACGCCCGCTTTGGCGGCATTATAGGCGGCCATGTTGTGACCGGCGATCAACCCTGCGATGGACGAGGTATTGATGATCGAGCCCGGCGCATGGGGCACCATATAGGGGATCGCATATTTGCAGCCGAGGAAAACCGAATCCACATCGACCGCCTGCACGCGCTTCCAGGTTTCGAAATCCGTATCCTCGACCGTCGTGCCGCCGCCAATGCCCGCATTGTTGAACAGCACGTTGATGCCGCCCATCGCTTTGTCAGCAAAGGCCAGCGCCTCTTTCCATTGGCTCTCGCTTGTCACGTCGAGCCCGACCGCAAAGCCCTGACCGGGATATTTGGCGTTGATCTCTTCGGCAACCGCCTTCGCGCCTTTCTCGTTGATGTCGGCGACGGTGACGAGCGCGCCTTCCTTGGCAAGCATCAGAGCGGCGGCTTGCCCCAATCCTTGCGCGCCGCCCGTGACGAAAGCTTTTTTGCCGGTTACGCGACCCATGTTCATTCTCCCGTAAATTTTGGTTTGCGTTTTTCGAGGAAGGCGCTGACCGCCTCCTGCTGATCTTTGGATGTGGCGGTGAGCGCGAACTGGTCGCGGTCCATGAAAGTTACCGCCGGATTGAGCGCCTTGGCCGCCATGTCGATGGATTGCTTGGACATGCGCACAGGCAGGGGCGGAAGATCGCCAAACTTTTGCGCCAGCGCCAGCGCGGCGGAAAGCGCCTGCCCGTCTTCCACAACCTCTTCGATGAGGCCCCAATCAAGCGCCTGTGGCGCGTGAAGTTTTTCGCCGAGAATGACGAAGAGCTTGGCCCGCGCCGGACCCATCAGATTGACGAGACGCGGATTGGAATGCCAGCTCATGTTCATGCCGAGCGGAATTTCAGGCAGGCGGAAATAGGCATGTCTGCCAGCGATGCGGATATCGCAGGAGGCGGCAAGCGCCGAGCCTCCACCGATGCAGAAACCTTCGACGGCGCAGATCGTGACCTGCTCCAGCCGTTCCCAGGCATCGCACATATCGGGACCGATCTTCATCGCGTGACGGCGCGCGAGAAGGCCCTTGCCCTGGCGCGTCGCAATCTCGGGATCGGAAAGATCGGCACCCGCCGAGAAATGGGTGGCCGTGCCGGTGAGCACGATGGCGCTGGTTTCGAGATCATCCTCGAAGGAGCGCGCAACAGCCGTCAACTCGCGCATGGCCGCATTGGACAACGCATTGAGCTTGTCGCCCCGATCGAAATGCACGATGGCGACACGGCCATTGCGCTCAACGCGCGTGAAAGCGCCCATCATTACTCCTCCCCGATCTAAAGCATCGCCGTGTTGGTGGGCACGCCGAGAAACAGGCGGCCCGTCAGCTCGAAGGTCGCATCGCTGACCATCATGTGCTGGGTGGCGACATGCACGTCGCGGAAGTGCCGCTGCAAGGCCGACGTTTTGTAAACCGACGTGCCACCGCCGAGACTATACATCAGATCGACGGCCTTCGTCGCCGCGCGCACCGCATGTGTGGTCGCAAGGCGGATGTCGCGGCGATGCTCGACCGTGATCGCGCCGTCGGCTTCGGCTGCGGCCCATGCTGCCTCGATGGTCTGAACGAGATAGGCGCGCGCCGAGCGCGTCAACGCCTCCGCCTCCGATACATCAAGCTGGGCCTTGGCGCGAAGCGCCAGCGGCTTCGATGAGCCTTGCGGCGTCTTGCCGCCTGCAAGTTCGATCAGCGCCTCGATGGAGCCACGCGCAAGACCGAGAGCAACGGCAGCGATGCCGATACCGAGAAGGCCGAAGGTCGGGAAACAATAAAGCGGGCGCGCCAGCGGCTTGTCGGAAATGAGGCTCGGCGCGCGCGAGACGGGCACGAAGACGTCCTTCACCTCAAAGTCGGTGCTGCCAGTGCCGCAAAGCCCCGACACGGTCCATGTGTCATGCAGCATCACCTGATCGGCAGAGAAAACCATCATCCGGTTTTGCGGCACGCCCTCGGGCGCCATTTCCGGTTTGCCATCGTCGCCGATGATGAAAGCGCCGCCCATGATCGTGCGGGCATTGCGCGAGCCTGAACCCCATTGCCAGCGGCCCGAGACGCGATAGCCGGGGACGCCCCCCTCGACCGCGTGCCGCGCCTGGCCGCGCGGCGCAAAGACGCCCGCCGCAATGCTCATCGGATCGCCGAAAGCCGCCCGCGCCTCTTCGGGTGCGAGAAATGCCGCCGTCATGCCAGACGTGGCCCCGATGAAGACGCACCAGGCGGTCGAGCCATCGACGCGCGCAATACGCTCGGCAACCTCCACCAGCGCCATCGGGTTGGCTTCGAGCCCGCCATATGCTGCCGGAACGAACAGCCGATGCAGGCCGAGGCGCGCCGCATGATCGGCAATGTCCTGCGGCAGAAACCGATTGCGTTCGATCTCGTCAACGCGAGGCGCAACCGCGCGCGCCAATTCATCGGCGGCGGCCAGCGGATCGGGGAAGGCGGTAACGGATGCAGCATTGCTCATCGGGTGATCCTCACGCGCCGAGTTTAAGACGATTGGCGATATTGTTCTTCTGCATGTTGGACGAGCCGCCGACGATAGGCAGACTTATCGCGTCGCGGACATAGCGCTCCATGTCCATGGCGTCAGAAAGCCCGTAGGCGCCGGTGACGCGCTGGCAGATCTGCGTGACCTCCGCCGCGCCCTCGCAGCAAAAGAGCTTCGACATGGATGTCTCGACCGAGCAGGACCGCCCCTGATCGGCAAGCCAGGCGGCGCTGTAAAGCATCATCCGCATGGCGCGAACCT
>CAZLLB010000217.1:0-5447 GCA_964560165.1 uncultured Parvibaculum sp. | reverse complement strand
CTGATGAAGAAAGATATGGGCGGCGCAGCCAATGTGTTGGCGCTCGCCGCGCTCATCATGGGCGGCAAGCTCGATGTCCGCCTCCGCGTCCTGATCCCGGCGGTCGAAAACAACGTCGCGGGCAACGCCTTCCGCCCCGGCGACGTCTTGAAGAGCCGCAAGGGTCTTTCCGTCGAAATCGGCAACACCGACGCCGAGGGTCGCCTGATCCTCGCCGACGCGCTCACCGAAGCTGATAGCGAAGCGCCCGATCTCGTTATCGACATGGCGACGCTGACGGGTGCGGCCCGCACTGCGCTCGGTCCCGACCTTCCGCCTTTCTACACTGACAACGACGCGCTCGCCGCCGACATCGCCGACGCCGCGCGTGTGACCACCGATCCGCTCTGGCGCATGCCGCTCTGGAACCCTTACGACGGCTGGCTCGATAGCAAGATCGCCGACATCAACAACGTCTCCGATGGTGCCTTTGCGGGCTCGATCACAGCGGCACTTTTTCTGCGCCGCTTCATCGACAAGTCGAAAGCCTGGGTGCATTTCGATGTATACGGCTGGGCCCCCAAACCCCGCCCCGGCCGCCCCGTCGGCGGCGAAGCGCAAGCCATCCGCGCGCTCTATCACCTTCTGAAAAAGCGCTTCGGCTGACTTGCCGGGCCTCGTCCTTCGAGACGCCGTTTCGCGGCTCGTCGGGTGAGGGACAATTCAGAAACACCCCCACTCGTCACCCCGGGCTTGCCCCGGGGTCCATCTCCCGCGCCTTCCGAACCCGCAGCTCTGGATCCCGGCCTTCGCCGGGATGACAGCCTCTATGTAGAGCGCGCCCTTGCTCCCATCATCTCACAGCCGCACGCCAAACCGCGCCGCAACCCAAATTGTTGCGAGGTAAAGCAGAAATGTCAGCACAATTGCCGCCAGCAGCGCCGGCCAGAAGCCCGTGCCATGCCGGAGCATCATCGGAAACGCCAGAAACATCGGCAGTGATGGAAGCACATACCAGAACGTCGCCTCCGCATGATCCGCAATGCGGTTTATATCGCTCGTATCGTTCCACAGCCAGATGATCGCCAGAATGGAAATGAGCGGTAGCGAGGCCACAAGCGCACCGAAGGCCGGATTGCGTTTGGCGATTTCCGAAACAGCCAGAATGAGCGCGCCGGAAAGCAACGCCTTCAAAACCGCATACAACATATCCGCGCCCTCATGCCGTCGAGATGCGCAAAACTATAGCGCAGGACAAGCCGCTTCACCTTTTGCAATGTTGCACCTAGACTAATCCGGTCCCGAAACGGATCGGGCAGGGGGAGAAGACACCGATGACCCTGGAGCTGAAGCCGGTGCAAGCTCTCGCACTCTGGCAGAATGTTGTGCTCGAAACCGTGCGCCGCGACGGGCCGGATCTCTCCTCGCGCCAGCTCGCCATCCTGCTCACCGTCTATCTGACGCCGCCGCCGCATACCGTGCGCGGCCTCGCCGCCTCGTTGCGAGTGTCCAAGCCCGCCATCACCCGTGCGCTCGATACGCTCGGCCAGCTCGATCTGCTGAAGCGCAAGCGCGACGATGCCGACCGCCGCAACGTGCTGGTGCAGCGCACGGTCAAAGGCTCGGTCTTCCTGCGCGATTTCGGCGATCTCGTCGCTGGTGCCGCCGGGAGGCTCGACGCATGACGCGCGCCTCAGGACCCGACCGCCGCCTCAATCCCTATCGCGACGATCTCGCCGCCGCCCATCTGCGTGGCGAGGTGAAGGCCGCGCGCTTTGCCGAAGGCGACGACCAGCAAGTCAAAATCCCGCTGACCCCTCTTCTGCAACGCCCCGAGCCTGACGCGCCGATGGAGACGCAGCTTCTCTATGGCGAAGTCTTTCGCGTCTATGAAGAAAAAGGCGGCTGGGCCTGGGGCCAGTCCGCGCATGATGATTATGTCGGCTATGTCGACCTGAAGGCGCTCGCCCCGCGCCTCTACCGACCGACCCACACAGTCGCCGCGCTCCGCACCTTCATCTATCCGCACCCCGATCTTAAAAGCCGCCCGGCCACACCGCTTGGCCTCAACGCGAAAGTAAAGATCACCGGCGCGCGCGGCGACTTCAGCGAGATCGAACGCGGCGGCTGGATTTTCACCAGCCACCTCGCGCCCATCGATGCTCATGTCCGCGACTTTGTTTCTGTCACCGAGGAACTGCGCGGCACGCCTTATCTCTGGGGTGGCCGCGACAGCATGGGGCTCGATTGCTCCGGCCTCGTCCAATCCGCGCTCGAACGCGCCGGCATTTCCTCACTGCGCGACACCGACATGCAGGAAGCAACGCTTGGCGAAGCGCTGCCTGAACCCATCGACTTCCGCACGCTAAAGCGCGGCGATCTCGTCTTCTGGAAAGGCCATGTCGGCATCATGCTCGATGGCGAACACCTGATCCACGCCAACGCCTTCCACATGCGCGTCGAAGTCGAACGTCTCGACATAGCCATGTCCCGCATCGCCCGCAGCGCCGGTCACGTAACAAGCGTGAAGCGCCTGCCGAGGCGCTGATCCGTCTGGGCCTCGCCTCATCGAACCTCAGCCCTTCACCACCCCCACCGCCGACGCCCTTAAATCAAAAGCCGCCGCCAGCAGCGCCTTGGTGTAATCGCTCTTCGGCGCATCGAAAACCTCGTCCGCCGTTCCTGCTTCCACCACCTTGCCACCGCGCATTACGATGATGTCGTCGGCCAGCGCCCGCACCACGCGCAAATCATGGCTGATGAAGAGATAGGCGAGGTCATGCTTGCGCTGCAAATCGCGCAACAGGTCAACAATCTGCGCCTGCACCGACATATCAAGCGCCGATGTCGGCTCGTCCAGCATCACGAAGCGCGGGTTGAGCGCCATCGCGCGCGCAATGGCGATGCGCTGCCGCTGCCCACCGGAAAACTCATGCGGATAGCGGTCCTGCGCCGCTGGGTCCAGCCCCACTTCGCTCAGCGCCTGCGCCACACGCGCGCGCCGCTCGGCCGGCGTCGCGGCGATCTTCTGCACCACAAGCCCTTCCTCGATGATCTGCCCGACCGACAGGCGAGGGGAGAGCGATCCGTAAGGGTCTTGAAAAACAATTTGCATATGCTGGCGCAGCGGCCGTAGCGCCTTCGACTTCATGCCGTCGATTGCCCGCCCCTCAAAGCGGATCGGCCCTTCGCTCGATAGTAGCCGAAGCATCGCCAGCCCCAGCGTCGTCTTGCCCGAGCCGCTTTCGCCGACAACGCCAAGCGTCCGCCCGCGCCGCACCGTCAGCGTCACGCCATCGACCGCCTTCACATAGCCGATCGTCTTGCGTAGCAATCCCGCCTTCACCGGAAACCACACTTTGAGATCGTCGGCTTCCATGACGACAGGGCCGTCTTTTGCCGCGCCAAGCGCACGCCCCTTGGGCTCCGAGGCCAGCAGATGTTTCGTATAAGCATGTTGTGGCGCGGTGAAAACCGTCTCCGTCGCGCCCGTCTCCACGATCTTGCCGCCCGTCATCACATAGACGCGGTCGGCCATCTTGCGCACCACGCCGAGATCATGCGTGATCAGCAGCAGCGCCATCCCCATCTCGCGCTTCAAGTCTTTCAGCAGTTCGAGGATTTGCGCCTGCACCGTCACGTCGAGCGCCGTTGTCGGCTCGTCGGCAATCAGCAGGTCCGGCTCGTTCGCCAGCGCCATGGCGATCATCACGCGCTGGCGTTGTCCGCCCGACAATTCATGCGGATAAGCGCCAAGCCTGCTTTCGGGATCGTTGATGCCGACCTTTTTCAGCAGCTCCACAACGCGCGCCTTCACCGCCGCGCCGCGCAATCCCTTATGCGCGATCAGCATCTCGCCCACCTGCCGCTCAATCGTATGCAGCGGATTGAGCGAGGTCATCGGCTCCTGAAAAACCATGCTGATCTTGTCGCCGCGAATGGCGCGCAAGGTCCGCTCATTGGCCCCCATCAGGTTCTGTCCTTCAAACAGAATCTCCCCCGATGGATGCGAGGCTTGCGGATAGGAGAGAAGCTGCACGATGGAAAGCGCCGAAACGGATTTCCCCGAGCCGCTTTCACCTACCAGCGCCACCGTCTCGCCGGGTTTTATGTCGAACGAAATCCGGTCGACTGCGAGTATCTCGCGCCCCTCGACATCGAAGGCGACGGAGAGGTCTTTGACCTCAAGCAGCGCCGCGCTCATGACATCACCTTGCGCGGATCGAAAGCGTCGCGCACCGCCTCGCCGATGAAGATCAGCAGGCTCAGCATGATGGCGATGGAGAAAAATCCGGTCAGCCCCAGCCACGGCGCTTGCAGGTTCGCCTTGCCCTGCGCCAGCAATTCGCCGAGCGAGGCCGATCCCGGCGGCAGGCCGAAGCCGAGAAAATCGAGCGAGGTCAGCGTCGTGATCGAGCCATTGAGAATGAACGGCATGAAAGTCAGCGTCGCTACCATCGCATTGGGCAGCAGATGCTTGAACATGATGCGTCCGTCCGAAAGTCCGAGCGCGCGCGCCGCCTTCACATATTCAAAGTTGCGCCCGCGCAGAAATTCGGCCCGCACCACGCCCACCAGCGTCACCCATGAAAAGAGCAGCAATATGCCGAGCAATATCCAGAAACTCGGTTCGATCACGGCGGCAATGATGATGAGCAGATAAAGCCGCGGCACGCTGGTCCAGATTTCGATGAAGCGCTGAAACAGCAGATCGGTCCAGCCGCCGAAATAACCCTGCACTGCGCCCGCCGCCACGCCGACGACTGACGAGATCGCCGTCAGCACCAGCCCGAACAGCACCGAAATGCGAAAGCCATAGATCATCCGCGCCATCACATCGCGGCCTTGGTCGTCGGTGCCGAGCCAGTTCTCGGTCGAAGGCGGCGAGGGCGCGGGCACCGGCAGGTTGAGGTTGATGGTGCGGTAATCATATCGGATCATCGGCCAGACAATGCGCCCGCCAGCGTCTGCAATCAGTTTCTGCACATAAGGGTCGCGGTAATCCGCAGTCGTCTGAAACTCGCCGCCGAACGCCGTTTCGGGATAATCCGCGAATACCGGCATATAGACACCACCCTTGAAGGTGATGAGCAGCGGCCTGTCATTGGCGACGAAATTGGCGCAGAGCGAAAAGGCGAAGAGAAAAAGAAAAAGCCACAGGCTCCAATAGCCGCGCTTGTTCGCCTTGAAATTATTCCAGCGCCGCCGATTGATGGGGCTCAGCGGCTGCCTCAATACCTTCAGGAGATGCACCGTCAAATCTCCCGCGTCTCGAAGTCGATGCGCGGATCGACCCACATATAGGTCAGGTCCGAAATCAGCGCGATGACGAGCCCGAGCAGCCCGAACACATAAAGTGTTGCAAAGACCACGGGGTAATCGCGATTGACGATGGACTCATAAGAAAGCAGCCCCAGCCCGTCGAGCGAGAAGAGCGTCTCGATCAGCAGCGCGTCGGTGAAGAAGAT
>CAZLLB010000216.1:0-5453 GCA_964560165.1 uncultured Parvibaculum sp. | reverse complement strand
TGTCGATCAGCGCGTTGAAGATCGTTGTCTTGATCTGGTAGTAATTTTCAGACCGCTGATCGGATGTCTTGGGTTTGGGCGGCGGAGCCGTGACGGCGGCACGCGATGGCGGAAGTTTCGCGGCGCTCGAGACTGCCGCCTCAGGCTTGGGCGCAGCCGGATGCGCCGCAGGCGCAGCCGCGGGGACCGGCGCTATCTTGCGCGGAGCCGTCTGGGTATCGTTACGCCGTCCAAACACGCGTCAGACCCTCCAGGGTCAGCCCTTGCGGGCAAGCCGTTGCAGAAAAGATTTCTTGGCCGCCTTGGTCGCTTGCGGTTCGCGGCCGCAAAGCTGCTTGGCGAGATAGCGCAGACCCTCGGTCGCCTTGCCCTTGGGGTCGAGTTCCTCGATCATCTGGCCGTTATTGGAGGCGGCGCCGAAAAGGCCCGGATTGAACGGCAGAACGAGCGTCGGCTCGATGCCGATGGCTTCGGCAAAATCCTTGATCGGAATTTCAGGCCGCTTGGGAACGCCGACCTGATTGATGACGAGATGCGGCAGGCTGTCATTTGCTCGCGTCGATCGCGCCAGATCGATGATGTTCTTGGCGTTGCGCAGCGAAGCAAGATCGGGCGTTGCCGTGATCACCAGTTCGTCGGCGGCGAGCAGCAGTTTCTTTGTCCAGGACGACCAGACATGCGGCAGATCGACAATGACGCAAGGCACGGTTTCGCGGACGATTTCGAGAACGCTCTCGAAGCTGTCGGCATCCATGTCGAAATCGCGATCGAGGACGGCGGGCGCGGCAAAGAGGCTCAAGTGATCGGAGCATTTGACCAGCAGGCGATCGAGCAACACGTCATCGAGACGCTCGGGTGCCATCAGAGCATCGGCGATGCCTTGCGCGGGATCGTGATTGAAATCGAGACCGGCAGTGCCGAAAGGAAGATCGAGATCGGTGATGATCACGTCTTCGTTCATGCGGGTGGAAATGCACCAGCCGATATTATGCGCGATGGTGCTCGACCCCGTGCCACCCTTGGCACCCATGAAGGCGATGGAGCGGCCGATGGGTGGCGAATCCGGATCGACATAGAGGCGCGACACGGCTTCGATGACCTGCATGGGTGAGAGCGGGCTCACCAGATATTCGTTGACGCCCTGACGGATCATCTCGCGATAGACCGAGACGTCGTTCAGATGACCAATGACGACGACCTTGGTGCCTGCATCGCAAACTTCGGCGAGGGAGGCCAGATGGCCGAAGAGCTCGGCTCCGCCCGCCAGCGTTTCGACAAGAATGAGGTTCGGCGTCGCCGATTGCTGATAATGCTCGGCGGCGGCGCGCATGCCGCCCATGTGAACGGTCAGATGCGCTTTGGACAGGCGGCGGTCCTCGCCGGCATGCTGGATCGTTGCGCCGGTTTCGGGGCGCTCGCAGAAAGCGTGAATGGTGATGCGGGGCACCGGCTTCATGACAGCCGCCGGGCCTTCTTCAACCGGCATCGGCGGCGGATCAATCGGCACCTGCTTGCGCGCTGCGTTACTCATTTTTATTTGTTCACCTCGCTCACAGCCGCTGAGTCGCGATCGTTCCGTGCGGTCGCCGTGATTTCGCCCTTGCGGTATTTCTCAAAGACCGTTCCACGGCGCTGCGCGTCGCTTGCCGTCATCGCGCGCGGCGCGATGAGGTCGGCGGGATCGGCAACCAGGGCGGCCAGATTGTTCTGAGTGGCGCAGCCGAAATTCGGCGGCGTGACATTCTTGGGGTCATAAGCGTAATCGCTCGACCAATCGCCACAGGGCGAGGCGGTGGCGACAAAGCGCTTATAGGACAGGATGAGCGGCGCGTCGGCGCTGGCGCTCGAAGCGCGATAGGGCGTGTAGCTGATGCTGGAGGCAGGCACACCGGCTTCAGCCAGCGCGTCGCGCACATCGACCAGCACGTTCATCGCCGTTGTCGTATTGGCCGAGCCGGAGGGCGTCGAGACGGTCAAGGGACCGTGGCCGCGCTCCTTATATGCGGCGGCAAAGCCCGACACATCGCGGCGATCCTGATCGGTGAGGCCGGAGACGCCGCGCGAGGCGGCAATGGTGAGCGTGGGCACATCCGGTTGCACCGAGATCGGATGGGTATAGCTCGCATCATAGCTCGCCTGATTGGCTCCATTGAAGCCACCGCAACCGGCAAGCGCCAGCGCTGCGGCGAGCGGTGCGAGACGAAGGGCGGATGTCAGCATTTTCATTTCGATCACCATCAATCCACCACGAACCCGACCGGGCCCTTGAGCTTCTTGTCCGTGGGGGCCGCGCCGTTTGCGCCATAGGTGGCGTTGAGGCGGCCCATCAGGATCGTGTCCATGTCGCTTGCGGGCGCAAAGCCGTCGGTCGGCAAGGCGATGTTCTTGCGGTTGGTCGGATCGACGACATAAGGCGTGACGATGACGACGAGTTCGGTTTCATTCTTCTGGAAGTCGCGGCTGCGGAAGAGCTGGCCGAGAACGGGCAGATCCTTGGCTCCGGGCACGCCGTCGATATTCTGCTTGGTCGAGTCCGAGAGGAGACCGGCCATGACCAGCGAACCGCCGGAGGGCAGTTCGAGCGTTGTCTCGGCGCGGCGCACCTTGAGGGCGGGCATGGTGAAGCCGTTTTGCGAGAACTGGCCTTGTGTCGTCAGCTCACTGACTTCTGTTGAAATCTTCAGGCTGATGCGGCCTTCACTCAGCACGACCGGCGTGAAGGCGAGGCCGACACCGAAGGGTTTGTAGGTGACGGTGATGTTGCCGTCTTGATCCTTGGCGGTGGGCACGGGGAATTCGCCACCGGCGAGAAACTTCGCACCTTCGCCGGAAATCGCCGTCAAGGTCGGTTCGGCCAATGTGCGTACGAGGCCGTCCTCTTCCAGCGCCTTCAGCGAGGCACCGATAGAGGTGTTGCCGGTGTTGAACTCGGTGCCCGCAGTCGACACGCCGCCCAATGACTGTCCCTGGATCGAGAAAGGATTCGTGGTAGAGAGTTTCAGAGCAAAATTGCCCAGCGCATCTGCCGTTGAAAGATCAACGCCAAGCTGTTTGATAATGTTGCGCTGCATTTCCGCGACGGTCACTTTCAGCATGACCTGCTCTTTGCCTTCGATGGACAGCATGTTGAGCACACGATCCGCCGCGCCGACATAGCGGGCGGCGAGGTCGTTGGCTTTGCTGGCCTCGCTCGCATTGGCGACGGAGCCTGACAGCACGACGTGATCGTTCATCGCCTGCACATCGATGCGCGAGCCGGGAAAATACTGACGCAGCGTGTCGCGCAAGCCCGTGAGATCGCGCTCGACGCGGATTTCGAGGTTGAGGATCTGCTGGCCCTTGTCGTTGAAGAAGAAGGCGTTGGTCTGCCCGACCTTGAGGCCGATCAAATAGACGCGCTTTGTGGTGCGCACGACGGCATCGACAATGGCCGGATCGGAGACGAGGACGTCACGTGCGGCGACGGGAAGCTCGACGACGGCGGCCTTGTTGAGACCGAGGGCGATGGTGCGCGAATTGCCGGCGGTGCCGCCCTGATCGATCTTCACATATTGCGCGGCGCCAGTGGTCGTGGCGGCACTCGCGGGTACAGTCAGCGTCAGCGCCAGTGTAGCGGCCAGCGCGAGGCGCCACGCCCGCAAGGCGTGAACGGACAAGGCGTGTCCGCGCGGGAATTTGGTGAAACTCTTCATGCCCAAGCCCATAACGCTACCTCACCCGGACCGATTTTTCGGTTCCGTAGCGCACGACGCGAATGGTCGTCACCGTGCTTTTGTCCTTAATCTCGTCGTTCTGCGCTTCCGGCTCACCCAAGCCGCGAAGCGAGAGGACCAGACTGCCTTCCGCCTGGGCCACCGAGACGAGTTCGGCCTGCTGCGGCGTCAGTTCGATGGTCGCGGTCTTGCCGACGGCCACCTGATCGCCGCTTTCGTCCTTGAAGCGCTGATCGATGGCGAGGACGCGAATGTCGCGCAGCAGGACCGAGCCGCGCACCGTGTCCTGAGCGGTACCGAGGGGCCCCTGCTCCTGAACATGGCGGATCTGGATGATGTCCACGCGATCATTGGGGAGGATGAAGCCGCCCGCGCCGGTTTCAGGCGAGACAGTGACGGCGACGGCGCGCTTTCCGGGGCTGATAAGCGCCGACATGAAGCCGCCGCTCTTGAGATCGATGATCTTTCCGTCCGTAACCGGCTCACCATTGGCGATGGAGCTGCGCACGAGACTGCCAGTCAGTTCGGCGACGGCGGCGGGCCGTTGCTCGCGTGTTACGAAACCTTCGCCCAAGGCCGCATTCGGCCAGCTCTGCCAACGCAGATCGCCCGCCGAAAGACGCGCACCGCGATTGACGCTGGTGGCGGCGACCAGAACGTCAGTTGTCGGAGCTTGAACGATTTTCGGCTCGACAGGCGCATCGCTCGACGAGACGAGACCACGCGCCAGCAGCGCAGCAAGACCTGCGGCGACGACGGCCAGAACCAAAACTCCCATGCGAGCGGCGTTCACGTATTTATTCCTTCGTTTCTGACGTCAAACGAATGCGACAGTGAGGCGGAAAATATCCGTCTCGGGAAAGATGAGCAGTGCTGCGGCGGCAAGTGCGAGGCCATAGGGAATGCCTTCGCCGCGATCATGCAGGCGCAACAGCCATGGCTGGCGCACAAGGATGGCGGGCAGCGGCAAGTTTCTGAAACCGAGGATGAGCAAGGTCAACCCACCACCGAGAATGGAGGCGGTGACGAAATAGGGAAGAGCTTGCGTCCAGCCGACCCAGAGACCTACGGCGGCCATCAGCTTTGCATCGCCGCCGCCGATCCAGCCTCTGGCGAAAAAACCCATGCCGATTAACAAGACCGCGAAGCCGACACCCAGATGAAGCGCGATTTCGGAAAGCGGCATGGCTGTCACGAGCGCGGAAACTAAAAAAGCGACCGCGAGCGTCAATGTCAGCCAATTGGGAATCGTCATGGTCGTGAGATCCCGCACACCTGCGAAGATCATCGCGGCCGAGAAGACAACGATTGGCAAGCTATTCACCGCAAACATGCCCAAGCCCTGAGATGCATCCAGGCGAAAGCGCCCGGATAGTTCCGTTCGATGGGATGTTGAGCCGAAGACCGTAAATTTGACGTAAACGCTCGAGAATATTGGTAAACTGTTTCTTAAACGACGAAGGGCCACGAAATCCTCCCGGATTCCGTGGCCCTCGCGTATCGTCTCGCCAAATTACGGCTTGAAGATTCCGGATCGGGAATCTTAGAGCTTGTTGTCGATTTCCGTGAACTTGGCGTTCAACTTGGTGCCGATCGAGGTGACGATCGTAGCAATCACAACGGCGATGCCGGCAGCGATCAGACCGTATTCGATCGCCGTGGCGCCCGACTCATTCTTCGCAAACGATTTCAGAAACTGGCCCATTAGAGCCTCCTTGCACATGTGACTCACGACAGCTT
>CAZLLB010000215.1:0-5496 GCA_964560165.1 uncultured Parvibaculum sp. | reverse complement strand
CCCAGCGCGCCCAGCTTGCATCGACGCGGCCTTCGATCAGCGCGGCGATGGCGAAAGAGAAGGCCATCGAAAGGCCGACATAGCCCGCATAGAGAAAGGGCGGATGGAAGGCGAGACCGGGGTCCTGCAACAGCGGATTAAGCCCGTGCCCCTCGAAGGGCGCGGGAGAAAGGCGCGTGAAGGGATTGGAGGTGAAAAGAATAAAGGCGATGAAGGCAACGCCGATCGAGGCTTGCACCGAAAGAACGCGGGCTCGCAGACGGTCAGGCAAGTTGCCGCCGAAGAGCGCCACGAGGGCGCCGTAGAGCGACAGGATCAATACCCATAGAACCATCGAGCCTTCGTGGTTTCCCCAGACACCGGAAATTTTATAGATCAGCGGTTTGGTCGAGTGGGAATTATCGGTGACGAGTTTCAGCGAGAAATCAGAGGTGACAAAGGCATAGACCAAGACGCCAAACGCAAAAGCGATCAATACGAATTGCGCCAGGGCGGCCATGGGTGCCACGCCCATCAATGCGGCATCGCGGCGGTGCGCCCCGATCATTGGAACGACCATCTGTACCAGCGCCACCGCGAGCGCCAGGACGAGCGCGAAATGCCCAAGTTCGGCGATCATGGTGCCACCGTGCCGGCCGGCTTCGGCGTATCAGCGCCTTCCTGCCAGCGACCGGCTTTCTTCAAGCTCGCGGCAACCTCGGGCGGCATGTAGTTTTCGTCATGCTTGGCCAGAACGGTGTCTGCGACGAAAGCGCCGTCGGGCGTCAACATGCCCTCGGCGACAACGCCCTGCCCCTCACGAAAGAGATCAGGCAGAATCCCCGTATAGGAGACTGAAAGCGTCTTTGCATAATCGGTTACATCGAAACTCACCGTCGTCGGGCCGATATGCTTCAATGTGCCCTGTTCGACCATGCCGCCGATGCGGATGCGCGTACCCGGCCCCATGCCTTTTTCGGCAATTTCGCTCGGGCTATAAAAAAAGACGATGTTGTCGCGCATGGCGTTGAGCACAAGCCCCACCGCGCCACCCAGAATGGCAAGACCCAGCACGATAAAGGCGGCGCGGCGATTTTTGCGCGTCATTCTCGGATCAGCTCCCGGCACTGTCATTGCGCACAGGTATAGCCGGGGCAGGCCCGGGCTCAAACCGTCAAATGGTCGCGCAAAAGACCTTAAAGCCCCAGAATCACGCGCGTTGCCGGACCGGCTATACCATCCGCGACAATGCCGTATTCCTCTTGCCAGGCCTTCAGCGCGCCGGAAAGCCCCTCGTCGAACACCCCATCGCTATTGACGGCATAGCCTTCGCGGGAAAGTGCCTTTTGTAGCGCCCGAACATCGTTGCCGGTCATGGGTGGTTTGGTGAGATGGAGATTGCGCATCGCAGCGTCGTTTGCCGACACGACAACGGGCGCGCGGCACGAGAGCGCCGCTGCATCGACCGAAACGCCGCAGACCGACATTGGAATGCCGAGCGACCAGTTTCCGGCCTTGATGAGGACGTTGAAGGCATCCATGCGATAGACGGTTTTACGCAGCAAAGTATTGGGATGTGTCGCCAGCCAGTTCCGGCGCTCGGCGACATAGACAGGCACCCATTTCTTTTCGCCCGCGCCCGTCGCCTCCCCGATCCGCTTCGCCGTCCGGTCGCGCATCAGGCCCCAGGAGCCATGGATCAAGCTGTCATAAATAACTGCCGTGGCGAGCGGGGAAGAGAAGCCGAGCGCCGTCGCCGCCTTTGAAGCGGGCATCCAATAGACCCGATCAAAAAACGCGTCCTGCGTGTCCTGCATCACCGGATCGCCGCCAGCCTCGGTGAGAAGCGCGCGGAAGGTGGTATCTCTGTCGAGTGCAAGGTCGATATCGGCAAGCCGTTTCAGATAAGGCTTCAACGCGCGAGCGCAGGCCGCGTCCGGCGTCTCGCAATAGGCCTTGATCAGCAGATAC
The DNA here is from genome assembly GCA_964560165.1 of uncultured Parvibaculum sp. Taxonomy (GTDB): domain Bacteria; phylum Pseudomonadota; class Alphaproteobacteria; order Parvibaculales; family Parvibaculaceae; genus Parvibaculum. Next base: position 3,546 of record CAZLLB010000215.1, on the reverse strand, counting down.
AGGTTGCCACTGCCAAGCGTCGTTTGCGAGCGGCCATAGGTCAGATGGCCCGGATCGCCGGAGAGAAGCGTCACGCGCCCATAGTCGCCGAGCGTTTTGCCCGTTTCAAAAATATTGACGATGGCCTGCGCGGCTTGTTTTTGAAGGTCTGACAGCATCGGCGCCCCGTTATATTGCGAATCTCCCGGCTCACTCTAGCCGGGAACGAGGCATACTGAGGATTATTGCGCCGGAAGTGTTTTTTCAGCCGCGTCGAGTTCAGTCAGCGCCGCTTTGTCGGATGCAAATGTGGCGCGTGCCTTACCAAGCGCCGCATCGGCCTCATCCCGTTTTCCAAGCACACCGTAGGCGCGGACAAGCCTTAGCCATCCCGCGAGATCGTCCGGCTTCTTGTCGAGACGGGCCGCAAGCCCCGACACCATGCCTTCGATCATCTGTTGGCGGGCTTCAGGCGTCATATTCGCAGCGGCACCCGCCTGCTCTGCCGTCGGGCCCGGAGTGGGGTTCTTCAAACTCGCAAGTTCAGTTTCAACACTTGCCCGCCACGGCGCATCCTTGGGCGCGGAGGCGAGCAGCTTCGTCCAGCGTGCCGCCGCCTCATCCTTTTTATTGTCCTGAACATCCGCAATACCGAGATAGAACTGCGCGCGCGGTTCATGCGCATCCTGTTCGACGGCCTTGGCAAAATCATCACGCGCAGCGGGCGTCACGACGCCATTTGCCGCAAGCACCTCGGCTTCACCACGCGCCGCAAGCCGGGCCGCCGTCTCGCCACCGAGAAGGATCGCCCGGCTCCAGGCAGTAGCGGCAGCAGAAAAATTTCCCTGCCGGATATAAGCGGGTGCCAGCACTTCCCAGCCGCGCAAGTCTGCCGGATCGGATTTCAGGTGCTGTTCGACTTTCAGCACCAGAGCATCCAGCGGCAATTCATCGGCAGGCCCCGCCACGCGAGGCGCGAAGGGCATGTCAGGCAGATCTGGCGAGCCCAGATCGAGATAGAGGCCAAGAGTGAAGAGCGGCACGGCGATCAACACCAATGCGGGGATGAAGCGCGGCGAGCGGCGGGGTGCGGCGCCTTCGCGTTCTGCCGCATCGGCGGCGGCGAGCAAGCGGCGCGAAACTTCGATCTTTGCCGCTTCAGCCTCACTAGGCGCGATCACGCCGCGTTCGAGGTCGCGAGAGACTTCGGCAAGCTGGTCGCGATAAAGCTCTACGTCCCGCGCTTGCCCCTCAATCTCGACCTGCCGCCCAAATGGGCGCAGCAAAGCCCAGACCACGGCGGCCGTCATAACGGCAAAGCCGAGCCAGAGCAGCAGATTCGGGGCAAGGTCAGACAAGGGAGGCTCCCGGTAAGTGGCAGCCACTGTATAGAGGCTTGCACCTGTTGCGGGAAGCGGCGCAGGGCCGCACCCAGCCCTGTCACCGACGAAACGCTAAGCCCTCAGCCCATGAACCGCTGGCGAGCAGCCAGCGCAAGGCCCGTCGCAACCGAAGTCAATTCGCCGCCGCCCGCCAATTTCTCGGCGCCGAAGCGCTTGGCAAACAAATCCCGCACAGCAGGAATGAAAGACGAGCCGCCGGTCAGAAACACTCGATCGACCTGCGCGGGCCTGGTATTTGCGTCCGCCATCAGCTTGTCGATGCAGGTTGCAATCTCCTTCAGCTCGGGCGCGATCCAACGATCAAAATCACCTCGCGCCACATCGCTTTCAATGTCGATAAGACCCGAGCGGAAGCTTAGCCGTGTTTTCGCCTCCCCGGAGAGACGCACTTTCGCGCCTTCAACCGCCCGATACATGTCGAAACCACGGTTCTCAACGATCAGATGCAGCAGCGCCGCAATGTCCTCCGGCGCATCGGACACAGGACCGATATCCTCAAGCATCTTGCGCGTCTTGTAGGTGTTGAGAAAACTCAACTGGTGCCAGCGCTTCAAGCTGTCGTAAATCCATGACGGCGTCGGCAGCACCTTGCCGCCCGTGCTTTCGTAGGACGTGCCCTTGCCGAGCTTCGGCGCCACCACATTCTCCACGATGCGCGCGTCAAAGGCATCACCGGCAATCCCCACACCCGATACGGCGATAATCGTCTCGGCGCGGTTCTGCACCTCGCGCATACCAGGCCCGACGTGTAGCAGGCAGAAATCGCTGGTGCCGCCGCCGAAGTCGCCGATCAGCACAAGCTCATCGCGGGTCAGCGTCTCTTCATAAGCAAAGGCAGCGGCGACCGGCTCGAATTCGAAATGCACATCGGGAAGCCCTGCGCCCTTCAGCGCCGCCGTCAGGCGGGCAACGGCAAAATCGTCCGTTTCGTCACCCGCGCGGCCAAGGCTGTTGCGCACGAAACGCGCCGGACGGCCGACGACGACCGGCGATTGCCGTAGCCGCATGACTAAGTCTTCGGAATATGGCGTCGCGTCGATCATGCCCGCGACGACGAAACCGATCAGGTTTTCGAGCGTGAAACGGCTGTTGAAAATGCTGGTCGAGGTGAAATCAGGATTGGCGAGGTAGGATTTGATCGACTGGATCAGCCGGCCTTCCGCGCCTTCGAGATAAGCGTCGATGGCGGCAGGCCCTGCAAAGGCATGCGGGCGGCCGTTCCCGTCGCGCTCCCCGTCCTCGAAATAAAGGATCGACCGGAAAGTCGCATATTCGCCGCCGCCGTGACGCAGCGGAACGAGGTCTGCCGTACCTTGCACGGGCGCAATTGCCAGCGCGCTGTTCGTTGTGCCGAAATCGAGGCCGATAAACATGGGGACACGCCCTCGCATCCGTTTGACCGGCGCGCGATGCGCGAAGGGTCACAGCGATGCATCTGGAGGAATGACAGTCTCGAAGGGGCGCCGTTTCTAACCGAGGCCGCAGAACCTGTCCAGTCCGGCACCGCGCTCAGGACGGCCTCATGCCTGCAAAATATTACCCAGATGCTGCTGATCGGCGACCAGCCGCAAGACAGGCAGGTCGATATAGACCGCCGTGCCCTCGCCGGGCGCGCTCACGATGGTCAATTCGCCGCCGTGCAGTTCGGTTAAATGCTTTGCCAGCGGCAGGCCGAGCCCTGTGCCTTCATGGGTGCGCGAAAGCGTGCCGTCCACCTGGGTGAATGGTGCTAGCGCTTTGGGAATATCTTCTTCCGCGATGCCGATACCATGGTCGGTGACGGCGATGCGCAGGCCCTCTGCCCTCACCACCGCTTCGATGCGGACCGTGCCGCGATCATTGCTGAACTTCACCGCATTCGAGATCAGATTGATCAACACCTGCTTTAGCGCACGTTCGTCTACGACGAGATTGACGAGAGGCACCGGCAGATCGGTCTCGATGGTGATCGCCGCCTGCTGCGCACGATGGCGCACGATACGGCAAGCAGACGCCACCACAGCATCAAGACCCACCGTGTCTTCATGCAGTTTGAAGTGCCCTGCCTCGATCTTCGACAGATCGAGAATGTCGTTGATGAGGTTCAGCAGATGCACACCGCTGTCGTGAATGTCTTCTGCATATTCGCGATAGCGCGGATTGCCGACGGGGCCAAAAAGCTCGC
>CAZLLB010000214.1:0-5527 GCA_964560165.1 uncultured Parvibaculum sp. | reverse complement strand
CCAGCAGCACCACGCCGTCGACCATGGAGAGGATGCGCTCCACCTCGCCGCCGAAGTCGGCGTGGCCGGGAGTGTCGATGATGTTGATGCGCGTATGGACGCCGTTTTCGTCAACCCAGTCAACGCTGGTGGGCTTTGCCAGAATGGTGATGCCGCGTTCACGCTCAAGATCGCCTGAGTCCATAACACGTTCCGCAACCTGCTGGTTTTCTCGGAATGTGCCGGACTGGCGTAGGAGCTGGTCAACGAGGGTTGTTTTCCCATGGTCAACGTGGGCAATGATCGCGATATTACGAAGGGACATATTTTCCGCCGGGTCATGTGGGCCAGCAAACGCAGGACTTCACGCGCGAGAGCGGCTAAGTCCGGCGTTATATTAGCTGAGCGACCCCGCTACAAGGGGCGCAGACAGCACAACCCCATGAATATCAAGCTCTAATCAAGGTCTGCGGAAGGTTAATCCTTACCGCAGGCCTTGAATCGGGGCTGGACGGCCTATTTCCGCACAGCTTCGGTCGAAATGGCCAAAGTCACCTCGTCACCGATCGCAGGCACATAGGTCGTTATGCCGAAATCGGAACGCTTCAGCTTGCCTATAGCCGAGAAACCGGCCACCTGGCGTGATTTGTCCATAGGGCTCGGGCCCGCCTTGTTGAGCTTCACGATGAGGCCCACGGGCTTGGTGACGCCATGCAGCGTCAGATCGCCGGTCACGGTCGCCGTGTCCTTGCCGGTCACGTCCACCTTGGTCGATTTGAAGGTCATGGTCGGATAGTTGGCGACGTCGAGAAAATCTTTGCCCTTCACATGCTCGTCGCGGGCATCATTGGCCGTGTCGAGGCTGGCGGTCTGGATCGTTATATCGACCTTGCTGGCTTCCGGTTTGTTTTCATCCAGCGTCAGGGTGCCGGCGACATTTTTGAAGACGCCATAAGTTTCCGAAAAACCAAAATGACTGATCGTGAAGCCCACATGGGTATGCGTTGCGTCGATCTGATATTCGTCGGCTTGGGCGAGGGATGAAAACGTCAGCGCAGCTGCGGATATAAGCGCGATGGCAAGGGGTCTCATGAAAAGCCTCCTGAAAACGGGGGGAAAGTGATTTGAGGGGAGTTCTCAGGACAACTCAAGCGCGGCTTTGCTTTGGGAGAGTTTATCCGCGCCCGGTTCAGGCCGTTTATTTTCCTTCAGCGCGAGATTGGAGAGGAATTGGCGCGTGCAGGCTTCCCAGGAGAAAGTGAGCGCGAAATCACGAGCTGCCTCACGCGGGATGTGGACGGCACGCAGGCAAGCGGCTTGCAGATCGTCGTCGAGCGCAGCCACCGGATTTGTGCCTATGACGTCAAGCGGACCCTGTACCGGAAAAGCGGCCACAGGCGTGCCGCAGGCAAGCGCCTCGATCAGCACCAGACCGAATGTGTCGGTACGGCTTGGAAAGACGAAGCAATCGGCCGCCGCATAGGCTCTGGCGAGGTCGCCGCCAAACAATGCGCCAGTGAAATGCGCGTCGGGATAGCGTTTGCGCAAATGCCCAAGACGCGGACCTTCCCCCACGATCATCTTCGTGCCGGGCAGGTCGGTTTCGAGAAAGGCTTCGATGTTTTTTTCAACGGCGACGCGGCCCACATAGAGGTAAACGGGCCGGATGAGGTCGAGATAGTGCTCACCCCGCTCTTCGGGGCGAGGGCGAAACAGTTCGGTATCGACGCCGCGCGACCAGATCGAGGGCTTGCCAAAGCCGCGTTGTTCAAGTTCGGTCTGGAGGGATTTCGTCGCCACCATGATCGTCGCGGCGCGCGCGTGAAACCAGCGCAGGAAGTCATAGCTCCAGCGCAACGGAAAGCCGGTGCGTGCTTTGAGATATTCGCCGAAGCGTGTGTGAAACGAAGTCGAAAAGGGGAGGTTGCGCTTCAGGCAATAGCGGCGCGCAGCAAGACCTAGAGGGCCTTCAGTGGCAATGTGGATTGCGTGGGGATTTGCCGCTTCAATCATCCGCGCAAGGCGTCGCGCGGGAAACAGCGCCAGGCGGATTTCGCGATAGGTTGGCAGCGGCACGGTGACGAAGCGATCCGGTGTGATCGATACGACTTCATGGCCCAACTTCGTCAGATGAGCCGTCAGTTCGCCGAGTGTTCGTACCACGCCATTTACCTGTGGCGGGGCTGCATCGGAGACGATCACGATCCGCAGTCGCGCGTCGGTGTAGCCGAGCGCCGGGTCCGCTATCTGATAGGTCTTGCGGTTGAACATGGTCAGGCCGCGTTCAACACGTTGGAGCCCTCATGCTCACGCGATACCGCGTCGCTGCTCTCTTTCGCATCCCAGGAGAAATGGCGCCAGGTGACAATGGCGAGCGTGCCTGTCTCGTCTTCGGTGAGCGCGGTGCAGCTTTCGACCCAGTCGCCGTCATTGCAGTAGAGCGTGCCGTCGATGTCGCGCATCTCGGCATAGTGGATGTGACCACAGATGACGCCGTCAACGCCCCGGCTCCGGGCCTCGCGGGCGAGCGCGTCTTCGTAGCAGGAGATGAATTCGACCGCGTTCTTCACCTTGTGTTTCAGCCAGGAAGAAAGCGACCAGTAAGGCATGCCAAGAGCGCGGCGGATCTCGTGCAGCCAGTTGTTCAGCGAGAGCGCCAGTTCGTAGGCGCGGTCACCGAGATGAGCGAGCCATTTGGCGTATTTGACGACGCCATCGAACTGGTCGCCATGAATGACGAGGAAGCGCCGCCCGTCAGCCGTTTCATGGATCGCTTCGGCGCGGACATCGACCCCGCCAAAATTGAGGCCGGTATAGTCGCGCAACGCTTCGTCGTGATTGCCCGGCACATAGATCACATTGGCGCCTTTGCGGGCTTTGCGCAGGAGTTCCTGCACGACCGCATTATGCGTGGCCGTCCAGTACCAGGAGCGTTTCAAGCGCCAACCGTCCACGATGTCGCCGACGAGGTAGATCGTCTCGGCCTCGTTGTGGCGCAGAAAATCGAGCAGCAGCTCGGCCTTGCAACCCGGTGTGCCCAGATGAGTGTCGGAGAGAAAGAGCGTTCGATGGTGCTTGCGATTTTCGGGAGCGGGACCGGTCAACCGTTCATCGAGGTTGCCGCGCCGCGAACTGAGACGAGCCAGAGTGTTTTCGAGTACCGTCATGTCCTCAACGATCATTCGCTTACGGATCGAGGCCGCCAGCCGCTCGTCCATCGGATCATCTGCCGTGATAAGCGGTGGCGCCTGATCTTCCTGTCGGCATATAAGGAGATGGCGGACAAGCTTTCATGACAGTCCGATGACGTTTCAATGACACTCGCCGGGGTTTAGCCGTGGCCTTGCGCCGTTCCATTCACATCATTCTCAATCCAGTCGCGGGCGCGCGTCGTCCCGGCCTTCTTCATGCGGTTGCCGAGCGACTTCGGTACGCGGGTGCGGAGGTGGTGGTGGAGGAAACGTCAGGCCCCGGCGATGCCACGCTTCTGGCGCAGCGTGCGGCGATGCGTGCCGAAGCCGATGTGGTGGTCGCGGCGGGCGGCGATGGGACCATCAATGAGGTAGCGCGCGGATTGTTGGGACATTCCATTCCGCTCGGCATCATTCCACTCGGCACAGCCAACGTGCTGGCTTTGGAATTGGGCTTGCGTCCTCGTGCAGGCGACATTGCCGACATGCTGCTGAGTGGCCCGGCGCACCTTATCGGCACGGGGCTCGTCGAGGGGCGCATCTTTCTGATGATGGTGGGCATTGGTTTTGATGGCGTGGTCGTCCATCGGATCAACCCACGCCTGAAGCGCCTATTGGGAAAGGGTGCTTTCGTCTGGGCAGGTTTCAAGGAATGGGTGCGTGGGCCGGGGCGCGATATTCACTTGATCGCAGATGGTCGCGAGAAGCGCGCGGCTTGGGTCATCGCGATTAACGGGCGGTATTTTGCCGGGCCTTACGTGCTGGCTCGCACGGGCGACATTTCGCAACCGGGGTTGACCCTCTTTCTTTTCCGCAATGGGAGCCGCTTCGCTTTTGTACGGTATCTGATTGCGCTGGGGCTTGGCCGTGTCGAAACGCTCACCGATGTGGAGGTGCTTCCCGTGCGTCAGGTCAAGATCGTTTCGCCTGCAGGTCTGGAGGTTGAAGTCGATGGTGATGCGCGCGGTGCCTTGCCGCAGGTGATCGAGCAGGGCACACAGATACTGCGTCTTGTCGTGCCCGCAGGATCGAAAGTCTAGAGGCTTGGGGAAGCGTCGGCGAGTACCGTCGGCGCAGCGCGCGGTATGTCGATGACGCGAGGGGCCGCAGGTTCGCTTTTCTGCGCGGCGGCAAAATCATTCTCGGTGATCGACAGGCGAAGGCCGACTGTCGCCACTGCCGTTTCGCGTATGGAAATCACGGCGTCGCCGTCGAGTACCATGGGTGCGGGGCGCTCACGGCTTGCGATCACGGCGATTGTTTCAACCGGCGTTTCACGTTGTGGCACGTCGGCCCGCGCAACGGCTTCGGCTTTCAATCGCCGTGCGAGCGCGGCAATGCGGGTATGCTCGTCGCTCCAGACGCCGATGACACGAGCGAAATAGGGTTGGTTGCGGGTCTTTGACTGCGAATGGTAGGTCGCGATGGCTTTGGGCCATGACTCTGTGCGCGTGTAGAGGTTTTTGAGAAACTTCGCGCCATAGGTCACATTGGCTGCAGGATCGAAGGCTTCGTTGAGATCGGCAAAGGCCTCTGGGTGATAGCGCAGATTGATTTGCATACAGCCGACGTCGATGCTGCGAACGCCTTCCTTCTGCAACCGGCGCACAGCCGCGATCGCGTCTTTTTTGGTTTTGAAATAAAAGGATTGGCCTTCGGCATTGATCGTCCATGGCCAGGGGCGCGTCTTGCGCGACTCCTTGTTGAAACGACCCGATTCGACCATGGCGACCGAGAAGAGCAGCGCGCGTGGCAATTTGTGTGCAGCCTCGATCAGCACGGTCGCGCGCTCGCAATAGTTCCAGACTGTGAGTTTGGGTGTGGCGGCGGGCGCGCTGGCGGTGCGCTGGGTCTGTGACCAGGCCATTGTAGGAGCGGCCGCGAGCGCGAGACCCAGCACGGCGGCCATGCGCCAGTTGGCAAAGAGCCTTCCCGCGACAGATTCGAATTGTTTGCCCGCTATTCTCAACAGCCCATCATCCCCTGAGGCCCCGGCTCGTGGCAGGGCTTGCTCGTTCGAAAACCGTGAACGACCCGTCTCTATTTTGCACAAGGGTTCTTAAGGAAAGTTTGCGAGCCCGGGTCGGGGCGGGGTGCGACAATTTCGTTGCACTGCACTCCTGGGGGGGGGCCCGGAATATTTGGCTCACTCCAACTACTTAGGCCATTCTAACTTTAAAAAGGACGTCAATAATTTTTCATCGGCCACTTGTTTTTTGTGCAGCGCAATGTATCTTTTGCATTGCGGTATCGGTTGAGCTTTCTCCTGATACCGTAGCCCTTCTTGGGCGTTTCCTCCCTAAACTTGGGCCCCGGTTCGCCGGGGCCCCTTTTTTTCCTAAATAGCCCGAAGGGGC
>CAZLLB010000213.1:0-5596 GCA_964560165.1 uncultured Parvibaculum sp. | reverse complement strand
GCCGCCTCGTCAACCTCGGTTGCGGCACCGGCCACCCTTCTTTCGTCATGTCGGCCTCGTTTACGAACCAGACGCTCGCCCAGATCGAACTCTGGACGAAACCCGGCCAGTACAAGAAAGAGGTCTATACGCTCCCCAAGCACCTCGACGAAAAGGTCGCGCTGCTGCATCTCGCCAAGATCGGCGTGAAGCTCAGCAAGCTTTCCGACAAGCAGGCCGCCTATATCGGCGTCAGCCCCCAGGGCCCCTTCAAGGCCGAGCAATATCGTTACTAGTTGCCACTTGATGCAGAAAATATCGAAAGGCCCGGTTTTCACCGGGCCTTTTTACATCAGCTCGTCGCTGAAAATTTCATCATGACGAGGCCGCAGACGATGAGTACCGCCGCCACCACGCGCATCATGTTCACCTCTTCGCCGAGCACCGCAACGCCCACGGCAAAGGCGCCAACCGCACCGATCCCGGTCCAGATCATATAGGCGGTGCCAAGCGGCAGCGCTTTCATGGAATAGGCCAACAGCCCGAAACTCGCGATCATCGCAACGAGGGTGACGATGCTGGGTGTAAGGCGCGTGAAGCCATCCGACTGCTTCATTGCAAAAGCCCAGACGATTTCCAGCAATCCAGCGACACCGAGTGCAATCCAGGCCATGACGGCTCTCCTTTCAGGGGAACCGGGCCGTCCCGGATGTTTGACCCATGCTGGGGGAGGGCGTGGCCTCGCTCCCCTCATATTGGTGCGAAAGCGGAACGGGTCAAGCCTGTCAGTCTTCGACCCGCCTTAAGACTTGATGTAGTATCGCTATCGTCGGGGCTGATTTGTGACGCCGCCATTTCGGGGGCGAGGGGAACTATGACTGAAAGGCCAAAGCTGCCATTGCCGCAGCGCGCGAGGCGGGGAGCGAGTGCTTGCGCCGCGCTCGCCATTGGCCTTTTTGCGCCCGCAGCCCATGCCGCCTCTCCCTTGGGCGACAGCCTCCCTCAAGCCCTGACGACGCTCGGCGTTTCGCCCGCCGCAGCTGCCGAGCCCACCGTCAGCCTCTATCTCATGGGCGCGCTCGGCATCGCCATTCTCGGCGTCGTTCTCGCCGGGCTTGGCATGCGCGCCGCGCGGCGTGCTCGTCGTGTGGCGCTGGAGCGCGAGCGCGAACTCGCCAGCATCGACGCGCGGCTTCATGCGGCAGAATCGATCCTCGCGGCCGAACCCGACGCTGTTTTCATCTGGACGCCGGAGTCCTTGCGCGCCGCGCCGGGCACCTTCCAGTCGCGCCCGCGTATCGTCGGCTCCACCGCCACCCTCGTCGATCCCGCCTCCGGCGATCTCGACTTCTCCTATCTGCTGACGCGCCTCGAGCCCGAAAACGCCGGTCGCCTCAACACCGCCGTCCAGCGTCTGCGCACACGCGGTGCGCGCTTCTCGCTCCATGTCCAATCGATCGACGGGCGTACCTTCGAGGCCGAGGGCCGCCCCGCCGGGGCACTGGCTGTTCTCTGGCTGCGCGATGTCACCGGCGAGCGCGCCGAGGTGAGCCGCCTGATGGAGCGCCTGCGTCAGGCTGAAGCCGCGCGAGGCCGCTTTGAAGACCATGTGATGAAGGCCCCGTTCCCCGCCTGGCGTCGCAACGAAGAGGGCAGGCTCACCTGGACCAACGACGCCTATGCCCGCGCCGTCGATGCCGCCTCGCCCGAAGATGCCGTGGTGCGCGGCCTTGAATTGCTGGACGAAGAAGTCCTGTCAAGCTTGCGCCGCCGCCTCTTCGATCGCGACCGCGCCAGCGAGCGCACCCATGCGATCATGGCGGGTGAACGCCGCGCCATTGAAGTTTTCGAGCAGCACGTCGTCGATGGTCTTGCTGGCGTCGCCGTCGATGTCTCCGCGCTCGACGCCGCCGAAGCCGAGCTTCGCCGCCATATCGACAGCCATGCGGCCACGCTCGACCGCGTAGCGACCGCTGTGGCGATCTGCGGCCCCGACAAGCGGTTGCGATTCCGCAATCGCGCTTTTGAAACGCTCTGGGGCCTAGATCCCGCCTGGCTTGACGCCGAGCCGACCGATAGCGAAATTCTCGATCAGCTCCGCGCCCAGCGCCGCCTGCCCGAACAGGCGAATTTCCAGGTCTGGAAACAAGGGCGCATGGAGCTTTACACTTCGCCCGATCCGGTCGAGGAATATTGGCACCTGCCCGATGGCCGCATCATCAAATTGCTGGGCCAGGCGCATCCCTTTGGCGGCGTCATCTATCTCTACGAAAACGTCACCGAGCACCTCAATCTCGCCAGTTCCTATAACACGCTGGCCAGCGTCCAGCGCGAGACCATCGATCACCTCTATGAAGGCGTCGCCGTCTTCGGCTCGGATGGCCGCCTGAAATTGTGGAACCCCGCTTACGCGCGCATCTGGAACCTCACACCCGACGCGCTTGAAGGCGAACCCCATGCCAACGACATCGCCGCCGCCACCAGCGCGCTTTACGGCGATGAGGCGCAGGCCGCCGCCTTCAAGGCAGGCATCACCCATGGCGCGGTAAGCCGCGTCCAATCGACAGGCCGCCTCGATCGCCCCAACGGCACGGTCATCGACTATGCCATCGTGCCGCTGCCCGATGGCGCGAGCCTGCTCACCTATGTCGATGTCACCGACTCGATCAAAATGGAAGTGGCGCTCCGCGAGCGCAACGATGCGCTGGAAACCGCCGACCGCCTGAAATCGGAATTTATCAGCCACGTCTCCTATCAATTGCGCACGCCACTCACCAATATCCTCGGCTTCGGCGAAATTCTCGAAACCGAAATGTTCGGCGATCTCAATTCCAAGCAGCACGAATACACGCAAGGTATTCTGGAATCCTCCGACACGCTGCTCGATGTGGTGAACGACATTCTCGATCTCGCCGTCATCGAAGCGGGCGCCATGACGCTCGATCTCTCGGACGTTGAAATTTCCGAAGTCGTGCATTCCGCCGAGCAATTCGCCAATCACCCGGCGCAGAAAAACAAGATCGTGCTGAAGGTGGATTGCCACGAAGACGTCGGCTCGATCCGCGCTGATGAAAAGCGCATCAAGCAGATCATGATCAATCTTCTGTCGAATGCGCTGGCCTTCACCAGCCCCGGCGACACCATCACCATCGGCGCGCGCCGCCTCGAAAACACGATGCAGCTCTACGTCGCCGACACCGGCATCGGCATCAAGCCGGAATTCCAGTCCACCGTCTTCGACCGCTTCGAAGCCCGCTCCGGCACCGATCGCCGCCGCGGCGCAGGTCTCGGCCTCAGCCTCGCGCGCTCTTTCGTCGAGCTTCATGGCGGCTGGATCACACTGGAATCCGCCCCCGACCTCGGCACCTGCGTTACCTGCCACCTGCCGGTCCGCGCCACGATTGTGCCGTTCGCAGAGCCCGCACCCCTCGCCGCCATTAGCACCGACGAGCGCGTCTGAGGCGATAACCCTTTCGCCTTATCTTGACTCCCTCAAAAACGAGGCGTATCCGTTTCTCCCTCCGGCGCGCCATGCGCGCAAATAACAAGACGAGTGGATCCCGATGGACAGTGTTTCGAACATGACAGGGCAGGTGCCGACAGGCGCTGTCGGCATGTCGTGCCCGCCCATCACTCGCGAGGAACCTGCGGGCTAAAGCCGTCCGCATAGATCCAACGGATCCACCCTCCCGAGCCTGGCAAACGCTCCGGAGGGTTTTTTGTGGACCCTGCCTCCCCTCCGCCGCCGTTTCCGGGCTTCGTGACCAAGAAAAGCTCCGGTTATGACTGATATTCTCGACGCCACTCTCAAGACGCCTTTCGACGCTGCGCCCCTGCCGCCGGTAAAGCCCGCGCAAGATTTCATGGTCGAAGCGCGCGAACTGGCGCGCCTTGCCGGTCCCATCGTCGTCACACAACTGGCGCAGATGGGCGTCGGCACCATCGACGTGTTGCTGCTCGGCGCTTATTCCAAGGATGCGCTGGCTGCCTCGGCGCTCGGCCTCAGCCTCTATTACGCCATGTGGGTTCTCGCCATGGGCCCGGCCATCGCCGTCTCGCCGATGATTGCGCATATTCTTGGCGCGCAACGCGGCGGCGAGGAGGAGGGCGTCCGCAAAAGCGTGCGCATGGCCATCTGGGTCATCCTTCTCCTCATGCCGTTCCAGGTCGCCTTCCTCTGGTATGCAGGCGATATGCTGGCCGCGATGGGCCAGCCCCCGTCGCTCGCCGCCGATGCGGGCCTCTTTGTGCGCGCGCTCGCGGTGGGCTTCGTCTTCACCGCGCTCTTCAACGTGTTGCGTGGTTATGCAACATCGCTGAGCCGCCCCAACGCACCACTGATCGTCATGGGGCTGATGATCGTCTTCAATGCGGCGCTCGCCTATGCGCTGATCTTCGGCCATTTCGGCGCGCCGCGCATGGGGTTGCTCGGCGCGGGCATCGCCAGTGCCTCCTCCTTCGCCTTCAGCTTCTTCGCCATGCTCGCCATCATCTTCCTGACGCCGGATCTCGCCGTCTATCGCATCTTCCACCGCTTCATGGAGTTTGACTGGGAAGTCTTGAAGGAAGTCATCCGTCTCGGCATGCCGATCAGCATGACGATCATTTTCGAGGCGATGTTCTTCAATGCGGGCACGATGATCATGGGTTATTTCGGCACCGACAGTGTCGCCGCCCATCAGGTCGCGCTCAATGTCGTGGCGCTTTGCTTCATGGTGCCGCTCGGCATCGCCACGGCGGCCACCGTGCGCATCGGCCTGGCCGCAGGGGCCGAGGATCGCCCGCGCGTCCGCCGCGCCGGGCTTGCCGCCATGGGCATGAGCCTCGCCTTCATGTCAGGGATGGGCGTGGTGCTTTTCGTTTTCGCGCCGCACATCATCGGCTTCTATGTGGATAAGCACGATCCTGAAAACGCCGGCGTCATCGCCAATGCGGTGCTCTTCCTGCGCATCGGCGCCGCCTTCCAGATTTTCGACACCATGCAGGTCGTGGCCTCGCTGAGCCTGCGCGGGCTGAAAGATGCAAACGGCCCCATGTGGATCGCCGGTGGCTCCTATTGGTTGATCGGCTTTCCGCTGGCGCTTCTCCTTGCCTTTCACTTTGAGATGCAGGGCATGGGCGTCTGGATCGCCTTTGTCGTCTCGCTGGCCATTGCGGGCGCGGCCATGTGCTTGCGCTTCGCCCTTCTGTCGGGCATGTGGGTCCCACGGCGCAGGTGAAAAAATATCGCCTCCGGGTTAGCATGAGGCAAGCAAACCCGGAGGCCATCATGCTTGAGCGCATCATCGAACAAAGGCGGCGCGATCTCGGCGGCGGTTTTGAGGTCGGTCGCATACTGCCCGTCGCCCAGCGCCGTATGGTCGGGCCCTTCATCTTTTTCGATCACATGGGCCCGATGAGTTTCGCGCCCGGCATCCCCAAAAGCCTCGACGTACGCCCGCATCCTCATATCGGCCTCTCGACCGTCACTTATCTCTTCAACGGCGAGATCATGCACCGCGACAGTATCGGCTCCGAACTCGCCATCCGTCCGGGCGAGGTGAACTGGATGACGGCAGGCCGCGGCATCACCCATTCCGAGCGCCTCGAACATGCCCGCGCGGTCGGCGATATGGTC
>CAZLLB010000212.1:0-5610 GCA_964560165.1 uncultured Parvibaculum sp. | reverse complement strand
CTTGCCGAGACTTTCGGCCCAGAGCTGGCAATGCCAGGCGATGAAGCGGTCAAGCCGGTCGGCATAGGCCATCAGCACCGAAATATCGGCACCTTTTTCGCGCTGAAGGGCAATCGACAGCGCTGCGCCCACTGCGGGCGCGATGTCTTTTGCGGGTTTTCCCGCGATGATCGGCGCCAGCACATCAGCGGCACCAGCGCGGAAGGCTTCGATGTCGAGGCCCAGAATATCGGCGGGCAGAAGCCCCACCGTCGTCAGCACCGCATAGCGGCCGCCGACACCCGGATCGTGGTCGAGCGTCGCAAAGCCGTGTTTCTCGGCAAAGGCGCGCATGGCGTTGGGCTTGCCGTTTTTTGCAGGCTCCGTCAGCACCGCGAAATGATGCTTCATATATTTGCCGCCGCCCGCTTTCTCGATCGCGCTCATGGCGGCGAGCATCTGGATTGAAGGTTCGACCGTGCCGCCCGATTTGGAGACAACCAGAAAGCGCGTCGTGCGCAAATCGCTCGCCGAGAGTGCCGCCTGCATCGTCTGCGCATCGAGATTGTCGATGATGAAAAGCCGCGGGCCTTTCTGCATATGCGCCTGTGTGCCCCAGCCCGTCAGTTGCGCAATCGCCTGCGCGCCGAGCGAGGAGCCGCCAATGCCGAAAATAAAAAGGTCGGTCGTGTTGTCGAGAAGCTTGGCCGCCACATCGCGCAAGGGGCCGAGATCGTCCTTGCGCTCGGGCACGCGCAACAGCGCCAGCGTCTTTTTCTCATAAGCCTCTTTCAGCCAGGCGAGACCGGCTTCGGTGTCTTTCAGCGCCTTGTCGTAAGCGGCGCGCGCGAGCCCGCCTTCGCCGATCTTGTCGTCGAAACAGGTGTCGATCTGCTGGTCATAAGGCAGGCTTGATTGCGGCATGGAATTGTCCTCGGGAGCGGAGTTCCGGTCCTTGATAACGGGAATCGCCCGTGAACTGTTCCGCCAGACGCTGACGTTAACAAGAACGGATCGAGGGGACCAGCGGGCGGATTATGACCGTTGTGGTTTCTTTTCGACAATAAAGACCACGTAGAAAAGCAATCAATGCGCGTCCGGTGCGCCTTCGCTCGGGCCGGTTGGCGCGGCGGGCATGGGTTCGGCGGCGCCCGGCGGCAGGGTCAGCGTCATGTTCGGTTCGCCGACCACGGCAACGATAAGGTTTTTCGCTTTCAGCAGGCGCTTTGCGGTGCGCGCGATGTCGGCCTTGCTCACCGCCTCGATCATGGCGTTGCGGCGGGTGATATAGTCGATCCCCAGATCTTCCTGCTGGATCGCCACAAGCTCGTTCGCAATTTTGCCGTTGGAATCAAACCGCAGCGGATAAGACCCCGTCAGATAGGTTTTCGCGTCTTCGAGTTCCTTGTCGCTCACACCGTCCTTGGCCATGCGGGCGAACTCTTTCTCGATCAGCGACAGGGCGACGCCGACGCTCGCATTCTTGGTGCCGACATCGCCGAGCAGCAGCGCGGCGTGGCGCAGCGGATAGAGATAGGTGCCGACCGAATAGGCCAGGCCGCGTTTGGCGCGCACTTCTTCGGTGAGGCGTGATGAGAAACCGCCTCCACCGAGAATGTAATTCATCACGAAAGCCGGAATGAAATCCGGGTCGGCGCGCTTCATCCCCTCGCTGCCAAAGATCACAACGCTTTGCGGGAAGGGTTTCTTGACGATGACCGTCTTGCCCTTCGCCGCCATCTTCACATCAGGCACGGGCGTGAGCTTTGCGTGAGCGGGCAGCGCGGCGAATGTCTTGTCGAGTAGCACGCCCAGTTCAGCGGGCGTGATCGGACCGACGACGCCGATCTTCATATTGTCGCGCGCGAAGGTCCGCTTCACATAGTCGCGCAAATCGGCGCGGCCGATTGCGGCCAGCGTCTGCGCCGTGCCTTCGGTGGGCCGCGCATAAGGATGATTGCCATAAGCCGCCTTGAACCAGCTTTGCGAGGCGATCCATTGGGGGTCTTGCGCATTGCGCGCGACGATCGAAAAAAGCTGCGCGCGAATACGCTCCACCGCATCGGCATCGAAGCGCGGTTGCGCCAGCGCCACCTGAAGCAGCGAGAAGGCCTCGTCGCGGTTTTCCGCCAGCGTCTTCAGCCGCGCGTTGAAATAATCGCGTCCGTCTGAATAGGAGAGCACCGCATTCGAGGCTTCGAGCCGCTTCTGATAGGCGGCCGAATCCATGTCGCCCGCGCCTTCATCGAGAAGGCCCGACACCATATTGGCCAGCCCCGCCTTGCCCGCCGGGTCGCTTGCAGAGCCGCCCGACCAGGCGACATTCATCACGATGACGGGGACTTCATATTCCTCGACGAGCCACGCCTCTATGCCGCCGGGGCTCACCACGCGCTCGATCTGCATGGCGCTCGCAGGCAGCGCGACAAGTGTGGCGAAGGCAAAAACAAAAGCTGCGGCGAGATGCTTCATTTCTTCGCCTCCGGCAGAAGCACGCCGTTCACCGCGTGGCGCGCATCGAGCACATCCTTTGCGGCGGCAAGCACATCTTGCGCCGTGACGGCTCGAATATAATCGGGCCACTCATAAACCTGTTTGGCGGTCAGCCCCGTCGTCATGCCGCTGCCATAGGCATAGGCCAAGGTGCGCTGCGTGTCGCGCGCATAGACGGCGCTGGCGACGAGTTGCGATTTGGCGCGTTTCAATTCATCGGCGTCGATCGTGCCTGCGAGGAATTTCGTCAGTTCGGCATTGACGGCCTTTTCGGCGTCGCCCGCGCTGCGCCCCACGCGCGGCAGCGCATAGATGCCAAATTCGCCCGCGCCCAGCTTGTCGCCCTCATACCAGGCCTGCACCGTGGTCGCGACGCGGTCCTGCACCACCAGCGACTGATAGAGCCTGCTTGTCGTACCACCGCCGATGATTTCGGCCAGCACATCGAGCGCGGCGCTGCGGCGCGTTCCCGCTGCGGCGCTGGAGGGCGCGGGATAAGCCCTGATCCATGTTTCCTCGCGTACGCGCGGGTCGTGCAGCGTCACGCGCTTTGGCTCTGCGGGCCAGACGATGGCGGCGCGCTTGCGCTTCAGCGTCGGCGCGCGCGGCTTGATCACGCCGTAATATTTCTCCGCCAGCGGTTTCAGTTCCGCCGCCGTCACATCGCCCGCCACGATCAGGATCGCATTGTTGGGTGTATAGAAGCGGCGATAGAAATCGAGCGCGTCGTCGGTCCCAAGCCTCTGCACTTCGCTTTTCACGCCGATCACGTCGCGCCCATAGGGGCTTGCGCCATAGAGCGCCGCATTCATTTTCGATTGCAGCCCGGCCACCGGCTCGTTCTCGATGCGCATCCGCAATTCCTCGATCACGACATCGCGCTCGGGCAGCACTTCCTTGTCTGTGAGTTTCAGATGCGTCATGCGGTCGGCTTCCATCTCCATGACGAGTGGCAACCGGTCTTTGGCAATCGCCTGATAATAGGCGGTGAAATCGTAGCTGGTGAAGGCGTTGTCCTGCCCGCCATTGCGGGCGACGATCTTTGAAAATTCTCCGGGCGCGATCTTGTCGGTGCCCTTGAACATCAGATGTTCGAGAAAATGCGCCAGCCCCGTCTTGCCCGGCGTCTCATCGGCCGCACCGATGCGATACCACACCATATGCGTCACGACAGGCGCGCGGTGATCGGGAATGACCAGCACGTCCATGCCATTGGCGAGGCGGAACATTTCAGGTGCGCCCGGCCCCGTGGCTACAGCCTGAGGCGCGGTTGCAGCAGCGTCGTGCGTCGCACCGAGCGGAAAGCCCGCGCAGCCGCCGACGAGCAGCAATGCGCACACCGCCGCCACGCGCGAGATACGCGCTTGGCGCAACGGTGTGAAAACGGAATGAAACACCTGTGCGGTCGTTCCTAGAAGATCGACGACCAGAGGCCGGAGAAGAAGCCGGGTTTGGCAGGCGCGACAGACGGCGTCTCGCCGTCAACGACCGATTTGCCTTCAGCCGCGTTCTGCTCGATGCGGCGGCGCTCGGCCTCGGCATCCACGGTGCGGGCGTCGGGGGCGGGCTTCTGCCGCCAGAAGAGAACATCGTCGGTGAAGGTCTTGTCCTTCTCGACCAATGTGCGCATCTCGCTATTGACCACCTGGCGGATACGCGGATTGGCTTCGTCACCGCCCGTATTGGCCAGCAGCGCCTGCTCGCCGGGGCTGAAGCCACCGGCAGTGGCAGTTCCGGCTTCCGTGTTGCCGGTCAGCGCACGCTCAGCCGCAAGCGAAGGCTCAAAGGCCGCTTCCTGCGGGCGGGGCGCGCCCGGCTGCGGCGGACGCAGCGCAAAGTCCGGCGGAATGACCAGCGGGGCCTTGGTGATGACGGCAAATTCGTCGGGTGCGCTCTTGCCGTAGCCGAGCGTGTCCTTGAGGCTGTCGCCGCCACAGGCGGCCAGCGACAGGGACAAGGCGGTCAGCGCAACCAGGCTCGGTATCCGCGGGCTCATCAGTTTCACTCTCATTATCCTCGACCCTTCAGGTTCGCTCGATGCGTTCAGGCGCGCTTGTCGCCGCCCGCGTCGCTCTCGTTTCGAACCCGCGCAAATACCCCCGGAAAAACGGACTCCAGAAGGATCAGGCCAACACCTATGGCGATCCAAATGTCCGCGACGTTGAAGATATACCAGTAAAATCCGAAGGCGTGAAAACTAAAAAAGTCTGCCACCGCGCCATAGACCAGCCGGTCGAGAACATTTCCCAGCGCCCCGCCGATGATCAGGCCGATCGCTATGGCAAGTGGCTTGTTGCCCGCCTTTGCTAGCCATAATCCGAGGCCAGCAACGATCGCCATGGCAAAAACGATGAGGCCGATCCGCCCCGCCACCGTCTCGGCCTGAAAGAGCCCGTAGGAAACGCCCTTGTTCCAGGCCATCACGATATCGAAAAAATGCGTCACCTCGATCCGCCCGCGCGTGGGCATGTCGAGAATGTCGAGGCTCCACCATTTATGCAGGCGGTCGATCGCGAAGGCGAAAACCGCCACGCTCGCCCCAAGCCCCGAAAGCGGACCCCAGACAGGCTGACCGGCAATGGAAAACGAGCGCGCCATGATGATGACCCTTCAACCGCCGGCTTTTTTGCGGGCGTCATATTCGATAACCGCCGCCGCATCGCGCGGCGTCAGGTCGGGAAAGTCCGGCACGGAGCCGACTTCGGGCAGGATCTTCCACGAGCGGGCGCATTTCTTGCCCTCCGCGCGCTTTGGCACTACGGCCACGCCCGCCACCTCGTCGAGACGGAAAGCATCCGTCGGGCCTTCGCCGTCGATCAGGCGTCCGCCGCTGGTGATCGAGATTTCAGCCAGATCGACGCCCGCCATCGCGGCCTTGAGTTCGGCGTTCGACACATAAACGTCGGGTGCGGCTTCAAGGCTCGCGCCGATGCGCTTTTCGCGGCGCTCCACTTCCAGCGCACCGGTGACGGTGCGGCGCAACTCGCGGATCTTGCGCCATTTCTCGTTCAGCGCCTCATCGCGCCAATCGGCAGGCACCACGGGAAAGAGCCGCGTATGCACTGTTCCGTCCTCGGAGGGAAACCGCGTCAGCCACACTTCTTCCGCCGTGAAGCAGAGGATCGGCGCGAACCATGC
>CAZLLB010000211.1:0-5696 GCA_964560165.1 uncultured Parvibaculum sp. | reverse complement strand
GCATCATGCGCGCTGGAAGGGTGAGAAGTCTGAGCCGCTGCCGGTCGCCTGTGTCATCGGTGCCGATCCGGGCACGATCCTCGCCGCCGTCACGCCCGTGCCCGATACGCTTTCGGAATATCAGTTCGCCGGATTGCTGCGCGGAGAGAAGGTCGAGCTTGTCGATTGCAAAACCGTGCCGCTGAAAGTGCCCGCCGAAGCCGAGATCGTCATCGAGGGGCATGTTTCGCTCGAGGATTACGCCGACGAAGGCCCGTATGGCGACCACACCGGCTATTACAATTCGGTCGAGAAATTTCCGGTCTTCACCGTCTCGGCGATCACCATGCGCCGTAATCCGATTTATCTCTCGACCTTCACGGGCCGCCCGCCTGATGAGCCTTCCATTCTCGGCGAGGCGCTGAACGAGGTTTTCATTCCGCTGCTTCAGCAGCAATTCCCCGAGATCATCGACTTCTGGCTTCCGCCTGAAGGCTGCTCTTACCGCATCGCCGTCATTTCGATGAAGAAAGCCTATCCCGGTCACGCCAAGCGCGTGATGATGGGGGCGTGGTCCTATCTGCGCCAGTTCATGTACACGAAATGGGTGATCGTCGTTGACGACGACATCGACGCGCGCGACTGGAAAGAGGTGATGTGGGCGATCTCAACGCGCATGGATCCCGTGCGCGACGTGACGCTGATCGAAAACACGCCCATCGACTATCTCGATTTCGCCTCACCTGAATCCGGCCTTGGCGGAAAGATCGGCCTCGACGCCACCAATAAATGGGTGCCCGAGACAAAGCGCGAATGGGGCCGCGAGATTCGCATGGACCAGAACGTCATAGACGAAGTGACGCGCAAATGGTCCTCTCTCGGACTTCCGGGCACAGGCAAACCGATCTGGAAGTAAGCCGGCGGTGCGTGATCAGGCCGTCTTGCCGCGCGTTTTCAGCATTGAGACGAGAATGCCTGCCGCCAGCAATCCAAACGTGACGCCAAGCGACAGCATCGCGGGAACCTTATCGACAAGCTCGGCATAGAAAATCTTTCCGCCGATGAAAATGAGCACGGCGGCCAGCGCGTATTTCAGATAGGCGAAGCGATGGATGACGGCGGCGAGCGCAAAATAAAGCGCGCGCAGGCCGAGGATCGCGAAAATGTTGCTCGTATAGACGATGAATGGGTCCTGCGTGATCGCAAAGACGGCAGGCACGCTATCCACCGCGAAAACAATATCGGCACATTCGACGAGGATCAGCGCGAGGAGAAGCGGCGTCGCGTGCCAGGCGGTGCGGCCGGTTTTCGTGTCGGGCAAGCGCACCGCAAAATCATGACCGTGTAGTTTTTCGGTGACACGTACATGGCGCTGGAGAAATTTGACAAACGGATGGCTCTCCAGCGGCTTGTCATGCTCCTTCTCGCAGAGCATCCGAATACCCGTGACGACGAGAAAACCGCCGAACAGATAGAGTATCCAATGGAACTGCGCGATCAGCGCCGCGCCGATGCCGATCATCAGCCCGCGTAGCACCACAACGCCGAGGATGCCCCAGAAGAGCACTCGATGCTGGTAGAGGCGCGGAACGGCAAAGGCCGTGAAGATGAGCGAGATGACGAAGACGTTGTCGAGCGACAGCGATTTCTCGATGAAGTAGCCGGTGAAGAATTCGAGGCTCTCTTCGTGGCCTATGACCTGTCCGACACCAAGGCCGAAGACACAAGCAACGCCGATATATCCAGCCGATAGCCAGAGGCTTTCCCGGACGCCGATTTCCCTGTCATGTTTGTGAAGGATGCCGAGGTCGAATGCCAACAAGGCGGCGACGATTAGAAAGAACGCCCCCCATGCCCAAAGTGGGGTGCCGAGCAGTTCCATGATGAACCTTTGTCATATGCACGCCGCGGCAGCGCAATGCGACTTCAGGTCCGACATCGCGATGGACGCCTCCATCGCCAGAGGGGCCCGGACCTCCTCCCTATAAGGTAAAAATGGAGAATGATGCGCCGAAATTCAATCGGCAATTTGGCGCACCTCCCTCAGGGGATTGCGCCCGTTAAGACTTGCCTTTAACGAATTCAGCCTGAATGGCCACATGGACGTCATTGCCGACAGCGGGCCACCAAACCGACAGGCCCCATTGCGAGCGGTTGAAGTTTCCGGTGGCCGAGAAGCCGAGCGTATCCTTCCCCGTCAGCGGATCGGGAGCGCTGCCATTGAAAGTGACGGCAAGGGTGACCGGGTGGCTCTGCCCGTGAAGCGTGAGGTCGCCCGTCATCTCACCAGATTTAGGGCCTGTGCGCTTCAGCGATGTGCTGGTGAAGGTGATGTCGGGGAATTTCGCGGCGTCGAACATCTCCGGCCCCGTCAACATGCTGTCGAGTTCGGGGTCGTTGGTATCGACGCTCGCGGCCTTGATCGCGCCATGGCCGCGGCTTTTGGCCGGCGCGTCCGGTACAGCATCAAGCGTCGCCTCCATTTTGTCGAAGCGGGTGATGAAGCGCGAATAGCCGAAATGATCGACATCGAAGAGGAGGCTCGAATGATGCGGGTCGAGCCGATAGACGCCCGCAGGCGCTTTCACCGGGTCATCGTTCACTGAATGCGTCACGACATTGAAAGCGGTGCAAGCGCTGAGCGCAAGAACCAGACATGGAACCGCGAGGGGTTTCAGCACCGCCGTCACTTCTTCGTCGCGTGAAGATCGATCTTCACTTTCACATCGAGGCCCGCGACATCCGGCGATGACAATTGCGGCCCATCGCCGACACCGAAGGCGAGGCGCTGCAAACTTGTCTCTCCCACGACATGCGCCGTGTCGCCGTCGATCTTCAAGGTGAAGGGCAGTTCGACCTTCTTCGTCACCCCCTTCAACGTCAATGCACCATCGGCC
This sequence comes from uncultured Parvibaculum sp., assembly GCA_964560165.1. GTDB lineage: Bacteria > Pseudomonadota > Alphaproteobacteria > Parvibaculales > Parvibaculaceae > Parvibaculum. Next base: position 2,820 of record CAZLLB010000211.1, on the reverse strand, counting down.
ACATATTTATCATCGCCCTCATGGCGAAAACTCTTTGCCTCAAAAACCGCATCGGGAAAGGCGGAGACGTTGAACCAGCCTTCCTGCGGCAGATACTCGTCCTTCTGCGTCTCGCCCGTCTTGCAGGCGCTCGTATCGATGGTGACTTTCACGGCGGAGGTGGCCAGAGCCGCCGGGTCGAAAGTGATGTCGGCCGTGAATTTCTCGCAATGACCGGCAAGCGCGTTGCCGCCTTGCGTCCCTTCCCACGAAATCGCCTGTGGATCTGGTTGCGCGACCCATTGCGTCACAGCGAGAGCGGGCGTGGTGGCGATTGCCAGTGCGGCAGCTAAAGCGGAAACCCGGATCATCGGCGGGACCTCTTTTCAAAACGCGCGCGTGCAGGAAGCATGCGCGACAGTACATCGTCTTTCAGAATGAAATGATGCTTCAAGGCTGCGCCGATATGAAGCGCAACCAGCGCCATTGCCGTCCATGCAAGTCCCCAATGCGTCCATGACGCCGCCTGCTCTATCGTCGCCTTGTGAGCGCTTGCGACGACAAAGCCGATATGGGGTAGTTTCACATAGCCATAGAGAACCGTCGGGATGCCATAGGGCGAAGCCGAGACAGTGATCCATCCGGTGAGCGGCATGGCAAGCAGCGCTGCGTAAAGACCGTAATGCGTGAGATAGGCGGCCACGCGCTCCCATGGCTTCAAGGTCGCGGGTAGCGGCGGCACCTTGCCCGAGAGCCGCCAGACAAGGCGCAGCGCCACGAGGACGAAGATCGTCACGCCGATGGACTTGTGCAACTGATAGAGCGGAAAGGTCCATGGATCGGTGAGCGCCAGGCTCGTCATGGTGAGGCCGATAGTGACCATCGCCAGAAAGAGCACCGCGATCAGCCAATGCAGCGTGAGGGCGACGAGGCCGAAGCGGATGGAATTATTTCTGATCTGCATCTCGCCTTGTCCTCGATAAGGAAGCGAAGCGGGTGTCATAATCTATCTAGCGTGATAGTTTTCTGCCGCAGAATAACGAATCACGCCACACCATAAAAAGCTGGCGCGACCACCATTGGAGGGTCTCATGCTGAGCTATTCGGCCGAAATTGTCGGCGTCTATATCGGTATCAATCTGCTCATAAACCTGTTTCTCGCCTATCGCGTCTCGGCAAACCGGGTTCGCACCAATGTCATGACGGGTACGGGCGATGATACCGCGCTCTACAACGCCAATCGCGCCCATGTCACAAATGTCGAATATACGCCCATCGTCCTGATCGGCCTTGTCGCGCTGCACCTGCTGCCCGGCTCGGTCTATGTGATCCATGCCGTCGGCCTGCTTCTCACCATCGGCCGCATCCTTCACGCGATCGGCCTCACCACCGCTGCGGGCAAATCCACGCCGCCCCGCCTCATCGGCACGGTCATGACCTGGCTTGCCCAGCTCATCGCGGGCATCGCCTGCCTTTATTACGCGCTTCTCTGAACGCGCATCCAGCCTCTGGTATCCCGCAAGGGCTCCGACCTATATTAAAGGCGGAGCCCTTTCATTTGGGCCTCTTCATTCCTTAACGAGAGCCCGTTCGCCCATGTCCAGGCCGCAAAACGCGCCGTCCCCCCAAGCCAGTGTTCTCGACGACGCCTCAATGCTCGTCTCCCGCGCCCTCAAGGCAGGTGCCGAAGCCGCCGAGGCCATCGTCCTCGAAGGCCAGTCGCTCGGCGTCTCCTGGCGGCTCGGCAAGCTGGAGGATGTGGAACGCTCGGAAGGCCGCGATGTCGGTTTGCGCGTCTTCATCGGCCAGCGTCAGGCGACTGTCTCAACGACCGACCTGTCGGAGCGTTCACTCGGGCCGCTGATCGAGCGCGTCGTCGCCATGGCGCGCATCGCGCCAGAAGACCCTTATGCGGCGCTTGCCGACAAGGCGCTACTTTCTCAAAACGCCGCCGATCTCGACATTGACGATGCGGCGCATGTGCCGAGCGCCGAGGATCTGGCCAAATCCGCCGCCGAGGCGGAAGAGGCGGCGCTCGCTGTCGCTGGCGTTACAAACTCGGGCGGGGCTGGCGCAAGCTGGGGGCGTTCCGGCATCGCGCTCGTCACCAGCGAAGGTTTTTCGGGTTCCTATTCCGGCACGTCCTTTTCAGTCTCCGCCTCGGTGCTGGCGGGCGAAGGCACGGGCATGGAGCGCGACTATGATTACTCCGCCGTGCGCCATCTCTCCGACCTTGGCGTGCCTGCCGAGATCGGCAAGTCGGCAGGCGAGCGCGCGGTGCGCCGCCTCACACCCCGCAAGGTCAAATCGCAGGCCGTGACCATCGTCTATGATCCGCGCGTTTCGGCGGGCCTTGTCGGTCATTTTGCCGGCGCGATTTCCGGCGCGGCGATTGCGCGCAAGACGAGCTTTCTCCAACAGTCGATGGGCAAACGCATTTTCGCCCAAGGCATCGAGATCGTCGATGATCCGCACAGGAAGCGCGGGCTGCGCTCCAAGCCTTTCGATGGCGAAGGCGTCGAAAACCGCCTGACGCGTCTCATCGAAGACGGCGTGCTGACGACATGGCTGCTCGATACATCATCGGCGCGCCAGCTCGGTTTGACCACGACCGGCCATGCGGCGCGCGGCACGGGCGGGCCGCCCTCGCCTTCGACAACCAATCTCTATATGGCAGCAGGCAGGCTCTCGCCGGAAGACCTGATCGCCGACATCAAGGACGGTTTCTACATCACCGAGATGATCGGCATGGGCGTTAATGGCGTCACCGGCGATTACAGCCGCGGTGCATCGGGCTTCTGGATCGAAAACGGCAAGCTCACCTTCCCCGTGAGCGAGATT
>CAZLLB010000210.1:0-5763 GCA_964560165.1 uncultured Parvibaculum sp. | reverse complement strand
CCATACGCTCGTCATCGACGGGAAGACCTACAAGCTCTCGCTGCTGCCCTCAGGCATCGTGCGGCCGGGCAAACGCTCCATGCTGGGCAATGGCGTGGTGCTAGATCCCTGGGCCTTTGTGAAGGAAGTCGAGGCGATTGCCTCCAAAGGCGTGACGGTGACGCCGGATAATCTCTGCATCGCGGAAAACGCGGTCCTGATCCTGCCTGTCCACCGCGAGCTTGATGAGGCCCGCGAAAGCGCCAATTCGGGCGTCAAGATCGGCACCACCAAGCGCGGCATTGGTCCGGCCTATGAAGACAAGGCGGGACGCCGCGCCATTCGCGTCATCGATCTTGCCGATCCCGATACGCTGGCCATCAAGGTTGAGGGCCTGCTCGCGCATCACAACGCGCTGCGTCGGGGCAATCGGCTTGAGGAATTTGCGGTGGAGCCGCTTGTTGCCGCCTTGAAGGAGATTGCGCCGCGCATTCTGCCTTTCGCCGCGCCGGTCTGGCGTCTGCTGGATGACGCCAAGCGCCATGGCGCGCGCATTCTTTTTGAAGGCGCTCAGGGCTCCATGCTTGATGTGGATCATGGCACCTATCCGTTCGTCACGTCATCGAACACGGTCGCCGGTCAGGCGGCGGCGGGCTCCGGCGTTGGCCCCGGCGCTATCGGTTATGTGCTCGGCATCACCAAGGCCTACACGACGCGTGTTGGCGAAGGTCCGTTCCCGACCGAACTCACCGACGAGACGGGCCAGCGGCTCGGCGAGCGCGGCCATGAATTTGGCACGGTCACGGGGCGCAAGCGCCGCTGTGGCTGGTTCGATGCGGTCATGGTGCGTCAGGCGATCAAGACCGGCGGCATCACGGGCATCGCGCTCACCAAGCTCGACGTGCTCGATGGTTTCGACGAGTTGAAGGTGTGCGTCGCCTATGAAGTCGATGGCAAGCGCCTCGATTATTTCCCGGCGGGCATGGACGCGCAGGCTAGGGTCACGCCTATCTACGAAACGCTGGAAGGCTGGCATGACAGCACGCAGGGTGCGCGCTCCTGGGCGCAGCTTCCCGCCGCCGCCGTCAAATATGTGCGTTATCTGGAAGAGTTGATCGAGGCGCCGGTCGCGCTTCTGTCCACCTCGCCGGATCGTGAAGACACGATCTTGATGAAAGATCCGTTCGAGGATTGATAAGCAGGGATTGAGCGCAATGGAAGCCGAGACATCGCCTCGCGCCCCGGCTTCCATTTCGTCGCCCGGCGGCCTCTTCCGCCTGCGCGATGCGACCTGGTTGCTCGTCGCCTATATCGGTGTGCAGCTTCTCGCCGTCGCCGCTTACGGGCTTTTCCTTTTCGTCAGGTTTGGTCCGGCTGAAACACGCACCCTCATCACCAGCGCCGATGGGCTCAATCGTCTAGCGGTCATTGGCGGCGTGGCCTGTAGCATCGCCGTTGTCGCGCTTCTGTGGCGCATCGCCTTGCAGCAGGGCCTCACCTGGCGCGGGCTGGGTTTCGTCGTGCCGCCTGTGCGATGGGTGTGGATCACGCTTTTTGTTTTTCTCGCCGCGCGCGCGGTCTCAACAGGCTTTGCCTATCTCGCTGGCGAGGGCATAGCCGAGAAAAGCCTTCAGACGATGACCGGCGTCACCTCCAGCGATCCGCGCTGGAACGCCGTGTCGGTGCTGCTTTTCGTGCTCGTCGTGCCGGTGCTTGAAGAACTCATTTTTCGCGTCATGTTTTTCCGCGCGCTGGTCGCGCGTTTGCCGGTGCTCGCCGCCGCCACTCTGTCTGTGGCGCTTTTCGTCGCCATGCATGTGCAATACACGCTGGCGGGAGGCGCTGTGGCGGTGCTGATGACGGCGGAGGTCACGCTGCTCGGCGTAGCGCTGATGTGGCTCTATATCAAAAGCGGTTCGATATGGCCTTCGATCGCGGTCCATGTCGCCAACAATGCTTTCGCTTTTCTGGTCCTGCTCGCCGTCTTTTGAAGCTTCCGTCATTGCGAGCGTCAGCGAAGCAATCCAGAAGCTGCGCGTCCCAACCGCGCCTGAAAATAAACGGGCGGGGAGCGCCGTTTCGCGCTCGCCCGCCCGCTGCGGTTTGTGTCGTCTGTTGCTGTCTTACATCGGTGCGGTGGCCACGGCGGGCGCCACCGTCAGCATCAGCGTGCCCGATGTCACGACCGCATAGATGTAAATGCCGGTGCCGACGATGGCGACGAGCCAGACCAGCGTGCGGATCGAGATGAAGGTCCAGCCGGCCAGATAGACGATCGCGTGAGCGATGCGGCCCGCGAGAAAAAGCTGCGCGGCCAGAACCGTCAGGCCCGTATGGATGCCCGCGGCATGGGCCGGAATGGCGATGGCGGCAAACACCACAAGCTGTTCCAGCAGGTTCATGTAGGCGCGTTTGGCGCGGCCCGCAAAGCCAGCGCTGGGCACGGCTTCATCGCGGTTGCCGATGCCCCATGGCTGGCCCATGGCCCTCACGCTGGCGAAGGCCGAAATCAGGATCAGCACGAACAGCAACACGCCGCTCCAGACAAGTGCAGTCAGTTCAACAGTCATTGTCTTTGTTCTCCCCTATGCCGGGCCTCGAATCGGACCCCGCGTCACGTTAGCGCGAAAAAGACGCAGAGGCATTATGGGAGATGCGAGCGAGTCGCGAATTGGTTCAATCGCGGAGGAATAATTTCGAGCCACCGGGCGTGGCGACCCGGTCATGCGGCACCGGAATGGATCGCGATCATGATCGCCAGCATGGCGATGCCGATGGTGGCGGCCTGCCAGACGAAAGTTCTGATCCAGGGGAGGCCGCTGGCATAGGCAGGGACGTAGGCGACGCGGCCCCAGAAATAGAGCTGGCAACCCCATTCACTCCAGCGTCCGTGAGCGCCGGTGATCTCTGCAATCAGAACGAGGGCGGCGAAGATCGGAAAGGTTTCAAGGTAGTTCCGCAGCGCGCGCTCAAGCCGTCCGGCTACGCCACCGGCTGCTTGAGGCTCGTCGCGTGCGCCGATGGTATAGGCGTTTCCAGCTTGCGTCTTGAGGCTCAGGCTCTGCAACCCGATCTGAACGAGGCCGAGAAGGGCGGACCAGAAGAGCATCGTGAGTTCGGTTGACATCGAATCTCCCCCGCAATCGCGCCAATGCGGAACAGATTAATGTGCGCCCGTGGCTTCGTCACGCGCCGAGCAGCTTTCGCGCTTCGGCCCAGAGGCGAGTGGTTTTCTCCCCCGCTGGTTCCGGGTGCGAAAGCGAGGCCGCCTGGCCCGACCAGAGCTGCATGAATTCCGCCCGGCCCGCCTTGCCGCTGGCGCTCACCAGCGGCGCCATCATGGCGCGCTGGGTGGGGAAGGGCGCGGCCTTGTCTTCAAGCGCGTGGAGCGCTTCGGTCAGGTGGTTGCGAATGGCGCGTGCGGGGCGGCCTGAAAAGAGTTTCGTCACCACCGTTCCGTGGTCGGAAACTTCGCTGAGTGCCTTGCGGTGCAGCGGGTGCATATGCGTTTCGGGGCAGACGAGATAGGCTGTGCCAAGCTGCACGGCAGATGCGCCAAGCATGGCCGCCGCCGCGATGCCGCGCGCGTCGCCTATGCCGCCCGCCGCAATCACCGGTAGTTTCACCGCATCGACCACCTGCGGCACCAGCGCCATCGTGCCCACTGTTCCCAGATCGACATGATCGAGAAACGTGCCGCGATGTCCGCCTGCCTCATGTCCCTGCGCGATGATCGCGTCCGCGCCGCCGCGTTCCAGTGCGCGCGCTTCCGCGGCCGTCGTCGCGCAACCCAGAATGATGATGCCCTTGGCGCGGATCGCCGCGATCGCCTCAGCGCCCGGCAATCCGAAATGGAAGCTCACGACTTTCGGCGCGAGTTCGAGCAGCAGCTTTAACGACGCATCGGTGAAGGCGGGTGCCGCTGCCGCCGGGCTGGGCACCGCGTCGAGGCCGAATTCCTTATAGAGCGGCGTCAGCGCCTTTTGCATTGGCCCGGCGTCGAAGCCTTTGAGGTCGGGTTCGTGATGCACGAAATAATTGAGATTGAACGGCTTGTTGGTGAGGCCGCGCAGCCTGGCGATATTCTCGCGCAGCATCGCCTCGTTCATCATCGCCACGCCCAGCGAGCCAAGCCCCCCCGCATTGGCGACCGCCGCGGCCAGTTCCGCCGTCGCCGCGCCCGCCATGGGGGCCTGTATGATCGGCAGTTCGATGCCGAAAAGTTTCGTGAGCTTGTCTGAAAACGCCATATTGCGGGCCTTTCAAAGTGATGAGAGCGACGTGCCGTCAGAAATGTAGCTTCTGGAATGAACCTTTTGCAGCCGCAGGGCAAGGCTTGCTAGCATCTGGCGGGGAAAATCAAAAAGGGGAGGCGAGGGCATGAAGTTCTGGCGCATCGCGGCGGCTTTGCTCGGCATCATTCTGATGGGGGGCGAGCTTTTTCGCAGTTGGGGCATGGGTCGCCCGCTTGTATTCGTGCTTGATGATTTCTGCATCGGCATACCGCTGGTCGTCACGGCTTTCCTGATGGCGCGCGACACGCCAGCTCGCCGCGCCGCCTTTGCCGGGGCCTGGGGCGCAACGGCGGGCATGCTTTATCCGAGCTTTTTTGGAAAGCTGATCGAGCCCACAGTGGAAGCGGCGGCAACAACGAATATTCCTTTCGACATGCTGACGGCGATCATCGGCATTCTTTTTGCCACTTCGCTTGTGGGCCTTGTCGCCAGCGTCGTGCTGCGGCGCGAAGGCGGGCAATAGTTCGCTTTACCTCCCGGTCGGCAGGGTCCAAACTCCCCTCACTCCGAGGGGGGCCGACGCATTCGGCTGAGATGAACATGATGCGTGTTCACCACCCTTAGAACCTGATCCGGGTCATGCCGGCGATAGGGACGGGAAGCACCGAATCCTCCGCAAATCCCGGATTTCCGACATTTTTTCGCACGGAGATCCCCGATGAATATTCAAACGCCCAAGCCAGAAATCAGCGACATCACCACCGGGCCGCTGCCTGCCAGCACCAAGACGTTCACCACACCCGAAGGGTTCCCGCAATTGCGCGTGCCGTTCCGCGAAATCGCGCTTCACGAAAGCGCCAAGGAGCCGCCGGTTCGCGTTTACGACACCTCCGGCCCCTATACCGATCCCACCGCCACCATTGATGTCGAGCGCGGTTTGCCGCGTGTCCGCGAAGCCCTCATCACCGCGCGTGGCGACACCGAGCTTTACGATGGCCGCGATGTACGCCCCGAAGATAATGGCAATGTTTCAGAAGCGAAGCTCGCTCGCGCCTTCCCGGTGCAGAACCGTCCGCGTAGGGGCAAGCCCGGCCATCTCGTCACCCAATATGAATATGCCAAGGCAGGCATCATCACGGCGGAAATGGCCTATATCGCCGAGCGCGAAAATATAGGCCGCAAGGCTGCGCTCGCTCAGGCCGCGCATAAATTGGCGGAAGGCGAGAGCTTCGGCGCCGACATTCCCGAATTCATCACGCCGGAATTTGTCCGCAATGAAGTCGCGCTTGGCCGCGCCATCATCCCGGCGAATATCAATCATCCGGAGCTTGAGCCGATGATCATCGGCCGCAATTTCCTCGTGAAGATCAACGCCAATATCGGCAATTCCGCCGTCACGTCGTCTGTCGCCGAAGAAGTGGACAAGATGGTCTGGGCGATCCGCTGGGGCGCCGACAACGTCATGGATTTGTCCACGGGCCGCACCATTCCCACCCCGCGCGGATGGATCCTCCGCTATTCGCCGGTGCCCGTCGGTACGGTGCCGATC
>CAZLLB010000209.1:0-5880 GCA_964560165.1 uncultured Parvibaculum sp. | reverse complement strand
GTTCATGTTCTTGCTCCAGCTCTTCGGCAATCGCCGCTGAACGGATGCGCGAGAAATGCGAAAGCCCCGGTGGAAACACCGGGGCTTTTTGTTTTGGCACACCGCGCTCGTTCGGTCAGGCATCAACCAGACGCAAGGAGCGCTTTTCGAAGACTTTCAGCACCTGCGCGAGATCATGGCCGCGTTTCATCACCAGACCCGTTGCGGCGATAACGCTATAGGCCCCCTGACGGCGGGCGAGCTTGGGGCGTTTTTCAATGCGGAAGAGGGGTTGCTCGCTTGAGCGGCGATGCACGGCAAAAACCGCGACATCGCGAAACGCGCCTATCGCATAGTCGCGCCACTCGCCTTCAACCACCTTGCGTCCATAGACGTTCAGAATGGTTTGAAGTTCGGCGCGGGTGAAGAAAATGTCGGGCTCGCGCGGCTTTTGCGGCTGTGCTGGATTTTCGGACGCCGGGCGCGTCCTCACGAGTGTCAGCGCGGTGGGCAAACTATCCTGCGTGGTATCACTCATGCGTTGAATTCCCTCCGCTCGAAGCCACCGAACCCGCAGATAGTCTCACTTTTTGAGCCGGTTTGCGAATTTTTCGGGATCACAAAATTGCCTTTTTTCAGCCCTTGGGCCGACACATAGGACCAGCATTATCTGATCGTTGCCTCACTGGCCCGGTTCTCTTGCAAGTTCCGGTATCATCAGCCCCCCAGCCCCACCGGGATGGAATTTGGGAGCCGGGCCACCCCTTCCCCCCGAAATATTCCGTGGGGCAACGCTCTTGGAGACTGCTCTCCGATCACCGCATGGACGCCCCTCCATGCGGTGATTTCGTTTGTGCATCGAGTGCCGTAAGAGACGGTTTGGCCGCGCAGGCGAGCATGAAACATCTTTCACTTGAGAGGGGGCGGTGCTTGCCCTAAACATCGTCAAAAGGCTCAGGGGAGGCGAGGCCCGCGCCGGTTGTTGCGCGCCCTCGGGGAGAAACGTCATTACCCAGTTCCGCATGAAAACCGCGAGCACGACCGGCGGCGCATCGAGTGACGCCATGATCGTCATCGACGGGCTGACCAAGCGCTTTGGTCCCTTCACCGCTGTCGACCGCATCAGCTTCACCGTCACGCGCGGCGAAGTGTTGGGATTTCTGGGGCCGAACGGCGCCGGTAAATCGACGACCATGAAAATGGTGACGGGCTTTCTCTCGCCCAGCGAAGGTTCGGTCCGCGTTTGCGGTCATGATGTCGTCTCCGACACGCTCGCCGCACAGCGCACCATCGGCTATCTGCCCGAAGGCGCACCGGCTTACGGCGATATGACGCCGCGATCCTTCCTCAAATTCATTTCCCGCATCCGCGCGCTTTCGGGCAGCGCCGCTGATGAGGCGATTGGCAATGCGGTCGCCGCCACCGAGCTTCAGGGCGTGCTCGATCAGCCCATCGACACGCTGTCAAAAGGCTTTCGCCGCCGCGTCGGTCTTGCGCAGGCGATCCTGCACAACCCGCCCGTGCTGATCATGGACGAGCCGACGGACGGGCTCGATCCCAATCAGAAATATGAAGTGCGCAAACTCATCCAGCGCATGGCCGCCGACAAGGCGATCATCATCTCCACGCATATTCTCGAAGAGGTCGATGCGATCTGCTCGCGCGCCCTCATCATCGATCGTGGCCGCGTCGTTGCCGATGGCACACCGGCTGAACTGATTTCGCGCTCGCGCTATCACAATGCGGTCACGCTCACGGTCGGCGGTCAATTGACGGTCAATGCCGCCGAGATGCTGAAGGCTTTGCCGGGCGTCGCCAGCATGGAAGTCAGCCCGCGCGGTGCTGAGACTGTGTTCACGCTTTTCACAGCGCGCGGGACAGCGTCGGAATCGGTCGCCGCCGAGGTTGGCCTTATCGACGCGGTCGCCCGCGTTGCGCGCGAGCAGAACTGGTCGGTGCGCGCGCTCTATGGCGAGCCGGGCCGTCTCGATGAAGTCTTTCGCGCGCTGACGCGCTCCGATGTTGAAGAGAGCGCCGCATGAGAGAGCTTGCCGCCGTTTTCCGCCGCGAGCTTGGCGGCTATTTCGCAACGCCGCTGGCGTTCATCTTCATCGTCGTCTTTCTCTTCACCATGGGCGCCTTCACCTTCTATATGGGCGGCTATTTCGAGAGCGGCACGGCAGATCTGCAAATCTTCTTCAACTTCCATCCCTGGCTCTATCTCTTCCTGATCCCCGCGATCTCGATGCGCCTCTGGGCGGAAGAGCGGCGCACCGGTTCCATCGAGCTGCTGCTGTCGCTGCCCGTTCCGCTCTGGGCAGCAGTGCTCGGCAAGTTTCTGGCAGCCTGGGTTTTCTCCGGCATCGCGCTCGCGCTCACCTTTCCGATGTGGCTCACCGTCAATTATCTCGGCGACCCGGATAATGGCGTCATCCTCGCGGGTTACGTCGGCAGCTTCTTTCTGGCGGGCGGCTATCTCGCCATTGGCTCCTGCCTTTCGGCTACAACGAAAAATCAGGTCATCGCCTTTGTCGTCAGCGTCGTCGTCTGCTTCCTCTTCACCGTTTCCGGCCTGCCGCTCGTCATCGACTTCTTTTCGAGCTGGGCGCCGCAACAGGTGCTGAACACCATCGCGTCCTTCTCCTTCCTCACGCATTTCACCGCTATCACCCAGGGCGTGATCGACTTGCGCGACGTCATCTATTTCGGCTCGCTGATTTCCGTCTGGCTCATCGCCTGCGGCATCGTTGTCGATATGAAAAAGGCCGGGTGAGCGTCATGCAACAAACGCATCTCCGTTCCGGCTACCGTATCGCCATGCTCGCGCTGCTTGCCGTGCTGTTCCTTGCAGTCAATCTCTTTGCCAATATCGTCTTCCGCTCCGCGCAGATCGACCTCACGCAGAACAAGCTCTTCACGCTATCGCAAGGCACTGAAAATGTGCTCGCCAAGATCGACGAGCCGATCACGCTGAAGTTCTTTTTCTCCGAACGCCTCTCCAACGAATATCCGCAAATCCGCACCTATGCGAACCGCGTCCGCGATCTGCTGCAAGAAGTGCGCGACCGCTCTAACGGCAAGGTCATCCTCGAAGTGATCGACCCCGAGCCTTATTCGAGCGACGAAGATCTCGCCATGTCGCTCGGCCTCAAGGGTGCGCGCACGACTGAGGGCGACATCATCTATTTCGGCCTTGTCGGCAGCAATCTCGTCGATGGCATCGAGCAGATCCCCTTCTTCGCCGATGAACGCCAGCAATATCTCGAATATGACGTGACGCGCCTGATCCAGAATCTCAGCCGGGCCAAGAAGCCCGTACTCGGCATCGTCACCAACCTGCCCATGGATACGGGAGCGGGCGGGTTGATGGAGGCGATGCGCGGCAAATCCAAGCCCTTCATGATCTATGAGGAATTGCGCAACCGCTTCGAGATCAATTTTCTCGAGCAGGATTTCATCAAGGTGCCCAAGGATGTCGATGTGCTGCTCATCGCGCATCCTCGCCCACTCAATGAAGCCACGCTCTATGCTATCGACCAGTTCGTCATGCGCGGTGGCCGTGTGCTTGCCTTTGTCGATCCTCACTCGGAAGTGAGCTTCACCTCCGGCGCAAACGGCCAGCCCGTTCAGGGCTACACCGAAGCCTCCGATCTAGCGCCGCTGCTCAAGGATTGGGGCGTCAATTACGACGCCACCCATGTCATCGGCGACCGCAAGCTCGCCATGCGCGTGCAGACCGGCATGGATGCGCGCCGCCAGACCAGCGATTATGTGCTCTGGCTCACCGTGCCCAAGAGCAATCTCGACAGCGATGACATCGTCACCGCCAATGTCGATCGTCTCAATCTTGGCACGGCTGGATCGCTCGCGCAGGCCGAAGGCGCCACGACGCGCTTTACGCCGCTTTTCTGGTCCTCGAACGAGGCCGAGCTTTATGATCTGCCCTTCATCAAATCCGGCCCGACGCCCGACGCCCTGTTGCAGAATTTCAAGCCATCGGGAAAGCGCTATGTGATCGCCGCGCGTCTCTCCGGCCCGATCAAGAGCGCCTTTGCCACCGAGCCGCCCGCGCCGCAGCGGGGCGACACGGTGCGATCGGATTCGCGCGAAACCCGCGATCCCTATATCGCCCACACCAAGAGCGACGCCAATATCATCGTCGTCGCCGATAGCGATCTCTTCGATGACCGCTTCTGGGTGCAGACGCAGGATTATGAAGGCCAGCGCGTCGCCCAGCCGATTGCCGACAATGCGCAATTCGTGCTTTCGTCCATCGACAATCTAATGGGTTCGGACGATCTCATCTCGTTGCGGGCGCGTGAGCGCACCGACCGGCCCTTCACGGTCGTCAACAATCTGCGCCGCGTCGCCGATCAGCATTTCCTCGCCGAGCAAGAGCGGCTCAAGGCGAAAATCACGGAGACCGAGCAGCACCTCACCGCCTTGCAGACACAGGCCGGTGAAGATGCACCATCCGCCCATGAGCAGGATGAGGCGGCGGCTTTCCGCGCCGACCTCTTGTCGAGCCGCAAGGCGCTACGTGATGTGCAGCGCAATCTGCGTCGCGATATCGACCGGCTCGCTACCAATGTGCGTTTCATCAATGTGGCGCTGATGCCGATCCTCGTCGCCTTCATCGCCATCGGCATCGCTATCATCCGCCATCGCCGCCGCAAGGCGCGCGCCGCGAAGGGGGTTTGAGCCATGACCGTTTCCGTGAGCGAGCTTCGCACCAACAAGCCATTGCGCAATCTGGTGCTATTGGCCTTGATCACCGGCCTTGCCGTCATCGCTTCCATCGTTGCCGTCTCGGTGCAGGAGCGGGGAGTGCGCGCGAAGTTCACGCCCGTGCAGATGTATCCGGGCCTTGAGACGAAGCTCGACCAGATTTCAAAAGTCTCCTACACGCTGGCGCGCGGCATGCGCGCGTCCGAAACGGTAACGCTGACGCGCGGCCCCGATCGCAAATGGCTGGTGGGCGAGCGCCACAATTATCCGGCGCGACAGGATTTCGTGCAGAAGGTTCTGATCGGCGTGTCCGAACTCATGCTGTACCAGCCTCGCACCGCGCGGCCCGAATGGCATCGCAATCTGGGCCTGCTTGCGCCGGAGGATCTGGGTTCCGCCACCCGCGTCGAATTTTTCGACAAGGACGGCAAGAAGGTCGTTTCGATGCTGGCGGGCAAAGTGCCCGAGCAGACGGTCGATGCGCGCGGTGAAGGCATGATCTATGTCCGCCGAGACGGCGAAAACCAGACCTGGCTGGCGCGCGGCCGCTTCCCGCTGGTGCAGAGCGCGAAGGACTGGCTCGATCCGGCTTTCCTCGATGTCTCGCGCGATGAGATCAAGCGCGTCATCCTCTGGGCCGGAACCGATCATCCCGTCATCATGGAGCGCGCTTCGGCTGACGAGAATGATTTCACTCTCGACAATATTCCCAAAGGCCGCTCGACGCGCGGCGCGCCCATCGTCAATGGCGCCGCTACCTCCATCGTCGATCTTGATTTCGACGACGCCGTGCCCGCCGACACGATGAGCTTTCCCGACACCTCGCCCAAAGCCCAGTTCGAAACATTCGACGGGCTGAAGCTGACGCTCACCATGACAGGCGGCGGCGGCGCGCTCTGGGCGAAAATCGAAGCGGTCGCCGATCCCTCGCTCGTCGCCCCCGGTACGGATATGAAAGCGGCGGAGACAAAAGCCGCCGCCATCACATCGCGCACGGCGACATGGGCCTACAAGCTCCCGCAAACGGCAGGCGGACAACTCACCCAGTCGATGGACCTGCTGACCCATGAAGGCGGCTTGCCGGAATAGGCTTTCGTTCGTTGCCGGTTGTTGCTTTACCCAATGATGTCATCCCGGGACGACGCGGAATATTTTTTGAACACTCCTGCGCCC
>CAZLLB010000208.1:0-5901 GCA_964560165.1 uncultured Parvibaculum sp. | reverse complement strand
TCGAAATAACGCGCGAAGTCGTCGTCAAGCGTAATGCGCTGGAGCCACATGCCGGACGCCACAACGATCAGCCCGCAGAGCACGAAAAGCCCGATATAATAGCGATTGACGAAGAACCCGAGGGCCTTCATCGCGCGCTCGGAGCGGCCTTCCGCAGGCTTCACGTCCATCAACGTCAGCATGGCGGGCAGCCAGGTGAAGGTCAGCACATAGGCAAAGGCGATACCGATGCCGACCATGTTGCCGAGGTCGCGAAAGGGCGGCGCTTCGGCAAGATTCATCGACAGGAACCCGACGGCGCTTGTCGCGTTTGTCAGCGTCACCGGACGCAGATGCATCTCCATCGATTTTCTGATCGCGTCGCTCTTGGTCATGCCCTGACCGAGAAACTGCATCGTCGTGGTAACGATGCGCACGGCCGACGCCATATTGACCGTCAGGATGATGATCGGCGCCGCGATGCTGGCGGGATTGACGACGAAGCCGAGCCAGCCAGCCACGCCCATCGCCGAACCGCTAGAGAGCGTCAGCAGCGTCAAAATAGCGATGCTCGGCTTGATCGAGCGGACGAAGAGAAACATCATCAGCGCGGTAACGATGAGACTGACCGGGATCAGCAGGATCGCATCGCTGACAGCGGCTTCCGCGAATGTGCCAAGCAACATCACATTGCCTGTCAGCTTCACGTCGATGCCGGGATAATCCTTTTCGAGCGCGGCGGCGAGGGTGCGGCTTGCCGCAATGATCTCGCGGACCTGCTTTGACCCCTCTTCGGGCAAGTTGAAATTCACCAGAACGCCCGCCGCCTTGCCGTCAGCGGCGATCAGCCGGTTGACGATCAGCGGATCGGAGAGCGCGATGCGTTCGACATCGGCGGCGCGCATCGGCGTCACATCGGCGGGATGCGGCACCAGTTCATCCACGGCAAAGCTGTCTGCATCCGATTGAACATGCGGGAAATTGGTCAGCGATTCCACGCGCGTCGAGTGAGGGAGCTTCCAGGCCCGCGCCGTGAGATCGCCGATGGCAGCCAGAACATGCGGGCTCGCAACCTTCTCGCCCTGCGCCGAGACGACCATCAGCACGCCGTTATTCTGGCCGTATTTGTGTTCGAAGTTTTCGAGTTCAACGAGCCCGGGGTCTTTGGGGTCGAAGAAAACCCGGCTATCGGATGAGAGCGTCAGGCGCGGCAGCCCGGCGATAGCGGCCATGCAGAGCAGAATGCACAGCAGAAGGATCAATCGCGGCGCCTTCAACGCCGGGTTCCACACGCTACCCATTGAAAATACGCCCTGCCCCGCCCCAGATTCGGACAGTCTAGGCATTCGCCCCGTTCGCTCAAAGGGCCCATACGATTATGGAAACCGGATTTTAAGACTATTTTGTCAAAAAGGGATGTTGGGTGCTTCCGGATTCCAGCCATTTCACGCGGACTGCCGGGCGCATCTCAAAGCGCTTCCAGGATGGAGGCGTGTTGCGGCAGGAAACGCATGAGTGAGAGCGCAACCATAAACCTTGCGACCGTAGGCACCGCCGAACTCGAGGCGATGTCCGTGAAGGTTTTTTCCGCTTGCCTCGACACTATGTCGGGCGATGCGATCGCGCGTTTTCGGCGTATGCGCAAGCTCAGCAACAGTCACCGCGTGGCGCTCGAGAAATACCTCGTCGATCATCCTGAAAAGCGGCCCGGCGGCGTCGGTGAAGCGCCTCCTCCAGCGCATAAATCCGACAAGGAAGCCGCCGCCAAAAGCGGCAAACCCGCAGGCATCGCAAGGCGCGCGCCCTTCTCTGACTTCAGGAAGCGCCTGCGCGCCTGGTGGGAGGGGATCGACGTCAAGGATCTCGACAAAGCGCAGGCCGATAAACCGGCAGCCGCCCACATCGCGCCACCCGCTCGCAAAGCGCCTGCATCGGTCGCGCAGGCCAAAGCCCCGCAAGCTCCCGCCCCTGCGGCTCCAGTCCCTGCGACAGACGTGGAAATATTGCAGATGTTGTGGGGCGAAGGTTTCAACCTGCCCGGCGGCGAAGAATTCACAATGAAGTTGCTGGACGGGGTCGATCTCCCGGCGGGGCAGCCCTGTCTCGACATCACGGCGGGCCTCGGCGGCGGGCTACGCGCAATCGCCGGGCAGCGGCAGGTCGTCGTTGAGGGTCTGGAAAGCGAGGCGGTGCTGGCCGCCGCCGGGCACGCATTGTCCGAACGCGGCGGAATGGCGGCAACGGCACCGATCCGTCATGCCGATCCCATGGCGGTCGAACTCCCGGCAAAGCATTACGGGGCCATTTTTCTGCGCGAAACGCTCTTTGCACACGAAGATCGCCGAAAACTCCTTTCCCATCTCATTCCGTCGTTGCGGCCCGCGGCTTCGCTCGTGCTCACCGATTTCGTGCTCGCCGACCGCAAACCCGGCGGGCAGGCGTTGCAGGCGTGGCGCGCGGCAGAGCCGCAGAAGCCGCGCCCTTTCACGGTCGATGAATATGCCGAGCTTCTCGACGCGCTGCGCTTTAATGTCCGCGCCTGTGACGATTTGAGCACGGAATATGGCGCATTCATCCAGGCCGGATGGAAACGACTGCATACTTGTCTCCAAACGGCCAAACTTCCGCCCGAAACAGCTACTATGTTGATGAATGAAGGCAAGGTTTGGCTTGCACGAAGTCGTGCTCTGGAGAGCGGCCAGCTCAGGCTTGTGAGCATCAAGGCCACGCTTCGTACGGTCAAAACAGCGTCGGAGTAATAACCCTGGCAGGAGAGTCGCAGGGCTCACTGGGAGGATTAAGGCGATGAACGATCGAAACAGCGCTGCCCACAAGGCGGAAATTCAACCCAACCGCATTGAGCCGATATTCGATGCTTCCGGCGCTCTGCGCCGTATTCCCCGCGACACACAGCAGGGATCTGACAGCGCTGAAAATTTCCAGTTGAGCCGCCCTGCCAACCACCCTGCAAGGTGAGTTGGCAGCCTCAATCGATGGTCAGATCGTCGCTTTCGGACAGGCCCGAGGCCGTCCGCGCCTGATGATGGCGGTGCCGCATTACGCTGACGGGGATGAACCCCAGATATCCCAGAGCGAGCGCGCTAAAGGCTACCCACGGGTAGTTCAGCACCACCGCCGCCGTAAATCCGACCAGCAGCAAAATCGGCAAGACCATATCGCGGCCTATGCGCAGGCCCATGCGCTTGCCCGAGAAAGTCGGGATTCGACTGACCATCAGGAACGCCACGAAGAAGCAATGGATCGCGATAAGCGGCGGCAGCGTTTTCAGAAATGAAACGCCGATGAAATCCAGATAGAGCGGCAGCATCACGATCAACGCGCCAGCAGGCGCGGGCACGCCGACAAAGTAATTAGCAGACCATGCCGGCTTGTCAGGGTCTTCAAGCGCCACGTTGAAGCGCGCAAGGCGCAAGGCGCAGCAGACCGCATAGCCAAGCACGGCGATCCAGCCGATGCCGCCGATTTCGCTCAATGACCAGAGATAGAGCACGATCACCGGCGCGACGCCGAAATTGACGAAATCGGTCAGCGAATCCAGTTCGGCGCCGAAGCGCGTCGTCCCTTTGAGCAACCGCGCCACGCGGCCATCGAGCGCATCGAAAACCGAGGCGACGATGATTGCAGCCACCGCCGCCTCGAAACGACTTTCAAGCGCAAAGCGGATCGCCGTCAGCCCGGCGCAAAGCGCCAGCACCGTCAAAGCGTTCGGCACAACCGTTCGGACCGGCAGCGTGCCGAAGCCGCGCGAACGGCGGTTGGCAAAGGCCCGATGGGTCGCCGATGCGTCGTCACCGCGCTCAGGTCCAAAAGGCGGAAGTGAATTTGCCATTCGCTCTTTCCTTGTCCGGCCGCCTAAATGTGGTGCGGTTCGACCGAGATGCCATCGGCCAGCACGGTTTCGCCCGCAATGGCCGTCTGGCCGAGCGCCACAAGCGGTATCGCGCCTTCGGGCAGATAGACGTCGAGGCGGCTGCCGAAGCGGATGATGCCGTAGCGCTCGCCCGCCTTCAGCTCCTTGCCTTCCGCGACATCGCAAACAATGCGGCGCGCGACCAGCCCGGCGATCTGCACAACAACGATTTCGGAGCCGTCGGCGCGCTCGATCACCATGGAGTTGCGCTCATTGTCGTCGCTGGCCTTGTCGAGACTCGCATTGAGGAACTGGCCGGGGCGATAGGCAATACGCTTGACCTTGCCCGCCACGGGAGCCCTGTTCACATGACAATTGAAGACGTTCATGAAAATCGTGACGCGCGTGCGGCGCATGTCGCCCAGTCCCAGTTCCGGCGGCGGCGAAGCCTCGGTGATGAGATTGACCACACCATCGGCAGGGCTGATGACGAGGCCCTCACGCTGCGGGGTTACGCGGTCGGGATCGCGGAAAAAATAAAGGCACCAGAGCGTCAGCACAACGCCGATCCAGCCTAGCGGCTGCCAGACCAGGAACAATACCACCGTAACGGCGGCGAAAATAATGACGAAGCGGTGGCCCTCGCGGTGGATCGGCACCAGGATCGAAGTCAGGCTGTCCATATTACCTTTTCCGGCATTCGGTTTCTATCGGCGGATAGTCTATCCGGTTACGGGCTCGGACGCATCATCGGCAAGGACGCGCGAAACGGGGTCCGTCTGCTCGCCAGATCCGGCCTCAACCGCCAAAACGGGCGAGGCTTCGTCGAGCGTTTCGATCAGCTTCTCGCGGGCGGCATCCGCCTCGCGCTGGCGGTTCCACATCGCCGCATATTTGCCGCCGCGTTCCAGCAAATCCTCGTGACGCCCGCGCTCGGCAATCCGCCCGCGGTCGAGAACGATGATCTCGTCGGCATCAACCACCGTGGAGAGACGATGAGCGATGATGAGCGTCGTGCGATTTTCCGATATGCGCTTCAACGCCGCCTGGATTTCCTTTTCCGTATGCGTGTCGAGCGCTGAAGTTGCTTCGTCGAGAATGAGGATCGGCGGGTTTTTCAAAATGGTGCGCGCGATGGCGACGCGCTGCTTTTCGCCACCCGAGAGCTTAAGCCCGCGCTCGCCGACCGCACTGTCATATCCTTTCGGCAGGCGAGCGATGAAATCTGCGATCTGCGCCTGAGCCGCCGCCGCCTCGACCTCGGCATCACTTGCCTCAGGCCGCCCATAGCGGATGTTGTATCGGATCGTGTCGTTGAAGAGCACCGTATCCTGCGGGACCATGCCGACGGCGGAGCGCAGCGACTTCTGCGTCACATCGCGAATGTCCTGCCCGTCGATCAGCACACGCCCTCTCGATATGTCGTAGAAGCGGAAGAGAATGCGCGAGATGGTGGACTTGCCCGCACCCGACGCGCCGACAATGGCCAATGTGCGTCCCGCCGGAACATGGAACGAGATGTCGTCGAGAATCCCGCGATCCTTGTCGTAGTGGAAAGAGACATTCTCGAAAACGATGTCGCCGCCTTTTACGACAAGCGGCGTCGCCGTCGCCTCGTCCTGCACCTCGGTCGATACTTCCAGCAGGTCGAACATGGCTTCCATATCGATGAGGGCCTGACGGATTTCGCGATAGACCGTGCCGAGCAGGTTTAGCGGTATCGAAATCTGGATCATATAGGCGTTGACCATCACAAAATCGCCGACCGTCAGGTGATGCCCCACCACGCCCTGTGCCGCCATCAGCATCAACGCCACAAGGCCGATATTGAGGATCGCGGCCTGTCCGCCGTTCAGCGCCGCAAGCGTGGTCATCGTCTTGATGGCGGCGCGCTCATAGCGCGACATGGAGCCGTCAAAACGCCTCGCCTCGAAATCCTCATTGCCGAAATATTTGACAGTCTCGAAATTCAGTAGGCTGTCAATTGCCTTCGTGTTCGCTTCGGTGTCGAGCGCATTCTTCTTGCGGTGGTAGAGCGTGCGCCATTCGGT
>CAZLLB010000207.1:1569-5905 GCA_964560165.1 uncultured Parvibaculum sp. | reverse complement strand
CCTCCTGCCAGGCCAAGGGCTATGACCTGATGTCTCAGGAGCTTGCTGACTGCAAGGACACGTTCAAGAAGACGTTCAAGAAGCCCTTCTCCTGAGGGAAGTAAATTGAGTTCAATCGACATGCCGAGCGATGATCCTCGCCTTGATCCCCAGTGGGAATCTCCTGCGGCGGTCACGCTCGGCAAGACGGTTCTGGCAATCGACGCGGAGCGCGGCTACATCCGCGCTTCGTTCGTCGCCGGGGATAATTTTCTCAATCGGGGAGGGCGCATTTACGGCGGCTTCCTCGCCGCAATGCTCGATGGCCTGTGTGGTCACGCCGTACGCCTGACCCACCTCGTTCCCGGTACGCCGCAAGTCACTCTCGAACTCAAGACAAGCTTTGTCGGCCGCGCTGACAAGGGAATGCTGATCGGCGAGGGCTTTGTCCGCCGGCGGGGCAAATCAATCGCCTTTGCGGAAGCTGAGCTTCGTACGCAAGAGGGTGATCTGGTCGCCAAAGGCAGTGCGACCTTTAAAATCGGCAGGTAGCGGCTGCGGCGGTCCAGCGCGATGCCTCGAATATGTGGGGGTGGCGGAGAAGGTGGGATTCGAACCCACGGTACCCTTGCGGGCACGCTGGTTTTCAAGACCAGAGCCTTAAACCACTCGGCCACCTCTCCGTCGGCTAATGGCTACATGCTTCCGGCATTCCACTCAAGCCAAGCTTGTGAGCAAGGCAAATCTTTGTGCCCGTGCTATGCTGATTTTGGGGCCACCGGAGGAAAAGCTACCTTAGATGACCACAGATTTCGGTGCCGTTTTCAATGCGCTGCCCGACGCCTACCTTCTGTTGAGCGCCGATGGTGAGTTCACGGTGCTGGGCGCTAGCGAAGTCCAGTTGAGGGTCACGCGCGGTCGGCGAGAAGAGGTCATCGGAAAACGGCTTTTCGACCTTTTGCCGAGCGATCCTGAAAACCCACATGCCGAGGGCGTCAGGAATTTGCGGGCCTCCCTTGAAATGGTGCTGGCGACTGGCAAGCAGCACACTCTCCCCATTGCACAGTCTTACCTGATCTCGAACATCGAGAAGCCCGATGTCGTCGAAGAGCGCCATGGAGTGCTGATCAATACACCGACCATCGGGCCTGATGGCAGGGTCAGCTACATCATTCACAAGGTGCAGGATAAAACGGAGGTCGTCCGGCAACAGCGTGAAAACGATACAAGGCTGCGCCTTGCAACACGTACTGCCGACCTTGGCTCCTGGGAATACGAACCTTCGACCGATATTCTCGAGCGCAGTCCTTTCATTGACGAGCTATTCGGCTTTGCAGCCGGAGAAGCGGGGGGCTACGCGGCTCCTTTTTTTGAACGGATACACCCTGACGATCTCGAAATGGTCCGCGCGCAGCTGCAACACATGGCATCCAACCCCGATTTGAGCGGCGCACGTTTTGATTTGCGTATCGTCGTACCCGACGGCCCCACGCGCTGGGTCATGGCTTGCGGCGAAGTCATGCAAGGAAGAGCCGGGCTGCCTGTGCGGTTGATCGGGGTCGCCGTAGATGCCACGGCGGATCGCGAACGCGAACAGGCGCTGGAGGCTGCTTTGGCGGAACGCGAGGTCTGGCTGCGACAGAAAGATCTTCTATTCCGGGAGGTCAATCATCGAGTCAAAAACAGCCTTCAACTCGTGATGAGTATTTTGAGTTTGCAGGCCAACGACACGCAGAGCGAAACCGCGCGTCCCCATCTGCTCTCGGCGGGTTCGCGGATTGCAGCGATCATGGGCGTTCATGAGCGCCTTTATCAAAGCGAGAGCGTCACCACTGTCGAGATGGACAAATATCTCGATCGCCTCTGCTCGGACATCACCACATCGACAAACGGTGGGGCGGGAGATTGCTGGATCGAAATGGAAGCCGACCCGCTGGAGCTACCGATAGAACTGGCGGTGCCGATAGCACTGATCGTCAACGAGCTTGTTACCAATGCCGTGAAGCACGCTTATCCTCAGGGTGGCGGCCCGGTCCGCCTCGAATTGCGCGGAGAAGCAGACGGCCATATCCACTTGTTGGTTGGAGACAAAGGCATCGGCTACAGGTCGGATGTCGCTCGCAAAGGGCTCGGATCGCGGCTGATCCCCGGCCTTGCGCGCCAGCTTCGCGCCGAGCTCGAAATCGGCAAGCTCGAACCGGGCTATCAAGTCACGCTGAAGATTCCACCCGCACGCTCAGGTTATTGACGCTTCAATCTGCGATTTGCGGAGCCGTATGTTGGTCTGCGCGTACCTCGCGAATCCGCCCGCTCACCTCGTCGCCCGCTGTCGGCGTCAGAGGGATAAAGAACAAGAGCGATAACAGACTTACACCGGCAATGAAGAAATAAGCCGGGCTGAAATCACTCGCCTGAAGTTGTTCGCGGCCACTCATGGTCAGTGTAAAGTGCAATGCAAGCGCGCCGATGCCGACGCCAAAACTCAACGACAATTGCTGCGCAACGCTCGCGAGTGTCGTGGCGCGGCTCATCCGCTCCACGGGTATTTCGGCATAGGCGATCGTGTTGAGACTTGTGAATTGCAACGAGCGAAAAAATCCACCGACGAGCAAGGTCAGAATTATATAGAGGTGTGATGTTGAGGAAGTGAAGAGGCCATAAGAGGCCATGAAAGCGGCGCAGATCAGAGTGTTTCCAAGCAATATGCGGCGATAACCCAGATACCGGATGATCGGTGCCGCTGTGAATTTCATGGTCATTGCCCCCGCCGCACCTGAAAAAGTGATCATGCCGGAGGCGAACGGTGTGAGGCCAAATCCGAGTTGCAACATCAAAGGCGTCAGAAAGGGCAGAGCGCCAAGCCCCATGCGGAAAAGAAAACCGCCGCTTATGCTGGCGCGATAGGTCGGTATCTTCAGCAAGGAAAGATCGATGATCGGCGAGGTACTGGAAATCGCATGGCGATAGTACATGCCGAGCAGAAAAACGCCCATGCCAAGCAACGAAAAGACGAACGCGTTTGGCAGGATTCCGCGTCCGAGATTTTCGAAACCGAACATGGTCGCTGCGACGCCGAGGCTGACAATGATGAAACCGTAGCTGTCGAAGCCTTCGCTGCGTTCTTCCTTGATGTTCTCTATGAATTTAAGCGCGAGCGCTATGCCGAGAATGCCGATGGGAATGTTGATCAGAAAGATCCAGCGCCAGCTCCCATAGGTCGAAATAAATCCGCCAAGCGGTGGCCCCATCATAGGCCCCAAAAGTGCCGGCACGGTCAGCCATGTCATCGCGTTGACGAGGTCGTGTTTTGGAATTGTGCGCAGAACCACAAGCCGCCCGACAGGCACCATCATCGCGCCGCCCATCCCCTGAAGAATTCGGGCGAGCACGAATTCCGGCAGATTGTTCACCATCGAGCAGGCGATGGAACCCAGCGTGAAAACAACTATGGCCCAGCAGAACACCTTGCGCGCGCCAAAGCGGTCCGCCATCCAGCCCGACAAGGGGATGAAGATGCCGAGCGCCAGAAGATAGGAGGTGATGGCGAGGTTCAGTCGAACCGGGTTTTCGCCAAAGGAAAGGGCAATGGCAGGCAGGGACGTGGACACGACCGTCGAGTCCAGGTTTTCCATGAAAAGCGCGCAAGCAATGATGAGGGGAACCAGAAACTGTCGGGAACGCACCGCATCTGCCATATACACGCCATCCTGCTTGAAAAGCCTGCCCACAGAAGGGGGCAGGCAGGACGCCTCGAACGCGGCCTGGAAGTCCACGGGTCGGGTGCGGCGCTTCGAGCGTCAGGGGTTCTAGACTGTGGGGCGGGAGGCGACAAGCAGATAGTTAGCTCGACCGAAGCATTTACCCGCAATTCTCTTTTGCCAGCGGGCTCAATGCTTGCCAGAATGGCACACAATTGGGTGTCAAACCCTTGAGCATCAAGGCTCGAAGAGATGGAACGTGTTCACGATCACGTTCCCGTGAAAGTAAATGGGGGGAGTAAGTCGTGTTGCCGGTAGATCTGACATCAACCTGGATTCCGTTGAGCCTGCTCGCAGTGCTCTGCGCCTATATGTTTGTACTTTTCCTCAGGGAGCGCCGCGGCGTTCTGGCGTTCGATGGCATGGAAACAACGGCTCCGGCGGCAATAGCCTACGCAGCGGGCCATGGCGGCGGCGTAACTCCCGCAGCTGAGCAACAGGCCGAACCAGCGCCTGTCGCCCAAGCCTTTCCGGCTCAAGCGCCGGTCGCGCCTGTTATCTCGGCACCTGTCGTTTCCGAAAAGCGCAAGTCGCCTCTGCTATGGCGAACCGCGTCCATCTGGTTGCCATTTGTCGGCGGTTTTGCGGGGCAAGCCTAT
>CAZLLB010000207.1:0-1559 GCA_964560165.1 uncultured Parvibaculum sp. | reverse complement strand
CACTCATGGAAAAAGCGGCGGGCTGAACGAGTATTTCGAGCCTTCAGAACCCAGCCTTCAGAATAAGGTCAGGCTGGGTAGCCGACCGTCCGCCGCGAGACCGAGAATGCCGTCGATAAGGCGTTCCGGCTCGCGAACACCTCCGTGCGCCAAGAGCATTCGCGCCTTGGTCACCATTTCGTCGGGTGATAACGGTGCCTCGGGGTCGCCCTTGGCATTCGTCCGCGCGGCCTCAAGCACAGTTCCGTCGCGCAAGGTCAATTTGACGTTGCCACCCCATGCTCGAGGATAAGCAGAGCGATAGGGTTCTTCTGCCGCAACCTCGACGCGCAGCGCGAGGTCGGCACAGCGTGTGCGCGCCGCCGCATCGAAGGCGTCGAAATCCACCTTCGGATAAAGCAGTGCAGCCGCCACCGAATGCTGGAGTGAGAATTTGGCTTCGTAATCGCTGGTAGCGACGGGACGATCACAAACATCGACTGCGGCTTGATACGTGCCGATGTGGATGGAGCCGATATCATCTGTCGTTCTCGTACCCAGAAGCAGACGCAGCTCTTCGCCAGCATCAATCGTCGGGTGCGTGTGACGGCAGGACGGCCAAGGTTTGATCGAGGTGCGCACAAGCTGCCAGGGCGCATTAGGTGCAGCCAGAACCATCTCCGGCACTGCGTCGGGGCAGGCGGCGCGAAAGAAGCCTTTGTCGCCTTCGAGAATGCGTGCCGGACCCGTGAAGCCGAAAGCGGCAAGCTCAGCGGCCTTGAGACCTGCCTCGGCGGCATGGCCCGCATGAAGGTGTTTGGTCATTGCGCCAGTCTCGAGAAACTGCCAAAGGCCCGCCGACTGTGTGCCCGCATTGCCGAGTGCATGAACGGCTTGCGCGTCGGTAAGATCAAGCAACGCGGCGGAAGCCATGGCAGATCCATAAGGCCCACAGGTCGCAGTATTATGCCAAATACGATAATGCGCGGGGCCGACGGCCATGCCGACCCGGGCTGTTGCTTCGAAGCCCTGCAGCACAGCGGTCAGAAATGCTTGCCCTGACGTCCGATGTTCCTCCGCCAGTGCCCATGCTGCCGGAATGACCACACAGCCCGGATGCACCACCGATTCACGATGGAGATCATCGGTTTCGAGAATGTGGCAAAGGCCGCCCATAAGAAAGGCGAGGCGAGCGGGGTCCGGCGCAACATTCGAACTTGCTCGCGAATGCCACCACTTTAGCAACACCTCGCCCGGCGCCGAATTGCGCCCCGCCAGCACGTTAGCGACGGCGTCCAGTGTGAATAGCGCCGCCGTGTCGAGATCGGATTGAGTGATCGGTTTGCGCCGGATCAGCGCTACCAATCCCTCAGTCAGCGAAGTCTCGACAGTCCGGCTTTGGGTCTGAGGCGCGTTCATGGCTTTAACTCCGACTGCGACAGGCAATCGTTAACGCGGTGCGAGTGGAAAAGAAAGCCCGCGCGGCAATGAGCCGGCAAGCCGCGCAGCTTGCCGCCCAACTATCTGCTGATTATAAGGTTTTCCAATGCGTTCGCGTGGATTGAGTCGCTGAGCGATGC
>CAZLLB010000206.1:0-6007 GCA_964560165.1 uncultured Parvibaculum sp. | reverse complement strand
GGTCGGCGGGAGTATCGACACCGAGCGGAACGGTGTCAACGAGCGCCACCTCGACACTCATGCCCGCCTCAAGCGCGCGCAACTGCTCAAGCTTCTCGCGCTTTTCGAGCGGCGATGGCGGCAGGGCGACAAAGCGGGCAAGCGCCGTGCGCGTGTAGGCATAAAGGCCGATGTGATGATAATGCGGGCCTTCGCCGGAGGGCGCGGTGGCGCGGGTGAAATAAAGCCCCCTGCCCGCGCGCTGACCCTCGCGAAACGCGATGACCGCCTTGACGACGTTGGGATTGGTGCGCTCTTCCTCGACCTTGATTTCGGCGGCCAGCGTCGAAATATCGGCGCGCGCGCTTGCCAGCGCCTCGGCGGCGGTGCGGATGAGGCGCGGATCGAGCGTCGGCAGGTCGCCCTGCACATTGACGATGACATCGTGGCGGCCTTCGGGGTCAACCTCGCCCAATGCCTGCCAGATGCGATCGGAGCCTGAGGGCAGATCGGGGTCGGTCAGCACGGCCTCGCCGCCTGCGGCGCGGACGGCCTCGGCGATTTCAGCCTCGGCGGCGGCGACGACGACGCGGCCAAGACCAGCCTCGCGGGCGCGGGCCCAGACCTGAACGATCATCGGCAGGCCCGCTATATCGGCCAGAGGCTTGCCGGGCAGGCGGGTTGAGGCCATGCGGGCGGGAATCACGATAATCGGGTTTGGAATCGGGTTTGGATTCGGATTTGGCATCAAGCTCCCCCGGCCCCGGCTGCGAGCGGCCTCTTTGCTGCGACGGATCGCCGCAATTTGCCTCGCTTTTTAAGGCTCACGCACGGGGATTTCAGCTTGCCCCGCTTCGCGTCTTATACGGCTTGCAGCGCGGGCGCGGAAGCGGCTAATCTCCGCGCGAATTATGGGGGTTCTGGCCGGATCGGCGAACCGTTATCCTGCCTTCAGCGACCCTTTTTCCCCAGCCTGAAATATGGCCCACTCTGAATTCCGGCGGCACGAGCAAATGGATAGTTTCGAACTCAACAAAATTGCGGGCGCAGTTCTTTTTTCGCTGCTCCTCGTGCTCGGCGTGAAAAACGCCGCCGAGATCATTTACGAGACGCATGAAGCCAACCCCAAATCCTTCGTCGTTGAAGGCGTGGTGGCCGAAGGCGCGGTGGCCGAAGCCGCCCCGGCGGCGCCGGTCGAGCCGCTGCCCGTGCTGCTCGCCAAGGCGGATGCCGCCGCCGGTGAAAAACAATCGAAGAAATGCGCCGCCTGCCACAATCTCAAGGAAGGCGCTGGCGCCAAGATCGGCCCCGACCTCTATGACGTTGTCGGCCGCAAGGTCGCGAGCGCGGCGGGCTTTGGCTATTCGGACGGCATGAAGAAGCATGGCGGCGACTGGACCTTCGAGGAGCTGTTCCACTTCATCGAAAATCCGCGCGGCTATATTTCGGGCACGGCGATGTCCTTTGCAGGCATCAAGGACCCGCAACAGCGCGCTGACCTGATTGTCTTTCTGAACACGCTGGGCTCGAACGTGCCGCTGCCGAAGGTCGAGGCGGCTCCCGCCACCGCGCCAGCCGAGGCAAAGCCTGCTGACGCGAAGCCGGAGGCAGCCAAGCCCGAAGCAGCCAAACCCTGAGCCTTCGGTCCAGTCCGATGACAGAAGCGCCCGGAGATTTCCGGGCGCTTTTTTGTTGGGGCGGGGAGTTGTGAGGATGCGCTGGGGCCGCGCCCTTCGAGACGCGGGCTTTGCCTGCTCCTCAGGACGAATATCCATCCAATCACTTCATCGTCATTGCGAGGGCTCTTTGCCCGAAGCAATCCAGTCCTCGCCGCTTCTGGATTGCTTCGCTACGCTCGCAATGACGGCGGCACGGGGAGGGATGGGTCGCCTCGCCCTTCGAGACGCGGGAACAAGCTCGCGCTGGCGGCAAAAAATGGCCACAATGCAAGCGAAACTCTCGCAATACGCAGAGTGCATGAGCGGTGTGGAGGATCAATGAGGCAAGCCAGAGCCGGGCGCGTCGTGGCGCTTTTCGTGTCGGCGCTTGCCGTCGTTTTTCTTGCCGGACCGCTGGCCGGACAGGCGCGCGCCGCCGATGCCGAACGGCATGGCACGTCGCTCTTTGGCGATCTCAAATACGGGCCGGATTTCAAACGCTTCGACTATGTGAACCCGGATGCGCCCAAGGGCGGCGAATTGCGCTATGCGGCCCTTGGCACTTTCGACAGTCTCAATCCCTTCATCATCAAGGGGCAGGTGGCGGCGGGCGCGACGTTGATCTACGACACTCTGCTTGAGCCGAGCCTTGACGAGCCGGGTGCGGAATATGGGCTGATCGCCGAAAGCCTTTCCTACCCCGCCGATTTTTCATCCGTGACCTTCACCTTGCGCAAGGCAGCGCGCTTCAACGACGGCAAGCCGGTGACGGCGGAGGACGTTGTCTGGAGCTTTGAGACGCTGAAGAAAATATTTCCGCCTTATGCGGGCTATTATCGCGACGTGACAAAGGCGCAAGTGATTGCGCCCAACAAGGTGCGTTTCAGTTTTTCGATGAAGGGCAACCGAGAGCTGCCGCAAATCGTCGGCCAGATGCCGGTGCTGGCGAAACATTACTGGCTGGCCAAGGATGCCAAAGGCCGCCAACGCGACATCAGCCAGACGACGCTCGATGCGCCGGTGGGCAGCGGGCCCTATCGCATCGCCAAGGTGGTGCCGGGGCGCTCGATCACCTATGAGCGCGTGAAGGATTATTGGGCGAAGGATCTGCCGGTGAAGGTCGGCACAAATAATTTCGATCTGCTGCGCTTTGAATATTACGGCGATCCGACCATTGCCTTCGAGGCGTTCAAGGGCGACCGGGTAGATCTGCGTCTTGAGAACAGCGCCAAGAACTGGGCGACGGGCTACGACATTCCGGCGGTGAAAGACGGGCGCGTGCTGCGCGAGAAGCTGCGCACGCGCAATGGCACGGGGATGCAGAGCTTCGCCTTCAATCTGCGGCGCGATATTTTCAAGGATGAGCGCGTGCGCGAAGCCTTCAATTGGGCTTTCGATTTCGAGTGGCAGAACAAGACGCTCTTCTACGGGCAATATGCGCGCACCGGCAGCTATTTTGAAAATAGCGAGTTGGCGTCGAGCGGCGTGCCCAAGGGCGCGGAGCTGGCGCTGCTTGAGCCTTTCCGCAAAGACTTGCCGCCAGCACTTTTCACGCAGGCTTACAGCAATCCGAAAACGGATGGCTCGGGAAACAATCGCGCCAATCTGCGCAAAGCGGCGGAGCTGCTCGACGCGGCGGGATGGAAAATCACCAATGGTGTGCGCGTCAACGCCAAGGGCGAACCGCTTGCCGTGGAATTTCTGCTGGTCGATCCGATGTTTGAGCGTGTGGTTGCGCCCTATAAGCAAGCGCTGGAGCGGCTCGGCGTTAAAGTGACGCTGCGCACTGTCGATACGCCGCAATATCAGAACCGCGTCGATAATCGCGACTTCGATATTATTGTGCAGTCGTTTCCACAATCGCTCTCGCCGGGCAATGAGCAGCGCGAATTCTGGGGCTGCGCAGCGGCCAAGGCACCGGGCACGCGCAATGTGATCGGCATTTGCGATCCGGCGATCGAGGCGCTGATCGACCGCGTGATCTTTGCCAAGAGCCGCGAAGAACTGCTGACGGCGACGCATGCGCTCGACCGGGTGCTGCTATGGCGGCATTATGTGGTGCCGCAATGGTATTCGCCGTTCGAGCGCGTCGCCTATTGGGCGCGGCTTGGGCATCCGACGCCGACGCCTGATTATTCGATCGGCTTTCCCGATCTCTGGTGGGCCGATGCCAAGGGCAAGGCCGCGACGAAAGCGCCGACGAAACCATGAGCGAGCAAGGGCGATTTGCGCGGCGGACGGTTCTCGGGCTGATGGGGGCCGCGTCTGCATCAGCGTTGCTGCGGCCCTTGCGCGTAGAGGCGCAGACGGCGGGCGTCGATATGGGCCCGCGCCACGGGCTTTCGATTTTCGGCGAGTTGAAATACCCACAAGGCTTCAAGCATTTCGACTATGTGAACCCGGACGCGCCCAAGGGCGGCACATTGTCGGAGATGCCGTCGGTGGCCGCTTATAATGCCTCGCTGCTGACCTTCGATACGCTCAACGGATATATCCTCAAAGGCAATGCGCCGTCGCGGCTCGATTTCGTTTTCGATACGCTGATGGTGCGCGCCTATGACGAGCCGGATGCGGTTTACGGGCTTGTGGCTGAAAGCGTCGAGGTGCGCGAGAAAGGCGACAAGCTGGTTTTCCGTCTGCGCGAGGCGGCGCGTTTTCATGACGGGTCGAAGCTCACGGCGGAGGATGCGGCGTTTTCATTCATGCTGCTGAAGGAAAAAGGCCATCCGCTGATTTCGCTCAATCTGCGCGAGATGAAAAAGGCCGAGGCGCTTGATGCGCGCACGCTCGTCGTGACGTTCACCGGCAAGCAGACGCGCGATCTGCCGATCTTTATCGCGGGGACGCTGCCGATTTTTTCCAAGGCTTATTACAGCAAGAACAAGTTCGAGGCGACGACGCTGGAGCCGCCGCTGGCGAGCGGGCCTTACAGGATCGGCAAGTTCAAGGCGGGCGACAACATCACCTATGAGCGCGTGGCGGATTATTGGGCGCGCGATCTCAATGTGAATGTGGGGAGCTGGAATTTCGACCGCATACGATTTGAATTCTATCGCGACAGGACGGCGGGCTTTGAAGCCTTCAGCGCCGGGCACTATCTCTTTCGCGAGGAATTCACGTCGAAGGTCTGGGCGACGCAATATAATTTTCCCGCCGTGAAGGACGGGCGCGTCAAGCTGGCGACGCTGCCCGACCATACGCCCTCAGGCGCACAGGGGTGGTTCATCAATGCGCGGCGGACGAAATTTTCCGATCCGCGCGTGCGCGAGGCGCTGACGCTCGCGTTTGATTTTGAATGGACCAACAAGAACCTTTTCTATGGGCTTTACAGGCGGACATCGAGTTTCTTTGAAAACTCGCCGATGCGGGCGGAAGGAAGCCCGAGCGCGGCAGAGTTGAAGCTGCTCGAACCTTTCCGCGACAAGCTCTCGCCTGCCGTCTTCGGGCCTGCGGTGGCCGCGCCGGTGAGCGATGGGTCGGGGCAGGACCGCAAGCTGCTGCGCCGCGCGGCGCAGCTTCTCGACGAGGCGGGCTGGAAAATCGACGGCGGCATGCGGCGCAATGCCAAGGGCGAGGCGCTGACGGTGGAATTTCTCGGCGACGACCCCGTGTTCCAGCGCGTCGAGGGGCCTTATGCCAAGAACCTCCGGCTCATCGGCATCGAGGCGAAATCGCGGCTGGTCGATTCCGCGCAGTTTCAGGACCGGATCAAATCCTATGATTTCGATCTCACCGTGCAGCGCTATTCGCTCGGGCTCACACCCGGCATAGAAATGCGCGGCTACTGGAATTCCGACTACGGCAAGGAGCCGGGCAGCCGCAATCTATGCGGCATCGACAATCCCGCCGTGGATGCGCTGATCGAGACGGTGATCGCGGCGGAGACAAGGGCGGAACAGATTGTGGCGGCGCGCGCGCTCGACCGGGTGCTCCGGGCCGGACAATATTGGGTGCCGCAATGGAACAAGGCGAGCTATACGCTGGCCTATTGGGATATATATGACCGGCCCAAGGTGGCGGCGCTTTATGACCGCGCCGTCGAACAGACCTGGTGGGTCGATGCGGCCCGCGCCGCCAAGCTGAAGCTCAAGGGGTAGCGATGGCGGCCTATATCATCCGGCGCGTGGCTCTCATGGTGCCGACCATTCTCGGCATCATGTTCTTGAGTTTTCTGCTGGTGCAATTTGCGCCGGGCGGACCGATCGAGCGGATCGTGGCGCAGCTTTCGGGCACGGAGATTTCGGCGACGGCGCGCATCGGCGGATCGGGGTCCGGCGATTTCGCACAGCAGAATGTCGGCGGCGGGGCGGACGCAGCGCTCAACAGCAAATATCGCGGGGCGCGCGGGCTCGACCCGGAATTCATCAAGC
>CAZLLB010000205.1:0-6088 GCA_964560165.1 uncultured Parvibaculum sp. | reverse complement strand
ACCGCGTCAGCCACACTTCTTCCGCCGTGAAGCAGAGGATCGGCGCGAACCATGCGGTGAGCGACATGAAAAGCTCATGCAGCACGGTGCGGCAGGCGCGGCGGCGCAGCGAAGACGGCGCGTCGCAATAAAGAGCATCCTTGCGAATATCGAAATAGAAAGCCGACAGGTCGATATTCATGAAGTTCGACAGCGCATGGAAGATGCGTTTGAAGTCGTAATCGTCATAAGCCTTGCGCACCAGCTCATCGAGTTCAGCGAGCTTGTGCAGGATCGCGCGTTCAAGCTCGGGCATATCGGCGACGGCGACACGCTCGGCCTCATCAAAGCCTGCGAGATTGCCCAGCAGATAGCGGAACGTATTGCGCAGCTTGCGATAGGCTTCGACATTCGATTTCAGGATTTCAGCGCCGATCGAGTGATCATCCCAATAGTCGGTGGACGCCACCCAGAGGCGCAGAATATCCGCGCCGTTCTGCTTGATGATGGTCGATGGCTCGACGGCATTGCCGAGCGACTTCGACATTTTCGTGCCCTTGTCAGTCAGCGTCATGCCATGCGTCAGCACTTGTTTATAGGGCGCATGGCCGCGCGTGCCGCAGCTTTCCAGCAATGACGACTGGAACCAGCCGCGATGCTGGTCGGAGCCTTCCAGATAAAGGTCGGCAGGCGTCGGCATCCCGCGTGCTTCAAGCACGAAAGCATGTGTCGAACCGCTATCGAACCAGACGTCGAGAATATCGTTCACCTTCTCATAATCGTCGGGTTTGTAGTTCGTTCCCTCAAAGAAATAGCTCACCGGCTTTTCAAACCACGCATCCGCGCCTTCGATGGCGACCGCATCGACCACGCGGGCATTGACCGCCTCGTCACGCAGCAGCGAGCCGTCGCCCTTATGCACAAACAGCGTCAGCGGCACGCCCCAGGCGCGTTGGCGCGATAGCACCCAGTCCGGGCGGCCCTCGACCATCGCATGAATGCGGTTGCGGCCACGCGGCGGCACCCAGCGCGTCTTGTCGATTTCGGCAAGCGCCACATCGCGCAGTTTCGCACCGCCCGCCGTCGGAATGGGCGCGTCCATCGAGACGAACCATTGCGCGGTGTTGCGGAAGATCAGCGGCGCTTTCGAGCGCCAGCTATGCGGATAGGAATGTGTGACCTTGCCTTGCGCCAGCAGCGCACCCGCCTCGATCAGCGCGTCGATGACAGCGGCATTGGCCGTGCCTTCCTTGCCCTGCCGCGTCAGCACGAACTTCCCTGCAAAAAGCGGCACGTCATCATAATAGACGCCCTCTTCATTCACCGTCTCCGGAATGCCCTTCTGGCCGAAATTCTGTACCCAGATCATATAGTCGTCCTGACCATGACCCGGCGCGGTGTGCACAAAACCCGTGCCCGCCTCTTCCGTCACATGGTCGCCCGCGAGCAACGGCACGTCGAATTCGTAGCCTTGGCTGCGGAAGGGGTGGGCGCAGACCACGCCGTCAAGCGACGGCGCATCGCCAAGCCGCGTCCATTCGGCGATCTTGGCGTCGGCCCGCACGGTTTCGGCGAGGCTGTCAGCCAGCACGATCTTTTCGCCCACGGTGGCGCGCGAATATTCCGCCAGCGCCTTCACTTCATAGATGCCGTAAGCGATCTTGGGCGAATAGGAGATGGCGCGATTGGCCGGGATCGTCCAGGGCGTCGTCGTCCAGATGACGATGGTGGCGGCCTTCAACTCGTCCGCGCCCTTCACCACCGGAAACCGCACCCAGATCGTGCGTGACTGATGATCCTGATATTCAACCTCGGCTTCCGCCAGCGCCGTCTTTTCAACAACCGACCACATCACCGGCTTCGAGCCGCGATAAAGCGAACCGTTCATCAGGAATTTCTGGAATTCCTTCACGATGGCTGCTTCGGCGTCGAAGGTCATGGTGAGGTAGGGATTATCCCACTCGCCGCCGATGCCTAGACGCTTGAACTGTTCGCGCTGCACATCGACCCAATGCTGCGCGAATTCGCGGCATTCGCGGCGGAATTCCAGCGGCGGCACTTCGTCCTTGTTCTGACCTTTTTTGCGATACTTCTCCTCGATCTTCCATTCGATCGGAAGCCCGTGGCAATCCCAGCCCGGCACATAGGCCGCGTCCTTGCCCATCATCTGCTGCGAGCGGACGATGATGTCTTTCAGCGTCTTGTTCAGCGCATGGCCGATATGGATGTCGCCATTGGCATAGGGCGGGCCGTCATGCAGCGTGAAGGTCTCGCGGCCCTTGGCCTCGGTGCGCAGGCGCTTATAGAGGTCCATCTTCTCCCAGCGCGCCAGCCATTGCGGCTCGCGGTCGGGCAGGCCCGCTTTCATGGGAAAAGGCGTTTCGGGCAGGAAAATCGTTTCGCGGTAATCGCGGCCTGCGGGCGTCTCGGATTTGCTATCGGAATCGGTGGCCATGTCAGCTCTCGGCGTTCGGGGCTTCATCTGTCGGTTTGGCGCAGTCCCGGCCAATCGCGTCAACGGAGCCCGTCCGACCCCTCAGCGAAAAGCCGGGCCACTAATTCGCGGCCCGAAAGCAGGTATGTGGCGCATCTCGATCATCTCGTATTCCATGGGCCCGGTTTCTATCAGGGGCACCCTTAACAGTCCAGTAAAGCGGGGATTTGTCATTGCGGGGCTGAATGAGCGGACAGCGCTTCATCATCCATAGATGTCATCCCGGCCTTGTGCCGGGATCCAGAAGCGTCAACCTCCGAACCTGCGGCTCTGGACCCCGGAACAAGCCCGGGGTGACAACCGGAGTTTATTCCCGCCTGTCCCGCCTCTGTTCTGTTTGTTAAACAGGCGTGGACAAATGCAGCCGCTTCCTTGCCCGATTGCAGGCAACCATCACGCTGGCGTCTGGCTCGACAATAACAACAACGGGACGGCAACTTTCACAACGTTCGGCAACAAAGGCTTTCGACGCTCATGCGCCTCATTTCCGCTCTCCTCTGTGCCCTGTTGCTCGCGGTGCCCCAAAGCCTTCAGGCTGGCGAAACCCTTGAGAAGGCCGAGGTTTCAGGCACATTGCGCATCGGCCTCACCGGCGATTACCGGCCCTTTTCCGCCCTTGATCCCGCCACCGGCACCTTCCGTGGCCTCGATGTCGATCTCGGGCGCAATCTCGCCGCCAGCCTTGGGCTGCGCCCCGTCTTCATCCATACAAGCTGGCCCTCCCTCTCCACCGACCTCGCGGCGGACCGCTTCGACATAGCTATGGGCGGTGTTTCGGTGACGGCGGCACGCGCCGAAATCGGGCTTTTTTCTGCGCCCGTAATGAGCGACGGCAAGACCCCGATCACGCTTTGCACCAACGCTGCGCGCTTCCAGACCCTCGAACAGATCGACCGCAAAGGCGTCCGCCTCGTCGTCAATCCCGGCGGCACCAACGAAAAATTCGCCCGCGCCCACATCCACGTCGCGACGATCACGCTGCATCCCGATAACACGACGATCTTCCGCGAAATCGTCGAAGGCCGCGCGGATTTGATGATCACGGACGCGATAGAGACGCGGCTCCAGGCAAAGATCAACCCCACCCTCTGCGCACTCCACCCCGACGCTCCTTTCGACCATGCGGAGAAGGCTTATTTTATGCCGAAGGATGCGGAACTGAAAGCGCGCGTCGATGCGTGGCTTGAGGATTTGCGGAAGTCAGGTGAGTTGAAATCGGCAATCGCGAAGTGGGTGGAGTAGAGAAATGGAAAACCTGTTGCCCGCAGAATATTTAGTAAGGCGCGCTGTCGCCGACGCGATAAACGACGTGGCACGTCAGCATAAGTTAAACATCAATGCTGACCCGGCAGAACTAATAGCGAGACCCAAATTTACAGTGGAGTGCACTGGAAACAATAAGCGAATTTCTTCAGCTATTTTCGACTTTATGTTCCCCCGAGAAAGCTTCCCGACTGGCCTAGTCCATTTCACATCCCTTGCCGCGCTAAAAAGTATCTCAAAAACGAACGAACTTCGCCTATACACAATCTCCAAGAGGCTTGGCCAGGGTGAGCTGGATCAATTTGCAGAAGATCACAATTTCAAAGGGTATACAGATGATTCAGACGGCCCAGCATACTATCGAGAATTATCAAAAGATCTCTTCTACATTTCCCTCACGCGAGAAAATACCAATGCTCAAGCTTCTTTGTGGTCCGTTTTTGGAAATCAAAACCGTGGTGTTCAGTTGCATTTCAACATTACGATAACAACCGCGGGAGATCTTAGATCCATAAATTACCAATCGCCAGCACGGCAATTTCTCAAACAAGTTAACAATCTACTCCGGGTCGGGGCTAATGGGGATGCTCCTTTCATTCCATGGACGGTGTCAAAAATTGGAGCATTCTACCTACCATCCACACTCACCCTAGAAGATGAAATTCGTTTCCTCATTAAGCGATATAAATGCGGAATAGACGACGTCAAAAGCGACGGCACGCATGAGTATTGGCCAGTCCAACTGGCGCAAAACACTCCGTACGGCAGGTTCGATCTAACAAAAATCACCTGCGGCCCCGACTGCGATATTGAAGAAGTAAGAAATCTAATTAGGGGCACGAGACTAGAAGGCACCCCCGTCAATCCGCTTAACTAGCTTTCGCATTTCACACCGGAATAATCCGTTCCACCGCGCGGGCCTTCAGCGCCATCTTGCCGTCGCCATTGGTGAATGTCGCCTCGACATAGGCTTGCGTCTTCGACACGTTCACCACATGGCCTTCGCAAGCGAGCAGCCCGCTTGTCACGGGGCGGAAGAAGTGCATCTGCAAATCGCTGGTCGTGAAGTTCTGGTCGTCCCGCAGCAGCGTCATCAGCGCGAAAGAACAAGTCTGATCGGCGAGTGTCGCGAGGTAGCCGCCGAAGACCGCGACCGGATTGAGGAACTGCGGATCGACCGTCCAGTCATAGCGAATGCGGCCCGGCTCCAGCACCGTGAGCTTGCCCGCATAGAGTTTCAGCGCCTCGACATGCGGTGGGGCTTTTTCTGTTTCGCCTGCCGCAATGCGCTTGAGGATATTCGACCAGCTCGGCATTATTTCTCATCTCCGGCAATCTTCGCGGCGCTGGCGAGAAGCTCGGGCAGGCCGACGATTTCATTGTAGCGCTGGAAGGTCACGCGCGTTTCGTCCGCCGCAACGCCCTCGCCCTTCAGCAGCGTCGCATAGACATCCTGCAATCTTTTCGTCACCGCA
The DNA here is from genome assembly GCA_964560165.1 of uncultured Parvibaculum sp. Taxonomy (GTDB): domain Bacteria; phylum Pseudomonadota; class Alphaproteobacteria; order Parvibaculales; family Parvibaculaceae; genus Parvibaculum. The sequence continues at coordinate 877 of CAZLLB010000205.1, read as the reverse complement.
AGCAGCGCCGCGACGGGGAAGATCGCAATCTTGAAGCCAAGTTCTTCAAGCACTTTTGCCGTCAGATAAGGCGTCTTGCCGTCTTCGACCATATTGGCGAGCAGCGGCACGCCCTTGAACGTCGATGCGACCTTTTCGAGTTCCTTCATGTCGCGCGGCGCTTCGATGAAGAGAATGTCGGCACCCGCTTTCAGGAAAGCCTCGCCGCGCCGTAGCGCCTCATCGAGATCGTGAGTTGCCCGCGCATCCGTGCGCGCCATGATCTTGAAATCCTTCGATGAGCGCGCGTCGGCGGCAGCCGCGATCTTCTGCGCCGCATCCGTCATGGAGATGACTTCCTTGCCTTCCATATGGCCGCAGCGTTTGGGGAAAACCTGATCCTCGATCTGGATACATTGCGCGCCCGCCTGCTCATAAAGCACCGCAAGGCGCGCCGCATTGAGCGGTCCGCCATGACCGTTGTCGCCATCGGCGATCAGCGGCGCAGGCGCGCAGGCCGCGCTCATCGCACGGACGCGCTCGGTCATTTCCGAGCCGCTCATCAGGCCGATATCGGGAAGCCCGAGATGACTGCCCGCCAAGCCAAAACCCGTCATATAGACGGCGGATGCGCCCGCCTGTGCAGCAATTTTCGCCGACAGCGCATCGTAAGCGCCGGGTGCGAGAATGAGGCCGGGTTCACGCAGAAGGGCATTGAGAGATTTCATTCGACAACTCTAGAAGCTGGGCGGTGTGCAGGCGGAAACGATGACACATTCGATGGTGCCCGTATTGCGCCAACGATGCGGTAAACGCGAGTCGAAATAATAGGCATCGCCCGCGGTCAGCCGTTTTGTTTCGCCCGCCACAGTAAGTTCGATGAGCCCCGCGACGACGA
>CAZLLB010000204.1:0-6122 GCA_964560165.1 uncultured Parvibaculum sp. | reverse complement strand
GATGAGGATCGCATCGACCGCTTCCTTGTCGCCATTGACGACGTTGAGCACACCGGCAGGCGCGCCCGCCTCAAGAAAAAGCTCGCCGAGGCGGATCGGAAGGGAGGGGTCTTTTTCGGACGGCTTGAGAATGAAAGTGTTGCCGCAGGCGATAGCGACACCGAACATCCACATGGGGATCATGGCCGGAAAATTGAACGGCGTGATGCCTGCGACAACGCCGAGCGGCTGGCGCATCGAATACATGTCGATGCCGGGGCCAGCGCCTTCGGTATATTCACCTTTTTGCAAATGGGGAATGCCGCAAGCAAATTCGATGACCTCAAGACCACGCTGCACATCGCCGCGCGCATCGGCCAGCACTTTTCCATGCTCTGCCGAAAGCATGGCGGCAAGCTCATCCATATTCGCTTCAAGCAAGCGCTTGAACTCGAACATGACGCGAGCGCGACGCTGCGGATTGACCGCCGCCCAGGCCGGAAAGGCATTTGCCGCAGCGTCAACCGCCGCGCGAAGCTCCGAAGCTGACGCGAGCGGCGTGCGCGCCGTGACTTCGCCGGTATTGGGGTTCGTCACATCGTGAAAGCGGCCGCTTGCACCCTTCACATGCTTGCCGCCGATAAAATGCGTCAGTTCCTTGACCATCAGGCTTTCCTCGCAATGCTGGAGTTACGTGCGTCTCACGGACGATTGCGGGCCGGAGGCGCGATTTTTGTTAGCTTTTAATTAGCGCGCTGCGGGTGCCGCGAGCAAGGCTTGCTGCCTCTAATTCGCTGGCGGCGTTGAATTTTTCAACGCTCAAGGGCTTTTTGGGTTCGGCGGCGAAATAAAAGCACCGCCACGGCGTCGTTTCACAGTGGCGCTTCGCCGCCATTCGACTAGCATCCACAGCGGGTGACCCTGGGGATTCGCCGGGGACCTGACGGGCACGGGGAAATCGCGCCCGGCTCACATCACCGACCTAGGAACACTGGGTAAGAGGAAAAAAAATGTCCAATACCGTGAAAGTCATTATCGCCGTCATCGTGATCGCGGTGGTTTTGCTGGTCGGCTACAAGCTGACGAACAAGGCACCGGCACCTGATGCCATGGCGCCCGCCACATCCGAAATGGCGCCCGCCGAGACAACCGCTCCTGAAGCGACACCTGAAGCCACGCCTGCTCCCGAAGCCACGCCTGAAGCAACGCCTGCCGAGCCGGAATCCGGCCCGACGGAAGCCGCTCCTGGCGACACGACGCCGGCCGCTCCTTCAGACGAGCAGAAGCAGTAAGCCGAAACCGGCAAACCTGTTTCCATCACATGCCGCAACCCGCGCGCTCTCCCGAGCGCGCGGGTTTTCTTTTGTGCGATGTTTCGAGAAAAGACTTGTACGGACGACATGGACGGTTCGAAGGCGAATGCGGGTGGATGAACGAAGCCCCACACTGCCATTCACATTGGGTTCAGGTTCGAAACGCCAGACTTGGCTTCGTTGATCCCGGCGCGACCTGATCGGGATCGAAGCGAAATCAATATGGAAGGAACGAACATGTCCAAGATGCGCAACACCATTCTTGCCGCCGCCCTCATCGCCATGGCACCGGGCATCGCGCTGGCAGCCGATGCCGCCGTTGATGCCGGCACCGTCGAGACACTGCCGGTTGAGGATGCAGCGCCTGCCGTTCCCACGACTGCCGACGCCGTGACGGCCACAGACGCCGTGAATGCCGAAGCGGCGACGACCGAAGACGCCGTGAAAGCAGATGTTGCGACGGAAGCCGAAGCCGATGTGAAGGCAAGCGAGACGGCGGAATAACACTCCCCTTTCGCTTGAAGAAAAAAGCCCGCAGCGCGAAACCGCTGTGGGCTTTTCCCTGTGTGCGCAAGCTGCAAGACTGAAGGCCAATCGAGGAGGGGGGACAAGATGGTCATCATCACCGGCAGAATGCGAATTCCCGATGGCAACCGGAAAGACTTCTTCGAGATTTCCGAACGCCAGGTGAGGCTTTCGCGCGAAGAGGCGGGCTGCCTCAACTACTGGCTTTATGAAGATGCGATGGAGCCGGGCGTGTTCTTTTTCTATGAGGAATGGAAAGATCGCGCGGCGGTCGATTTTCACTTCGCGCAAAGCTATTGCCACGAATTCGTGAAGCGGCTCCGCACGCTCACCGAAGGCGAAGCCGATATGAAAATCCGCACCGTCGCGCCGAAAAGCCCGACCTGAGGGCACAAAACAGCTCCGGGGTAGGCGGATGATTACGGTTATTTAACCCTGTGGAGCCGCTTTCATTCATCAGCCGTTCAACTTCGTAGGCTAGACTTCACTCACGCCACAAGCTGGCGTGGGTGCAAACCTTAAGCGTGATCTCCCTTTTCACGCTATGGGCGGGAGCCCCGGAAAGCCTTGAGCCCCGGCATATCTGCCGCCCGCGATACATGGCCCGCGTCTCTCCTCAAGACGCGGGCCTTACTTTTTGGCCCGATGGCGTGCAGCATGAGCGCGGGAAGCGGGGAAATGGGGAGGAACCGATGCCGAAAATCTCCAGGCAGATAGCGCGATGGCTGACCATGCTCGGCGCGAGCGCCCTGCTCTCAGCCTGCTTCATCTCCAATGCGCCGCTGATCACGCCTGCCGATGCTGACTATCCGATCGCGGATGGCGCGCGCTTTGCCGTCTGGAAACTTGATCCGGGTGGCAATCGTGTCGGTGATGCTGAGCATGTGACGGTGACGCGGGCGGGCGCGGACTATGTGTACAGCCTGCGCGACGAGACGCCGGTACATGGGCTGATGAAGAAGATCGCGCCGGATACATATATCGCCATGGGCCGCGACCTGACCAAGCCCGGCAAGGCGACCTATGCGGGCTTCCGCAAGGACGGAACGCGCTGGCTGCGCTATGCGCCCAATTGCAGCGACTTCGCGCGGATGGCGGCGACACATGGAAAGACGCGGGCGGATTTTCATATCGAAGCGAGCGGGAACGATTGCGCGTTTTCGACTTACGCAGATTTGAAGGCGGCGATGGAAATGCACATGCGCTATGCGCCGCCTAACGGGGAGTATGTGGCGGAGTGAGAGAGAAGCATGAAATGCTAGGGCGAAACGGGAATCGGTAGATCTATTCCGTCAGGAACATTTTTCGGTGGATTGTCAGCATTGTATTTTGCATTAGAGAGATCGTTTTCCTCCAGACCGGTTACCCCTTTAAAGTTCGCACCGGATATCTCCGCATTCTCCAAATTCACATTTCTCATACAGGCGGATAGAAAGTTGCAGTTTTTAAACTTCGCCTCGATAAGAGTCGCATCAGACAAATCGGCACGTGCCATGCTAGCTCTCTCCAATACCGAGCCAGATAAATCCACTCCCCTGAAACTGGCAGCCCGGAGGCCAGCGTCACTGAGGTCAACTTGTGGCATGCGCGCACCGTCACATTGGGCTTCATCGAGAACCGCATTGTTCATAACAGCACCGTACATTTCTGCATTTTTTAGGTCGACCATCTGCATTTCCGCGCAACTGAAAATCGCAAACCGCAAATCGGCATCGCCAAAATTTGCTTCACTCAAATCGGCCCCATAAAAAAAGCTTCCATCAAATCGAAACCCTGATAGTTGCGCTCCCGGGTAATCCAATCCACTTAGATTAGTTTCTCGAAGATCAATGCGAGACGGATCTCCTCTTCTGCGTTGGCGATGTGAGAACGGTATGCTTCGCGCGAGAACATTAATCGCGGCGGAGATGTCAATTTCAGGCTTCGAAACATATCCATCCGGATCTGGCACAATAGGGTTGCCTCGACCTTTCGACCAAGGTGATTTTTCCCTCACATATGCGGCTAATGTTTCCATGATGGATTCGAAATCACGCTCGCTATCTTTGGCCACACGCTCAAGCGCATAAATCGCGCCGAGGCGAACTGCAATCTGCTCATGTCCGAGTTGCTCTACGGCCTTCGTGAAACGCTCTGTGATCTGCCCCTGCTCGGCGAGTACACGGTGGTCATGTGCAACCTGCGCCTGACGGTCCAGTGCGGACGTACGGCGTCCCGCGAGGTATAGGCCGTAAAGGCCTGCCGCCCCGCCGAAGACTGACGCTATCGCCCAAATCAAATTACGGATTGATTCGGGATCGCCCTCCCAGAAAGAAGCAGTGACGACTTTGCTTCCCATGAGCGAGCGGTCGGCAAACCAGGACAAAAAGATCAGCACAAATAGGAGCCCCAATCCGCCGATAGGGTTCGCGCGAAGCCATCTAAAAATTTGCGCTGCGTCGTCCAAAAGATCAAAAATGAGATCGATAAAAGCTCGAAGCATTTGTGTTTCCATCCTCCGCAGACGGACCAGCTAGTAGTGAGTCGAGCGGCCACGTCAAGGATGGGCAGGGGCTTCGTTTTTCGGTGCTCGGGCTGTGCCAGCGCTTTAGGTGAGGGTGGGCGGGATTGCCCGCATAGAAGGCCGTCACCTCGGCGAAAGCCCACGCGGCGGATTCGGTGGGCGTGGTGTGGACCCCGGATCAAGTCCGGGATGACGGCGGTGGAGGAGAAGCGATAACCCAAACAAAAAGGCCGCCCACTGGGCGGCCTCTGTAGTCCATGGCGATGCAACTCACGCTTGGCGTTCGACCATCATCTTCTTGATTTCGGCGATGGCTTTGGCGGGGTTTAAGCCCTTGGGGCAGGCGCGCGCGCAGTTCATGATTGTGTGGCAGCGATAAAGGCGGAAGGGGTCTTCGAGCTTGTCGAGGCGTTCGCCCTTGGCTTCATCGCGGCTGTCGGCAAGCCAGCGATAGGCTTGCAGGAGCGTCGCCGGGCCGAGATAGCGGTTGCCGTTCCACCAATAGGAGGGGCACGAGGTCGTGCAGCAGGCGCAAAGGATGCACTCGTAAAGCCCGTCAAGCGCTTCGCGCTCGTCATGGCTCTGCTTCCACTCTTTCACGGGCTCGGGCGACTTCGTCTGAAGCCAGGGCTCGATAGAGGCGTGCTGGGCGTAAAAGCCGGTGAGGTCGGGCACGAGGTCCTTGACGACGGGCATGCTCGGCAGCGGATAGATCTTCACATCGCCGCTACCGCATTCCTCGATGCCGCGCGTGCAGGCCAGCGTGTTCTGCCCGTCGATATTCATCGCGCAGGACCCGCAGATGCCTTCGCGGCAGGAGCGGCGGAAAGTCAGCGTCTGGTCGATCTCGTTCTTGATCTTGATCAGCGCGTCGAGAACCATCGGCCCGCATTTATCGAGATCGACTTCATAGGTGTCGATGCGCGGATTCTTGCCGTCATCAGGCGACCAGCGATAGATGCGGAAATTCTTGACCCGCGTCGCACCCTCGGCCTTGTAGGTCTTACCCTCGGTGGGGCGGGAATTTTTCGGCAGAGAAAACTGAGCCATGTGTCTTCCTCCGCGCTTAGTAAACGCGCGTTTTCGGCTGGATGTATTCGATGTCGTTCGACATCGTATAGGAATGGACGGGGCGGTAATCGACGGTGGGCTTGCCGCTCTCACCATCGACCCAGCAAAGCGTGTGCTTCATCCAGTTCGCGTCGTCGCGATCGGGGAAATCCTCGCGCGCATGAGCGCCGCGACTTTCCTTGCGCCCGACCGCACCCTCGACGGTGGCAACCGCCTGAACGACCAGATTATCGAATTCGAGCGTTTCGATAAGATCGGTGTTCCAGATCAGCGAACGATCAGAGACGTGAATATCGGCCTTGGCGGCAAAGACCTCGGCGACGCGCTGGCGGCCCGCTTCAAGTGTCTCGCCGGTGCGGAAGACGGCGACGTCATCCTGCATGGCGCGCTGCATCTGGCCGCGCAGCACCGCTGTCGGCGTTGAACCATTGGCGTTGCGGAAATGATCGAGACGGGCGAGCGAATTCTGCCCCGCATCCTTGGCAAGCTCGGGTTGGCGCTGGCCAGGTTCGACCAGCTCGGCCGCCTTCATGCCAGCCGCGCGACCAAAGACGACAAGATCGATCAGCGAATTGGAGCCGAGACGATTGGCGCCGTGAACCGAGACGCAAGCCGCCTCGCCAATGGCCATCAGGCCCGGCACGACCGTATCGGGATTGCCGTCTTTCAGCGTCAGGACTTCGCCGTGATAATTGGTCGGAATGCCGCCCATGTTGTAGTGCACGGTCGGC
>CAZLLB010000203.1:0-6148 GCA_964560165.1 uncultured Parvibaculum sp. | reverse complement strand
TCAACGCCTATTTCGCTTTCGTCGCCGTGCCGCAATTCGGCGGCGACTGGCGCACGGCGCTTGGCTGCGTGTTTCTTTCGGGCGTTCTATTTCTTGGACTATCTCTTTCGCCTTTGCGCGAATGGCTCATCAATTCCATTCCGCGTTCGCTGAAAAGCGCCATAGCGGCGGGCATCGGATTTTTCCTCGCGCTTATCGGGTTGAAGAATGCGGGTATCGTGGTTGCCGATCCGGCGACGTTGGTGACATTGGGCAAGCTGTCGGCGCCTGCGCTTTTCGCGGCGGGCGGTTTCATCGTATTGGCAGGGCTTGCGGCGCGGAAGGTGCCGGGCGCAATCATTCTTTCGGTGCTCGGCGTGACGGCACTCGCGGTGCTGCTCGGCTTTCAGCCATTTGAGGGGATCGCCGCCGCGCCGCCTTCGCTCGCGCCGACTTTCATGCAGATGAATATTTCGAGCGCAGTGCAGGCAGGCTTCGTCACCATCGTCTTTGTGTTTCTGTTGGTCGATCTGCTTGATACGGCGGGCACGCTTGTCAGCGTCGCAGCGCGAGCGAATATGCTTGATGCGGAGGGCAAGCTGCCACGCTTGCGCAAGGCGATGGTGGCCGATAGTACTGCCTGCATCATCGGCGCGGCGCTCGGCACATCGACAACGACGAGCTATATCGAAAGCGCCGCTGGTGTGGATGCCGGTGGGCGCACGGGGCTTACTGCCACTGTTGTCGCGCTGCTGTTTCTGGCCAGTCTCTTTCTCGCGCCGCTCGCACATGCCGTGCCGATCTATGCGACGGCGCCCGCGCTGTTATTCGTCGCTTGTCTGATGGCGCGGGGTCTTGCGGAAATAGAGTGGGACGATCTCACGGAAGCTGTGCCTGCCGTTGTGACCGCGCTCGCCATTCCGCTGACCTTCTCCATCGCAAGCGGCATCGGGCTCGGGTTTTTGACTTATGCCGGAATCAAAATTTTAGCCGGGCGTCCGCGCGAGGCAACGGGAGCCGTGCTGATTATCGCGGTGGCCTTCGCGATCAAATTGATTGTGGAATGAAACGCAAGGATGGGTCTCTCAGCGATTCCGGAAGTTGCGCAAAACACTTATGTCAATAGGATAAAATTGCGTGACAGGGTGTCGCAGGCTGGCTATATTCCAACTCATAAAAGGGGATAGCGCGAAAAGCGCGGCCCGAGTTTAGGGAGGGAACGCTGACTTCGAGGGAAAACCCTTGAGGGCGCGGCAAAGAGGGAACACTACCGAAGCAAGGCCACGAAAGTGGACCTTGCTTTTTTTTGACTCTTTTTTGCGCGCCGTATTCGCGTGACGCGCTCTGCGCCCCCGGATCAGGGCTGGGGCGTGGTCGATGTCGTCGGCGTGGCTGACCAATCGGTGAATTTAGGCATGAACGGGATCTGGTCGAAGCCGATGGGCTTGTTGACGATTACATAGGCGATTCCAGACCAGATGATTGCCGCAATTACGGTGGTGATCAGTGCCTTGCGAAAAAGAAGCGGGCGGATAGGCGCTCCCGGATCGGTGCCGTTCTGCTGAGAGTCGACCTCATGCTGGGAAACGACGCCGAAAGGCAGGACTGCGAAAAGCACGACCCACCACGTCACCATGTAGATGGCTAAACCGGCTGTCCAGGTCATCGTGGCACCTCGTCTGTCTCTTGCGCTTTGAGCCCGTGAGACTAGCAGCGTCACGCGCTGCTAGATACGGGTCAGCACAACGGAAACCTGCGCCTTCTTGCCCCATTCGCGGCGGATCGAACCGCGCACCGACCGGCGGACCAATTCGGCAACTGTATCATCATCGCCGCGCTTTTTGGCGGGAAGGCGATTCAGTGCCTCATCCACGGCGTCGAGCGCACGCTCCTCAAAGGAAAGCCCCTTGCTGTCTTCCTCGGGCAGGCCGTGAAGGCGAACCTGCGGCTCGCCCCTCACCTGCCCCTGCCCGTCGAGCACGAGACTGACGAAAACCGAACCGGCAAAGGCGAGCTTGCGGCGCTCCTGCACCGCGCCCTCATCGGCGGAGGTCAGAACATCGCCATCGAGATAGATGCGGCCTGACGGCACCTCGCCAATGATCTCGGCGGGACCGGGCGCGATGCGCATCATCAAGCCGTTACGGATGACGACTGCTTCCGGCACCTGAAGCTCGCGGGCCAGCCTTGCATGTTCGGCCAGGTGGCGCGCTTCGCCATGGACCGGGATCGAGACTTCCGGCCTGATCCATTGATACATGCGCGCGAGTTCATCGCGGCAGGGATGGCCGGAGACGTGAACGAAGTGATCCCGCTCGGTGATGATGCGAATGCCGCGCTCGGCCAGCGTGTTCTGAAGCTCGAAGATCGAACTTTCATTGCCGGGGATGATGCGGGAGGAGAAGACCACCGTGTCGCCGGGCGACAGAGTTACGTTCGGGTGGCTGTCATCGACGATGCGGGCAAGCGCCGCGCGAGGCTCGCCCTGGCTGCCGGTGCAGATGAGCAGCACCTTGTCGTGCGGCAGATAGCCGACATCATGTTCGGTGAGAAAAGGCGGGAGGTCTTTGAGGTAGCCCGCGTCGCGCGCGGCACCGACGAGACGGAACATGGCGCGACCAACGAGGATCACATGGCGGTCGCAGGCGGCGGCGGCCTTGGCGATACTTTCGATGCGGGCGACGTTGGAGGCGAAGGTGGTGACCGCGACACGGCCTGTACATTCGCGCACGACCTCGATCAGCGCCTTCGCGACATCGGCTTCGGAGCCGGAGGTACCGGGCGAAAAGACGTTGGTGGAATCGCAGACGATGGCGCGGACGCCTTCATTGCCGATTTCCGTGAGACGCGCGATGTCCATGTCGTCGCCGAGCATCGGCTCCGGGTCGATCTTCCAATCGCCCGTGTGCATGACGAGGCCGAGCGGCGTGCGGATAGCCAGCGCGTTCGGCTCAGGGATCGAATGCGTCAAGGTGACGAGTTCGATGTCGAAAGGCCCCAGCGAAAAGCGGCTGCCGAGAGCGATGATGTTGAGCGGCACCTCGTTTTCGATACCCGCTTCCATCAGCTTGGCGCGGACGAGCGTTGCGGTGAAGGGCGTCGCATAGACAGGGCAGCGCAGACGCGGCCAGAGATGAGCAACCGCGCCGATGTGATCTTCATGCGCGTGGGTCAGCACGAGGCCGAGGAGATTTTCGGCATGCTTCTCGATATAGGCGGTGTCCGGCATGATCAGATCGACGCCGGGGGTGCTGTCGTCGCCGAAGGTCACGCCGAGATCGACCATGATCCACTGGCGCGACTTCTCGGGGCCGTAGCCGTAGAGGTTGAGGTTCATGCCGATCTCGCCCGCGCCGCCAAGCGGCAGGAAGACGAGTTCGTCGGAATTCTTCTGAGTGGAGGATGTCATGCGTACAGACTAAGCCGCTGGAGGACGAAAGAACACATCCCCAGCCGATATGTGTCTGAGTGTGCCTGAGGAAAGACGCACCTCGAGCGCGCCGTCGGGCGCAAGGCTTTCGAAAACACCTTCGAACGTCTCATCGGCAAGGCGCACGATGATCGGCCCGCCAAGACCGGCGGCGCGGGCGAGCCATGCCTGCCGAATTGCGGCGAAGCCCTGTACATCACGCCATTGGCGAATGCGCGCATCGAAGGCAGCCGCAAGACGCTCCAATGCCTGAACGGGCGTTACGTCCATGACGCCGAGAGCGGCGAGCGAGGTGGCCGGGAATTCGACGTTTTCGGGATGCTGCGCGAGATTGATCCCCATGCCGATGGCGAGCCAGGCGAGTTCGGCACCCGCGATGCCCGATGATTCCAGAAGGATGCCCGCCAGCTTCTTGCCATCGTGGAGGAGATCGTTCGGCCATTTGAGTTTGAGGCCGGGGCGCAACGTGGGCGGCAGAAAGCCGTCGATGGCGTCATGCACCGCGACGGCGGCCACGAAAGAAAGCTCGGCGGCTTTGCGGGGCGATGCCTGCGGGCGCATGAAGAACGTGCCCATGAAGTTGCCGGACGGCGACGCCCAGGCGCGACCGCGACGACCGCGCCCGGCTGTCTGCATCTCTGCGGTGATCCAGATAGGCCCCACCTCGCCAGCTTCGCCGAGGCGGCGTGCCTCCTCGTTGGTGCTGTCGATCTCGGCGAAAGCCTTGTGGGCGACGCCTTGAGGAAGCGTCGTCACCGGCTCAAGGCAGAAGCAGCGCGGCGGCGGCGGCCTGCGCACCGGCCATCAACGGCCCCGGATAGACGACGAAGAACATCGTGAACAAGCCCGAGAGACCGAGCACGACCGTCAGCTCAGCCGGCATCGGCCTGATGAAGGCGGGAGCCGGATCGTCGAAATACATCACCTTGACGACGCGCAGATAGTAGAATGCGCCGACCACGCTCGACAGGATGCCGATGACGGCCAGCGAATAAAGACCAGCCTGCATGGCGGCGGCGAAGACGTAAAACTTCGCAAAAAAGCCGGCAAGCGGTGGGATGCCTGCCAGCGAAAACATCAGCATCGCGAAGATGAACGCCACCATGGGTTGCGAACGCGAAAGCCCCGCCAGATCGGCAATCGACTCGACATGACCCTCCGGGCGACGCATGGCGATGATGCAGCAGAAAACACCTGCATACATGACAAGGTAAATCGCCAGATAGACCAGCACGCCACGAATGCCATCGGTCGTGCCCGCAGCGAGGCCCACCAGCGCATAGCCCATATGGCCGATGGAGCTGTAGGCCATCATCCGCTTGATGTTCGGTTGGCCAATGGCGGCAAAGGCGCCGAGAACCATGGAGGCGATTGCGATAAAAACGACGATCTGCTGCCACTGGGACGCGATGCCCGGAAACATGATGAAAAGTATGCGCAACATCAGCGCCATGGCCGCCACCTTGGGCGCACCGGCGATGAAGAAGGTCACTGGCGTCGGCGCGCCTTCGTAAACGTCCGGCGTCCACATGTGGAACGGCACGGCGGAAACCTTGAACGCCAGCGCCGCCATGATGAAGACCAGGCCGAAGGTGAGGCCTAGCGAGTTGTTCTCCGAACCGATCACTTTGGCGATTGCCTGGAATTCGATCGAGCCGGTGAAGCCATAGACCAGCGAACAGCCATAAAGCAGCAACCCGGACGACAGAGCGCCGAGGACGAAATATTTGAGGCCCGCTTCGCTTGACCGCGTGTTATCGCGATGGAAGGCCGCCATCACATAGATGCAGAGGCTTTGCAGCTCGATGCCGAGATAGAGCGCGATGAGGCTGTTTGACGAGACCATCATCATCATGCCGAGCCCGGCGAACGACATGAGGACGGGGAACTCGAAACGATCCATCCCTTCGCGGCGGATGAAGGAAAGCGACATGATGACGGCAGCAGCGACGCCGAGCAGGATGAGGAGCTTGATGAAGCGCGTGAAAGGATCGACGACAAACATGCCGTTGAAGGTTTCAGCGCGAAGGTCGCCCTGCCCCGCGATCAGGAAAGCCGTGATGATGAAGAGAACGACTGCACCGTAAGATACATGCGACGTCGGGCTTTCCTTGCGGAAGACGCCATACATGAGGAGCAGCATGGAGCCGGCGGCGAGCACCATCTCGGGGATTGCAGGCCCGAAGGCCGGGAGAAGATTCGCGTTTTCCATGTGCTCTTCCTATCGGACCGCGATCAGCCGCGCCGCGTCGAGCGCAGCATGACCGACTTCGGCAATCCGATGCGCCTCGATGGCGGCGGTGTAATCGGTAATCAGGTGTTGGACGGAAACCGCCATGATGTTGAGGATCGGCGCCGGATAGATGCCGAATAGAATGGTCGCGATGACCAGCGGCGCGAGCGTCAGCACTTCGCGACGGTTGAGATCGAGAATGTTCTTCAAGGCATCCTTCTCGATAACGCCGAAGACGATGCGCCGATAAAGGAAGAGCGCATAGGCGGCGGAGAGAATGACGCCGGTGGCGGCGATGAAGCCGACCCAGGTGTTGACCTTGAACGTGCCGATAATCGTCAGGAACTCGCCGACGAAACCGCTGGTGCCCGGCAGGCCGACATTGCCCATGGTGAACAGCAGGAAGACGGCCGCGTACCACGGCATGCGGTTGGTCAGGCCGCCGTAGAAGGCGATCTCGCGGGTGTGCATGCGGTCATAGACCACGCCGACGCAGAGGAAGAGCG